>NZ_JBXAKU010000003.1:0-483443 GCF_058798735.1 Caulobacter sp. GW822-FHT07D08
GCGTCAAGCCGCAGCTGGTCGACGCCGAGGGTCTGGTCCTTGCCGGCGCGACCGAGGGCAATCTCGTGATCACCGACAGCTGGCCGGGCATGATGCGCACGGTCTATGGCGACCACCAGCGCTTCTTCGAGACCTATTTCTCGACCTATCCCGGCAAGTACTTCACCGGCGACGGCTGCCGGCGCGACGCCGACGGCTACTACTGGATCACCGGCCGGGTCGATGACGTCATCAACGTCTCGGGCCACCGCCTGGGCACCGCCGAGATCGAGAGCGCGCTCGTCGCCCACGAGACCGTCGCCGAAGCCGCCGTGGTCGGCTGTCCGCACGACATCAAGGGCCAGGGCGTCTACGCCTATGTCACGCTCAACGCCGGGGTCGAGCCGACCGAGGACCTGCGCAAGGCCCTGGTCCTGTGGGTCCGTCACGAGATCGGCCCCTTCGCCGCCCCCGACGTCATCCAGTGGGCCCCCGGCCTGCCCAAGACCCGCTCGGGCAAGATCATGCGCCGCATCCTGCGCAAGATCGCCGAGAACGAACTCACCAGCCTGGGCGACACCTCCACCCTCGCCGATCCCTACGTCGTCGACGATCTCGTCAAAAATCGCGCCGGGGCGTGAACGCCAACCGTCATCGCCAAAAACGCGGTGACCGCGCCTGACGAAAGCCACATCGGCGCGGTCCCTCAAGAAGGCCATTTGCGGTCTTCGGATATCAGCTGGTCTTGCCGCCAGTGATGAGTGTGAGGTTCGCGGATCCCGTCGGCGCGGCGGTATCAGCCTCTACGGGTCGCTGCAGAACAGTCGCCAGCGCGACGGCGACCTGCGCCCACGCGGCAGGTTCCTGCCCCGCCGATAGCGCCAAGACATGCGCCGCCAGATCCGTCTTGCTGATCACTCCCGCCTTTTCCAGCGCGTCACACAGCGGAAGATAGGTGACGGCGAACAGCTTGACGATGTCCTGGGACGTCAGCTCGGGTACGCCGTCAGAGACATGCTGTCGGGTCATGAGGACTCCTGATCTTCGAACGGGTCGAACACTGGCAGGCCCAAGCGGCGGCCATCGGCCAGGCGCTTGGGCCCACGTCGAGGATCAAAACTCCTCCCAAACCTTTGCGGCGGTCGAGGCGGCCGCTCCCGGCCTGGCGAAGGCGGCCACCCGCGCCTGGGATTGGGCCACCGGATTGCGACCGGGCGCGTGGCGACCGGGAACGGCGGCTTCCAGCCGGGGCGCGACAGCCGCGTTCCCGGTTTCAAAGCGCCCCACAAGGCGCTCCAGTTCGCCGGCTTCGGACTTCAGGTTGGAAGCGGCGGCCGTGGCCTGCTCCACCATGGCGGCGTTCTGCTGGGTGACCTGATCCATCTGGTTGACGGCGGTGTTGACCTGATTGAGACCGGTCGCCTGCTCTTGCGAGGACTGGGCGATCTCCGAGACCAGGGCGTCGATTTCGGTGATCTTGCCGACGATGCCCGTCAAAGCCTTGCCTGTGTCACCGACCAGCTTCACGCCGCGCTCGACCTGGGCCGTGCTGCTGGCGATCAAGCCCTTGATCTCCTTGGCGGCGTCGGCCGACCGTTGAGCCAGGGCCCGGACTTCCTGGGCGACGACGGCGAAGCCGCGCCCCGCATCGCCGGCGCGAGCCGCCTCGACACCAGCGTTGAGGGCCAGAAGATTGGTCTGAAAGGCGATCTCGTCGATCACGCCGATGATGTTGGTGATCTGCTTCGAGCTCTGCTCGATCTCGCCCATGGCGGACACCGCCTCGTTCATCACGTCGCCCGACTTGGCGGCGTCGACGGTGGCGCCGGAGGCCGCGGCGGAAGCCTGCTGGGCGCCGTTGGCGCTGCGCTTGACCGTCGCGGTGATCTCGTCGAGCGCGGCGGCGGTTTCCTCCAGGCTCGCGGCCTGTTGCTCCGTGCGCCGTGACAGGTCGTCCGAGGCGGCGGCGATTTCGTCCGACCCCGCCCGCAAGCCGCTCGTTGTCGCCGCGATGGCGTTCATCGCCTCGCGCAAGCTGTCGATCGCGGCGTTGAAGTCGTCCTTGATCTGCTGGTAGCGCCCGTTGAAGGGGACCGCGATCCGCGCCGTCAGGTCACCCTGAGCCAGACGCTTGAGGCTGTCGGCCAGGGCCGTGACGACCGCGTTCTGTTCTTCGACCACCGCCAGACGCTCCGCCTCGACGACCGCGCGCTCTTCATCGGCTTTGGCGTTCAGGACCTGGAAATAGTTGAACATCACGACGCTGGCATCGGAGAACACCGATTTCATCAGGCTCAGCATCAGTTCGTCGGAATTCTTCTCGTTCCAGCCCTTTTCCTTCATCAGCCCGGAGGCCAGACCAGCAGCATACGCCGCGTAGGTCTTGCTGAGATAGGTCGCGAAATCCAGACTGCTGGAAATGTTCTGCGTGATGACGGCTTGTTGTTCAAAATACTCGGCAGGAAAGTTCCCCCTGGCGATGAAGGAGAACTTTTTCTTTTCGTTTTCCCAGACATCGCGCGGCAACGCTTTCAGCGATGGATCGATGATCCGATAAGCGTTGAGGAGAGCGCTCTCGAGATGCTTTCCGGCTCTCTTGTGAACGATTTCCCCGACTTCCCGATCTCTGTCGCTCCAGGTGACGATCTTGGTTTTGATGTCGGACACTGTGACCACTTTCATTTCGGGTTGCGAATAGAAGTATTCTGGAAAATATATTACGCTACAGAGAAGATACTTTCCGATGTTGGTAAGTTTCTTTGCCGATAACAATCATTCTGGAATCGTTTCGTGAATCTTAACCGTGAAATTCTTGTATTCTAAGCTGTCGCACGGGTGAGACACCGGCGCTCATATCCATCATTTTCGCGGGACGGCGGCGGCCAACTTGCTGCGCTATCGAGGACCACTAGGCGCGATAGAGTTTGACTAGCAGGATATAGGCGAACTCTCCGAAGGCGGCCGGCCCGACGAAGCCACCAGCCGATCGGCCTGATTGTTCGGCGGCGCGATCCAGCCGCACGCCAATGACCCAGCCCAAAACGGGCCGGTCGGATTGCTTGCTCCGTTCATGATCTTGACCCACCCACGGTCGGTCGCCGTAGGCGCCATCAGCCATCCTAATGGCGATAAAATTCCGATGTAATTATAAGTACATCTGCATCTTTGCATCTGTGACAGGTCGTCACGGAGTAGAAATGCCCAGAACTACCGCGACGGTTCCGTTCTGAATATTTTCGAAAATCTATCCATGGAACGGCGAAAATATTAATGTATCGCAACATGGCTCAAATTCGACAGCCACCTAGAAAGGCGCTATATAATATACGTAGGAGTTCGAGCACACGCCGCGCGCTTAGCGCCGGTGACCCGCCCTGAGATTTTCTCCCACGCGGCGCTAGAGTCTGAGCCCTGAGAAGACGGACAGGAAGCGATGCGCGCTTTCACTGGAGCGGCCGCCCCGCGGTTTGATCTCGATCAAGCCGCGCGCGCCAAAGCTCGTGCGTGATGGGACTTGGCCCGAATGAACGGACTTGCCTGAAGCCCTTCTAGCGAGGTTGTGGTGCCGGATCACGGGTTTGACTGGGCTTTTGACGAATTCTGGTCTCGCCGCCTGCCCGCGCCGCCATCGTCAATGGCGCAACCTTCCGGCTTCGCCGGCGTGCGACTGAGGTTCGAGGAGGCGGAGGCTTCGTTCGAGGCCGGCTGCGCCGCCGCGATGGGCGAAGGCTTCTGGCAAGCCCCGGCCGCGCGGCTGGAGCCACGGGAAGAGTTCGTGAGTCGGCCATGACCCTCCTGCGACCGGGCGAAACTTGCTGGCGCGTGGAGACGGCCCGGCGGCTGGCCTTCCTGATCGACGCCCAGGCGTACTACGCCGCCCTGCTAGAGGCGATCGAGGGGGCCAAGCAATCGATCTGGATCCTGGGGTGGGCCTTCGACCCGCGCACGCGGCTCGCGCCCGACGGCCACGAGGGGCCGAGCGACCCCGACGAAATCGGGCAGGTGCTCATTCGCCTCTCCAAGGCCAATCCGGCGCTGGACGTTCGCGTTCTGATCTGGAAGTCGACTCTTTCGGTCAACGGCAGCCACGCGATCCTGGAGCACAGGGCGCGTAAGGCATTCCGCGGCACGGCCGTTCGGTATCGCGAAGATGGCGAGATTCCCTTTGGGGCGTGCCACCACCAGAAGGTCGTGGTCGTCGACGGCGAGATCGCATTCTGCGGCGGCGCCGATATCGCCGTGAACCGCTGGGACACCGTCGGGCACCGCGACGACGACCCGCGCCGCATCCTCCCGCACAGGATTCGCCACGGTCCGCGGCATGACGTGATGGTGCTGGTCGAGGGCGCGGCGGCCGCGGCGCTTGCCGATCTCTTCAGGACTCGATGGGCGCGCGCCTGGGGCGATGACTTCGTCCCCGACCAGAGCGGGGCCGACTGGCCCCGGGTCCAGACGGCCCACCTGCTCGACACGCCGGTCGCCATCGCGCGGACCGAGCCGGCCCACCGGGGGCGGCCGCTGGTCGACGAGATCCTTCGGCTGCACCTGGACTGCATCGCGAACGCGCGGGAGGTGATCTATCTGGAGAACCAGTATTTCACCTCTCACCTGCTGACCGACGCCTTGGCGCGGCGCCTGGCCGAGCCCGAAGGACCCGAGGTGATCCTGATTCTCGCCGAGCGGGCCCCGAGCTGGTTCGACCGCCTCACCATGGATCCGGCTCGCGCGCCGCTGATCCGGCGTCTGATCGCGGCGGACAAGCATAGCCACTTCCGCGCCTATGCGCCGAAAACGGCTCAAGGACGGCCGATCGTCGTGCACTCCAAGGTCAGCCTGTTCGATGATCGTGTGGCCCGTGTCGGCTCGGCGAACCTCAATAATCGCGCCGAGGGGTTCGACACCGAGTGCGAGGTCGCGCTCGAAGCGCACGATCCGACGACGCGGGGCGAGGTCGCCCAGCTGCGTGATGTTCTCCTGGCCCACTATCTCGGCGTCCCGCAAGCCGTGCTCGCCAGGGCCCGGGCAGGCGCCGACCGGCTCATCCCCGTGATCGAGGCGCTCAACGCGCTGGGACGGCTGCGGCCGATCAGGCCGGAACGGCCGGGCTGGTGGAGCGCCGTCGTCTCCGCCTGTCGCTTGGGGGACCCGGCGTATGCGGGCGAGAGCTGGCGACTGATCAAGGATCGCCACCGCGCGCCCCGGCCGCACGCCGCGCTTGGCCCGGCGGGCTGGACGGCCGGGGCCGCGCCCGGCAAGGTCGGGTACGCGCCGGCCTTGCGTGGCGACGGCAGCTGATGAAGCCATGACACAGAACCCCCCATCCGTCGGACCGGGACGCCGGATCGCCGCCAAGTCGCGGCGCCATCGCATGACTCTGACCGGCCTGGGCGTGGCGCTGATCGCCGCCGGCCTGGCCGCGGTCGCCCTGCCACAAGTCGCGCCGCTGGTGATCGGCGCGGCCGCCGGCTGGCTGCTATGGCTCTTCGGCGCGGTGATGTTGCTGGTGTCGCTGCTCATCGCCACGGGCAAGTCCCTGTGGGGCGGGATCGCGACGAGCCTGGCGGCCGTCGCCGCCGGCGCGTTCCTGTTCTTCCATTATGACGCGGGTCTGATGGCCGCCACGATGCTGATCGGCGCCGTCCTGATCCTCGACGGCGCCAGCGAGCTCGTCCTGGCCCTGGACCTGCGGCCCGCCCGCGTGTGGCGCTGGATGCTGGCCTCGTCGATCGCCAGCGGCCTGGCCGGCGTCGTGGTGGCGGGGGCGGGGCGAGCGCAAGACCTGACGGCGATCTTCCTGGGCCTAGCCCTGGCCAGCACCGGCGCGGCGCTGATCGCCCTGGGACGCCGCCGCGCGGGCCGGCGGCTGGCGAGCGTCATTCAGGCCGGCGGGCCGAGGACCTCGCCCAGGACGCCCTCCACATAGACCATGCGGACGAAGACATAGACGACGACCGCGAGCGGGGTGGCGAACAGCACCCCCAGCGGGCCGAGCAGAACGCCCATGGCCAGCACGGCGAACAGCGTCACCGCCATCGGCAGCTGCGCCAGCTGCCGCAACACCAGCGGCGTAATCAGGTTGGCCTCGAGCTGAGCCGAGACCAGATAGACCAGACCGGCCCAAAGCAGGGTCTGCGGGCCGGCTTCGAGCGCGACCAGCAGTCCTGGCAGGGGCGCGACCATTGGGCCGATCACCGGCACGAACTGGCCGATCCCGGCGATCAGGCCCAGCGCGGCGGCGGAGGGAACGCCCACAACCGCCAGGCCGATCCCGGTAGTGACGCCGACCAGGGCCATTGAGCACAGTTGCCCCACGAGCCATTGCCGCAGGGCGCGGTGGATCTGGTCCAGCACTTGTCGCGCCCGCTCCCGGCGCGGACGCGGGAAGAGCATCAGCACGCCGCCGACATAGGAGCCAGGGTGGTAGGCTAGGTAGAGGCCCGCGAAGAGCACGATGATCGTCCCGGCGAGGCCTCCGGCCGTGTCGGCGGCGAGCTTGGGGCCCAGGCTCACCAGCCACGCGAACCCGCGCCATTGTTCCAGCTCGGCCAGGGCCGCGCCCCCGAACGGCGTCGAGGACAGCCGAGCCTGCAACTCGCTCCAGGCGCGCGGCAGGACGTCGTTCAGGGCGATGAACTGGGCCTCGGCCTGGCGGCCGAAGGTCCAGACCGCGGCGGCGACGCAAGCGACGACCACCACGACGGCGAGCGTCAGGGCCATAGGTCTGCGCAGCCGGAGACCCCGGTGCAGCGGTTCGGCGATCGCATGCAGCAGCACGGCGACCAGCACCGCGCCGAAGGCCATAAGGATCACGTCGGCCAGGCGGATCGCCAGCAGGGCCAAGCCGACGATGATCGCGACCAGAATCACGTTGTGCCGGATCGGGTCGCCCGGCGGCGGTGGTGAGCTTGTCGATTCCATGCGAGCAGCTAACCTCGGGCGATCATCGCCAACCTTGATACCGGTCAAGGCCGCTCGCCCGGCTTGAGCGAGGTCAAAGTGCTTCCGCGGCCTTTCGCTAGCGTGCCTCGACGTGCGTTCAGGCGCGGCGGGATTGCGTACGGCCAAAGGAACCCTGTCATGCGTTTCCGGGACATCCTCCTGCAGATCGACAGCTACCCGGCCGCCACCCCCGATGAGTCCATCGAGTCGGCGATCGGTTTCGCCAAGGTCCTGGATGCAGAGCTCGCGGTTCTAGCCGTTCAGGTCGACATACCCCTGTCCAGGAACGTCGTCTCCGAAGCCTTGATCAAGCTGGCCGGGCTCGAGCAGGAGTGGGAGGACGCAAGCTTGGCCAGCTGTCGCCAGGCCGTTCGACGTTTCGAGAGCGCTGCAAAGGCCGCCGGCGTTTTCGCCGGCGCGGAGATTCATCGGATCAATCTCCTCAAGGTCGACGACAGCCTGGCCCTGCGCGTCCGCGCCCGCGACCTGTGCCTGGCGGCGATGGCCGAGCGCTTCGACGAGCAGATCGAATGGGTAAAGCGGATCATCTTCGCGTCGGGCCGCCCCGTGGTCGTCATGGGTGGGCGACCGCTGCTGGCCGAGGGGCGGATCGGCGATGTCGCGGTGGCCTGGGATGGCGGCCGGCACGCAGCCCGGGCCCTGGGCGACGCGCTGCCGATCCTCGAGCGGGCCCGGGCGGTGCGGATCGTCACCTTCGTCAACGAGAAGGAGGCGGCCCGGCCGGGGCTCGCCGCCGAGGCGGTCCGGCATCTCGCGGCGCACGGCGTCAAGGCGGCCAAAGACGAGATCGACGCCTCGGGCGTGGGGATCGGCCAGGCGATCGACGCCTATCTCGCCCAGAAGCCTGCCGACATGCTGGTCATGGGCGCTTCGGGACGCGCGCCCGTCCTTGAGTTCGTGATGGGCGGGGCTACCGAGCACGTGCTCCGCAATGTGCCCACCGCCTTGTTTCTATCGCACTGAACGGCCGCGCCCTGGGGCGCCGCGGAGGCCTCGCGATGTCGGGGCTCTTCGCCGACGCCTCGCCGGAAAGGGGGCCAGGATTTGCGCGGATCAAGGCCGAGGCCATTCTCCTTCGGAAGGTGACGCGAGCCTCGAAGGCACGGTGATCTCGATCGAATTCATGTTCGGCGAGATTAAAATTATCGCGCGAACGGCCGCGTTGGGCAGCGACCTTGTAAGAGAATGGATGCGCTCAGCGAATGCCAAAGCGGCTCACCCGGCGTCAATGAAGCCCGCTTCAAATGTGGGGAAAATTTGGGGCGGACGCCAGCGTTTCGGACGATATGTCTGTCAAAACAAAGGCTTATGTGGGTCCTTGGTGGAGCCGAGGGGAATCGAACCCCTGACCTCCTCATTGCGAACGAGGCGCTCTACCATCTGAGCTACGGCCCCAAGGAGCGGCGGAGATACGGCTCCGGAGCGCGGACGTCAAGCGGGGTTCTCACCACGCCTTGCCAGCAACCTCCAGGCGCGGCAAGAAGCTGTGGCGTCCAGACGGAAATCCCATGGCCCCGATCATCAATCTCGTCTTCTTCATCCTCAACGCCCTGCTCGACCTGCTGTGGTGGGCGATCGTCATCTCGGCGATCCTGAGCTGGCTGTTCGCTTTCGACGTGATCAATCGGCGCAACCAGTTCGTCTACAATATCGCGACCTTCCTGGACCGCGTCACGGACCCGATACTGGCGCCTTTCCGCCGGATCATCCCCGCGATCGGCGGCGTCGACATCAGCCCGATCATCGTTCTCCTGCTGCTGCGGGGCATCCAGATCTTCATCATGCCGGCCCTGCAAGGCATGCTGCTGAACATCCTTGGCTAAGGAGGTCCTGGCCGTCCGGCTGACCCCTCGCGGCGGCCGCGACGCCGTCGACGGCTGGTCGCTGGACGGCGACGGGCGGCCCTTTCTGAAGGTGCGCGTCGCCAGCCCGCCCGTCGACGGCGCGGCGAATTCCGCCCTTCTGGCCTTCCTGGCCAAGACCCTGAAGGTGCCTCGCTCGGCCGTCCGCCTGGCCGCCGGCGACACCGCGCGGGTCAAGCGGCTGGAGATCGAGGGCGTCACCGCCCAGGACCTGGAGCGTGCGTTCGGGCCACGCCCGTAGCCAAGCTTGCTCAGGAAAAACTTACCTTCACCGTGCGCGAAACAGCGGTTTTGGCGCACGATCTCACCCTGACCACACCTCAAGCCAAGCCATTGACGCGCCGAGATTTTTTTATTTCCCTTTAGCCCTTCGCGCCTAGTCTTGGTGGTGAAGGGGATCGGGGGATCCCTCGGGGGCGCCAGGCGGCCATGTCGACGACGGAAGTACAGGGGGATGTGGCTCGCGCCGCCGTTTCGCGGCGTGCGAACACCTATCTGCGCCTGGGCGCCGCCCTGGTCATCGCCGTTATACTCCAGGTCTATGTGCATTCGGTCTGGGGCTGGCCGTGGGCGCTGGCTTACACGCTCTGCCACCTGTTCGAGCTTTGGGTGCGGCGTCCGCTGGAGATCAACCCGAGCGCGCCCGTGGCGACCTGGCGGCGCCTGACGGCGTTCGTCGCGCCGGCCATCACCTCGACGGCGTTCGGCGCCCTGTCGATCATGCTGTTCTCGTCGCACATCCGCTTCGCTCCCACCCTGGGCGGCATGTTGCTGGCCGGGGCGCTGTTGAACGTCGTGGTGGTCAATGCCGGCGACCGCTCGGCCACCCTGATGGCGGCCTGGCCGCACGCCCTCTACCTGCTGATCGTTCCGTTCGTGGCCAAGGCGGCCAATCCGGGCTCCAATCTGGCCGACGTCCTGTGGTTCGGGGCGCTCCTGATGATCGTCTCGGTCACCGTGGCCAGCCGAACCCTGGGCGCCGCCCTGAAAGCCGAGGCCGACGCCAAGGCCGAGGCCGAGCGCCGCCGCCACGAGGCCGAGGAGGCCGTGGCGGCCAAGTCAGCCTTCGTCGCCATGATCAGCCACGAGCTGCGCACCCCGATCAGCGCCATCCTGGCCGGCGCCGCGCGCCTGCACAGCGAGGTCGCCGAGACCAGTTCCAAGGTCCACGCCCAGCTCATAACCGACGCGGGCGGCCTGATGCGGACCCTGCTGAACGATCTGCTGGACTTCTCGCGCCTCGAAGCCGGTCGCATGTCGGTGGAGAACAGCGCCTTCAACCTGCGCCAGACCCTGTCCGACACCCTGCGCCTGTGGCGGCCGGAGGCGGCGCGCAAGGGGCTGCGCCTGCGGGTGGCCGGCGCGGCCAGCCTGCCGCGCTGGGTCGCCGGCGACGCCATGCGGCTGAAGCAGGTCCTGAACAACCTGCTCAGCAACGCCATCAAGTTCACCGAACGCGGCGACGTCACGGTCGTGCTCGACGCCCGCCCGGCCGGCGAACGGATCCTGCTTTCGATCACGGTCGATGACACTGGTCCCGGGATCGTCGAGGCCGCCCTGCCGCGCCTGTTCACACCTTTCGACCAGCTGAACACGGACGTGGTCCGCCAGCACGGCGGCTCGGGCCTGGGCCTGGCGATCAGCCGCGAGCTGGCTCGCCTGATGGGCGGTGACCTGAGCGTCGGCAGGGCGCCCAGCGCGGGCGCGCGCTTCACCCTGACCGCGATGCTGGAACCCGCCGAAGCGCCGCGCGCCGAGGAGGAAGCCCGTTCGATCAACGGCCTGCGGGTGCTGGTCGTCGACGACCACGTGATCAACCGCCGAGCCATAGAGCTCGTCCTGGAGCCATTCGGCGTCGACGCCACCTTGGCCGAATCCGGGGAGCAGGCGCTGGATCTGCTGAGCTCGGAGGCCTTCGACGCGGTGCTGATGGACCTCTACATGCCCGGCATGGACGGCCGCGAAGCCACCCGGATCCTGCGGGCCGGCGACGGTCCCAACCGCGGCGTCCCGGTCATCGCCGTCACCGCCTCGGCCACGGCCAAGGACTGGGAAGCCTGCGCCGCCGCCGGCATGAACGCCCACGTCGCCAAACCGATCGACCCGGTCGAGCTGTTCGGCGCCCTGGCTCAGGTCTTGGCGGGCGCCGCCGCGCCGTCCGACGACGCCGAGGTCGAGGCCAGCAGAGCCTGAAGCCGGGCGGTCAGCGCCGCCTCGTCCTTGAAGGCGCACTCCCAGACCACTTCGGCCCGCCAGCCGGCGGCTTCCAGCGCCCGGATCGAGCGTTCGTCGCGGGCGACATTGCGGGCCACCTTGGCCAGCCAGTAGTCGCGATTGGCCTTTGGGACCCGTGAGCCCCGCGCGCAGTCGTGTCCGTGCCAGAAGCAGCCGTGGACGAAGATCGCCAGCTTGCGCCCCGGCATCACCAGATCCGGATTCCCCGGCAGGTCCTTGCGATGCAGGCGGTAGCGGACGCCGAGACCCGTCAGGATGCGGCGCAACGCCTTTTCCGGCGTGGTGTCCTTGCTCTTCACCCGCGCCATGACGGCCGAGCGCTTGGCCTTGTCGTAGACGTCGGTCAAGGCGTCGGCTCGCCTGGCTCAGAGCCCCTCGAACAGCGCCGTGGACAGGTAGCGTTCGGCGAAGCTGGGGATGATCGCCACGATCACCTTGCCGGCGTATTCGTCGCGCAAGGCCAGGTCGAAGGCGGCCGTCAGGGCCGCGCCCGAACTGATGCCGACCGGCAGGCCCTCGGTGTTCGCCGCGCGGCGGGCCATGGCGAAGGCGTCGTCGTTGCTGACCTGGACGATCTCGTCGATCACGCCGCGATCCAGCACGCCCGGCACGAAGCCGGCGCCGATGCCCTGGATCTTGTGCGGGCCGGGCGCGCCGCCCGACAGCACGGCTGAGGCCTCCGGCTCGACGGCGACCATCTTCAGGCCGGGCTTGCGCGCCTTCAGCACCTGGCCGACGCCGGTGATCGTGCCGCCGGTGCCGACGCCCGAGACCACCGCGTCCACGGCGCCCTTGGTGTCGTTCCAGATTTCCTCGGCGGTCGAGACGCGGTGGACCAGCGGGTTGGCGCCGTTCTCGAACTGCTGGGGCATGACCGCGCCCGGCGTGGCCTCGATCAGCTCCTGGGCGCGGGCGACCGCGCCGCGCATGCCCTTCTCGGCCGGGGTCAGTTCCAGCTTGGCGCCCAGCAGCAGCAGCATCTTGCGACGCTCGATCGACATGCTCTCGGGCATGACCAGGATCAGCTTATAGCCCTTGGCGGCGGCCACGAAGGCCAGGGCGATGCCGGTGTTGCCCGAGGTCGGCTCGATGATGGTCGCGCCCGGCTTCAGAAGACCCTGGGCCTCCAGGGCCTCGATCATCGCGGCGCCGATGCGGTCCTTGACCGAGGCGAGCGGGTTGAAGAACTCCAGCTTGGCCAGGACCTCGCCCTTGGGCTTCAGCTCGGCCGACAGCCGCGGCAGGCGGACCAGCGGCGTGTCGCCGATGGTGTCGATGATCGAGTCGTAGACCTTGCCGCGACCGGCGCGCTTGAAACGCGCGGCGTCATAGAGGGAGGAAGCGTCGTCCATCTGAGAACCCAGAGCCTTAGGTTGCGGGAAGCGGGCCGCACCGTAGACCCCGAAGCGGGGACTGTCAGCGGGTCATTCGGCGGCGAGGCTTGTAGTTTTACTATCGAGCAGAGGCTCCAACAGGGTTTCCGCCAGCCAGCGAACCACCGGAACCGCGACGCCGTCGCCAATCACCTGCAAACCGGCCGTCTGCGAACGCGGCAGGGCGTAGCTGTCCGGCAGGCCCATCAGGCGCGCGCCCTCGCGGGGGGTGACCAGCCGCGAGCGGACTTCGCCGTTCTCGATGACCAGCAGGGTCTGGCGCGAGGAACCGCCGCGCGGGGTGCGCAGGCAGCCCGCCAAACCGTCGAACCGCACCTCGGCCCGCTGCTGGCCACCGCGCATCCGGCGGAACACCGCCCCGACCGAGCGGCCACCGGCCTCGCGGCGCGTCTCGACCGCCTGGCGGTGGCTGTCGGCCATCAGGGTCAGCAGGGCCTCGGTGCGCTCCGGCGGGTTCCATGTCACGGCCGTGTCGGGCTCGAGCACGACGGCCAGGTCGGTGTTGCGGGCCGGCGGCGACGGGACGCCCCACCAGATCCAGCGGGCTTGCAGATCCTCGGGCAGCCGCGCCGCCGCTGCGCGCACGGCCCGGCTGTGGAAGGCGCTGGCGCCTTCAAGATCGACGGTCGGCAGGCGGGTGGCGACCACGAAGACGCGGGGCCGCGACTGCGGAACGAAGGCGCCCGCGTCGATCTCCAGCGCCCCGAAGCGATAGCCCTCCTCGGACAACACGCCGCACAGGGCGGTGAAGTCGTCGCCGTGATGCGAGGTCAGCAGGCCCACGACGTTCTCGATGACGATCACCGGCGGGGCGCGGCCCTGCGCCGACAGGGCCTTCATCAGGGTCCAGAAGCCGAAGAAGGCCGAAGACTTGCCGCCCGCCAGGCCCGCCCGCGCGCCGGCCAGGCTGAAGTCCTGGCAGGGGCTGGAGGCCCAGGCCAGATCCGCCGTTGGCAGGGCGGCCGCGCTCAAGGCGAAGACATCGCCCTCATGGAAGTGGCCTTCAGCGTCCGGAAAGTTAGCCCGGTAGGCCGCCGCCTTCACCGCGTCGAAGTCGTTGGCGAAGGCGCATGCCCAGTCTTCGCCCAGGCCGAGGCGCGCCATGCCGCCGCCAGCGAAGAACTCAAGGAAGGAGGGACGAGCGTTCCGATTCATCGACGAGGAGTCTAGCCTTTCCTGCCCTTGCCGGGATAGCCAGAGACATGCGCACCGCCGTCCTGATCGCCGCCGCCCTCGTCCTCGCCGCCTGCGACGCGCCGCTGGGCTCGAACGAGAACGCTCCGCCGCCGGCCGACGCGCCGGTGACGGTGGGCCCGGACTATAGCGGCGACTTCGACGCGGTCGGAACCGAGCCGTTCTGGGCCCTGAAGATCCGCGCCGCCAGCATGACCCTGGCCCGTCCGGACCAGCCGGAGGTCGCCACCGCCAATCCCGGCGTGCGGGCCGACGGCGACCAGGGCGTCTGGGACGGCACGCTTGGCGAGCAGCGTCTCGTCCTGCGCCTGACGCCCGGCGATTGCTCGGACGGCATGTCCGACCGCCGCTACGGCTATTCGGCCGAGGTCTGGATCGACGGCGAAACCCTGCGGGGCTGCGCCTCCAGGACCCAGGACCTGGCGGCCCAACCCCGGCCTTAGTTTGACGCGCGACGGGCGCCGAAACCGGCGGCCACTTTCGGCTGTCGCGCTTCAGTCTCCCTTGGGCCCCAGATAGCCCGGCCCATAGACCGCCGCGCGGAAGTCGCGGTGCAGGCTGGCGTCGAACGGGAAGGTCTGGACGAAGAACACGGCCGTCAGCCTGTTGGCCGGATCGACCCAGAACAGCGTCGTCTCGCGGCCATCCCAGAAGAATTCGCCGACCGCGCCGCGGTTTTCCTCGGCCGTCCTGGGCTGGCTGTTGCGAACCGCGAAGTCGAGGCCGAAGCCGACCGAGCCCTTGCTGGGCAGCCACCACGTCTCGGTGACGCGGGCGTCCAGATGATTGGTTCCCATCAGGCGCACGGTAGAGGGCTTGAGGATCCGCACCCCGTCCAGCGTCCCGCCGCCCAGCAGCATGCGCGAGAAGCGGGCGTAGTCGTCGATCGTGGCGACCAGGCCCGCCCCGCCCATGGTCAGGCGACGGCTGGGGTCGAAGTTCAGCTTGCGGGTCTCGGCGTCGTCCTGGCGGGCCAGCTTCCCATCCGCGCCCTTGTTGTAGGTGGCGGCCAGACGCGCGAAGGCGGCCTCGGGCTGGGTCCAGCCGGTTTCCTTCATGCCCAGAGGGTCTAGGATGTGGGCCTTGGCGTACGCCTCGTAGGACTGGCCGCTCAACACCTCGACCAGGCGGGCCTGGACGTCGACGGCGGCGCTGTAGCTCCACTGCTCGCCGGGCTGGTAGAGCAGCGGGACAGTGGCCAGGCGGCGGCTGAATTCGGCGAGATCGTTCTTCAGGTTCAGCGGATCGACCGTCTGGAAGACCTTGTCGGCCGGCAGGTCGCGCCCGCCGTACGAGAAGCCGGCCGTGTGGCGCATCACGTCGCGGATCAGGATCGGGCGGTTGGCCGGGACGACGTTCCCCTGGGCGTCCATGACCTTCATGTCGGCGAATTCGGGCAGGTAGCGCGACAGCGGGTCATCAAGGCCGAACTTGCCCTGCTCCCAGAGCTGCATCAGCGCCACGCCGGTGATCGGCTTGGTCATCGAGAAGATCTGCACCAGCGTATCGCGGCGCATCGGCTTGCCGGCCTCGCGGTCGGCCATGCCGGCGGTCCCGAAATAGCGCTCCTGGCCGTCCTGCCAGACCAGGGCCGAGACTCCGACGGCGCGGCCGCTGTCGACCATGGCCTTCAGGGCCGCGTCGATCCTGGTCTTGTCGATCCTGACCGGCGCGGCGGCCTCAACGGCGGGAACCGCTCGCGCCAGGGCGGGCGCGGCCGGAATGGCCAGCAGCGTCGCCGCGATGGCGGCGAGGATGATCTTCTTGGACACGTGGCCTCCCCGAACGCTTCTTATGACAACGTTGGCCATAAGGAGATTCGACTGTCGCTGAGGTCGGGGCGCTTTTCCAGCGTGTCGTAGTCGTAGATCTGACCGGAGATCAGGTCAGGTCCCGCTCCTGGGTGGCGACCAGCTTCAGATAGGCGCCGTAGGGCGACTTGGCCAAGTCGTGCGCCAGCGCCATCAGTTGCTCGGTCGAGATCCAGCCGTTCTGAAAGGCGACCTCCTCGACGCAGCCGATCTTCAGGCCCTGACGGTGCTCCAGCGTCCGCACGAACTCCGAGGCTTCGAGCAGGCTGTCGTGGGTGCCCGTATCCAGCCAGGCGAAGCCGCGGCCCATGCGCTCGACCGACAGGTCGCCAGCCTCGAGATAGAGGCGGTTGATGTCAGTGATCTCCAGTTCGCCACGCGCACTGGGCTTGAGGTCGCGCGCGAAGTCGACGACACGGTGGTCGTACATGTAGAGGCCGGTCACCGCCCAGTTGGACCGTGGCTTTTCCGGCTTCTCCTCGATCGAGACAGCCTTGCCCGAAGCGTCGAACTCGACGACGCCGTAGCGCTGCGGGTCATTGACGAAATAGGCGAAGACGCTGGCCCCGGACTTCGAGCGCTCCTTGGCCCCCTGCAGGATGCGGCCCAGGCCCGCGCCGTAGAACAGGTTGTCGCCCAGTACGAGCACGGACGGCTCATGGCCGACGAAATCGGCGCCAATGCGATAGGCCTCGGCCAGGCCGTTCGGAGTGGCCTGCTCGGCATAGGTGATGTTGATCCCCCATTTGGCGCCGTCGCCCAGCAGACCCTCGAACAGCGGCAGGTCGCGCGGGGTCGAGATGATCAGGACGTCGCGCACGCCGGCCATCATCAGCACCGAGAGCGGATAGTAGATCATGGGTTTGTCGAAGACCGGCAGCAGCTGCTTGCTGATCGCCATGGTCACGGGATGGAGGCGCGTGCCCGATCCGCCCGCGAGGATGATGCCCTTCATTACGTCTTCTTCTTCAGTCCTGACGGCCGAAACCTAGAGCGGAATTCACGACGGCGTGAGCCCTTAGTTTCAGGGGTTGCGTCTTCAACGCGATGATTTCGAAGAAATTTTGACCGAGGCGACCTCAAACATGCCCCTTGGCCGCGAGATAGCGGTCGAGGGCGTGCGTCCAGTCGGGCATCGGACGACCGATCGCGGCGACCAGCTTGGCGTTCGACAGCGCGCTATAGGGCGGCCGGCGCGCGGGGGTCGGGAACTGGCGGGTCGGGATCGGCGCGACCTCGGCGGCGACACCGGCCCTGGCGATGATCGCTTCCGCGAACGCGCACCACGAGGCGGTCCCCGAATTGACCACGTGATAGTCGCCCGCCGGAGCCTTGGCCGCGATCAGATCGAGGATGGCCTCGCCGGCGTCGAGGCTGGCGGTCGGCGACATCACCTGGTCGGCGACGACGGTCAGGCGGCCCCTCTCCTTGCCGAAGCGGAGCATGGTCTCGACGAAGTTGCCGCCCTTGCCGCTGGCGCCGGCCACGCCGAACAGCGAGGCGACGCGGGCGACGATGACGTCGTCGTGCTCCAGCCTGGCCAGGTCCTCGCCCAGGGCCTTGGTCGCGCCATAGACATTGACCGGCGCCCGGCCGACCTCTTCGCCGAGGGGCTCGCGCTCGCGCTGGCCGCCATAGACATAGTCGGTCGAGACCTGCACGAGCCGCGCGCCACTGGCGGCGCAGGCCTTGGCTAGGCGGCCGGCGAAGTGGGCGTTGATCGCCACGGCCGGGGCCGGGTCCTTCTCGCAGTCGTCGACGCGGGTGACGGCCACGCAGTTGATGGCGACATCGAAGTCCAGACCGTCGAAGCTGGCCGCCGGATCGGCCGCGTCGACCTGGGCGCGGGTCACGGGCGTCAGATCGACGCCGCGCTGGGCCGCGAGCACCACCAGGTCCGACCCCAGCTGACCGTTGGCGCCGAAGAGGGCGATACGCATCAGGCGGTCTTCAGCCCGAGGCGCTGGCCGGCATAGCGCTCGCGCAGCGGCGCCCACCAGGCCTCGTTGTCGAGGTACCACTGTATGGTCTTGCGCAAGCCGGTCTCGAAGGTCTCCTGCGCCGTCCAGCCCAGCTCGGTTTCCAGCTTGGTCGCGTCGATGGCGTAGCGGGCGTCATGGCCCGGGCGGTCGGCGACGAAGGTGATCAGGTCGCGGCGGCGCTGGCCGGCGATCGGACGCAGCTCGTCGAGCACGTCGCAGATCGCCTCGACGACCTGCAGATTGGTCCGCTCATTGCGGCCGCCGACATTGTAGCTCTCGCCCGGGACGCCCCTCGTGGCGATCAGATGCAAGGCGCGGGCATGGTCCTCGACGTGCAGCCAGTCGCGGACATTGTCGCCCTTGCCGTAGACCGGCAGCGGCTTGCCCTCCAGGGCGTTCAGCGTGACCAGCGGGATCAGCTTCTCGGGGAAGTGATACGGGCCGTAGTTGTTCGAGCAGTTCGAGACCACCACCGGCAGGCCGTAGGTGTGATGCCAGGCGCGGGCAAGGTGATCGGACGAGGCCTTGGAGGCCGAATAGGGCGAACGCGGGTCGTAGGGCGTGGTCTCGCTGAACAGGCCCGTAGGACCCAGGCTGCCGAACACCTCGTCGGTCGAGATGTGGTGGAAGCGGAAGGCGTCCTTTTCGGCGCCCTCAAGGCCCTCCCAGTGCTCCAGCGCCGCCTGCAGCATCACATACGTGCCGACGATGTTGGTCTGGACGAAGTCGCCGGGGCCGGTGATCGAGCGATCGACATGGCTCTCGGCGGCCAGGTGCATGAGCACGTTGGGCCGGAAGGCCTTGATCGTGGCCGAGACGGCCGCCGCGTCGGCCACGTCGCCCTGCACGAACCGGTAGTCGGCCTTGCCTTCCAGCATGGCCAGGCTGGCCGGCGAGGCCGCGTAGGTCAGCTTGTCGTAGTTGAGGATCGCGACGTCGTTCTGGCCGGCCAGATGACGGCACACGGCCGAGCCGATGAAGCCCGACCCGCCGGTCACCATCACGCGAAGATTTTGCTGCGACATGCGCTGGAAAGCTCGAGCCCTAGAGCATGATAGCCGAAAGTGGCTGCCGGTTTCGGCGGCCATCATGCGCCAAATGTTAAATACGGAGCACGCCCCGTACTCCAGTTTTTAGTGTACGCGCAACAGTCAGTCCCCGAACGTTGGGTCCCGGACCCTTAGTCGGTGAACACCACCGTCTTGCGGCCGTTCAGCAGCACGCGGTCTTCCAGGCGATAGCGGAGGGCGCGCGCCAGTACACGACGCTCGATGTCGCGGCCCTTGCGGACCAGGTCCTCGGGCGTATCGCGGTGGCTGATGCGCTCGACGTCCTGCTCGATGATCGGCCCTTCATCGAGGTCGCCGGTCACGTAGTGAGCCGAGGCGCCGATCAGCTTCACGCCGAGCGCGTGAGCCTGATGGTAGGGCTTGGCGCCCTTGAAGCCCGGCAGGAACGAGTGGTGGATGTTGATGCAGCGGCCCTGCAGCTTGGCCGACAGGCCGTCCGACAGCACCTGCATGTAGCGGGCGAGCACGACGATGTCGGTCTGGGTTTCCTGGATCAGCTTCCAGAGTTCGGCTTCCTGCTCGAACTTGGTTTCCTTGGTCACCGGCAGGTGGTGGAAGGGCAGACCCGAGAGGTCGATGTGCTCGTAGGTCTGCGCCGGGTGGTTGGAAACGACCCCGGCGATGTGCATGGGCAGCTCGCCGATCCGCCAGCGATAGACGAGATCGGCCAGGCAGTGGTCGAACTTGCTGGCCAGCAGCAGTACGCGATAGCGCTCGGTGCGGTCGCGCAAGGTCCACTTCATCTTGAAGCCGTCAGCCACGGCCACGAACGCGTCGCGCAGCTCGGCGCGGTCCTCTGGATTTTTGGCCGCGCCATCGGCGTCGAACACCACGCGCATGAAGAACTGACCGGTCTCCTGGTCGTCGAACTGCTGGGCGTCGAGGATGTTGCAGCCGCGCTCGAACAGGAAGGCGGACACCTTGGCGACGATGCCGCGCTGGTCGGGACAGGAGAGGGTCAGGATCATGGTCCGCTCCCTCTAGAGAACCCCACCGCCGAAGAAAAGCGGCTGACCGCATCAGGCGAGGCTGATTTTGGCGGCGCGGGGGGCGTTTTCCTAGACCTGCGGCACGGCCATGCCTCGTTGGACCGCGGGGCGGTCGCCCACCGCCTGCACCCAGGCCTCGACGGCGGGAACGCCAGGCTCGCGGTCGGGCTCGGCCTCGGCGAAGGCGGCGAGGATGGCCTTGGTCCAGGCGTAGCTGGCGATATCGGCGATCGAGAAGTGCTCGCCAGCCAACCAGGGGTGGTCGTTCAGCCGCCGGTCCATCACCCCCAGAAGGCGCGTGACCTCCTCGCCAAAGCGGTTGATGGCGGCCGGCAGCTTCTCCTCGGCGCGGAGGGCGAAATATTTGTACTGGCCGGACATCGGGCCGAGGCCCCCGACCTGCCAGAAGGTCCATTCCAGCGCCGCCCAGCGCTCGGGACCGCTGGGCGCCAGAAGCTTGCCGGTCTTCTCGGCCAGGTAGACCAGGATCGCGCCGCTCTCGAACACGGTCTGCGGGCCCCCGCTGGCGTCGTGGTCGACGATGGCCGGGATCTTGTTGTTAGGCGAGATGGCCAAGAATCTCGGGTCGAACTGCTCGTCCTTGCCGATGTTCACCGGATGGACCCGATAGGGCAGGCCCACCTCCTCCAGCATGATCGAGGCCTTGCGGCCATTGGGCGTGGTCCAGGTGTAGAGGTCGATCATGGGGTCTCCCTGCCAGCTTCGAGGTCAACACCGCGCAGTCTAGCGATCTTGCAGCTCGCGGGTAGGCGTCGGCGCGCGAAAGGGTCTAGACTCCGCGCATGGTTTCCTCATCCGAAGTCCTGTCCGACCGCGCCGTCGACATCCTGAAGACGCTGGTGGCGTTCGACACCACCTCGCGCCGCTCGAACCTGGCGCTGATCCAGTGGGTCGAGCAGTACCTGGCCCACCTGGACGTGCCGACCCGCCGGGCGCCGAACGCCGACGGGACCAAGTCCAACCTGTTGGCGAGCATCGGCCCCGCGGTCGAGGGCGGCGTCGTGCTGTCGGGTCATACCGACGTCGTGCCCGTCGACGGCCAGCCGTGGTCCAGTGATCCGTGGGTGCTGACCGAGCGCGACGGGCGGCTCTACGGCCGGGGAACCTGCGACATGAAGGGTTTCCTGGCCCTGGCCCTGGCCGCCGCGCCGGACCTGGCCCGGGCGACGCTGAGGAAGCCCGTCCACCTGGCCTTCTCCTATGATGAGGAGGTCGGCTGCCTGGGCGCGCCGGACATGATCGAGGTCATCGCCAACGATCTGCCCCGCCCCGCCCTGGTGGTGGTCGGCGAGCCCACCGACATGGTCGCCGTCCGCGCCCACAAGGGCATCGCCAGCTTCATCGTCACCGTCACCGGCCGCGAAGCCCATTCCAGCCTCACCCACCTGGGCGTCTCGGCCAACATGGCGGCGATCAAACTGATGGGCCTGCTGGTCGAACTGTCGGAAAAGCTGGAGCGTGAAGCCGATCCCGCGTCGCCATTCACGCCCAAGGGCGCGACCCTGACCATCGGCCAGGTCAATGGCGGCACGGCGGTCAACATCCTGGCCCGCGAGTGCGTGTTCATCTTCGACCTGCGAACCCCGGCGGGTCTGGACCCGATGGCGATCCTGACCGACGTCTTCGCCGCCGCCGAGGCGATGGACGCGGAGATCAAGGCCCGCGCGCCCGAAGGCGGCGTCAAGGTCGAGCGCCGCTCGCTGACGCCGGCCTTCGCGCCGGAGGAGAACGGCGTCGCCGAGGCCTTCGCCCGCAGGCTGGCCGGCGACAACGGCCCGGCTCGGGTCGTGCCCTACGCCGCCGAGGCCGGGCAGTTCCAGAACGCGGGCTTCTCGACCGTGATCTGCGGCCCCGGCTCGATCGACCAGGCTCACCAGCCCGACGAATATGTCGAGATCAGCCAGATGCAGCGCGGCGCGGCCTTCATGCGCCGGCTGATCGAGGACCTCTCGACCTAACGCCGTTTCCCCGGCGAAAGCCGGGGCCCAGATGGAAGGACGCTGGTGAACGCTATGAGCTCGGCGTCAATCCCGTCAGCCCAAGCACTTCGAGATCTGGATCCCGGCTTTCGCCGGGAAGATCGGGGTTAGGGCTAGGCGCCTCGCCATTTTCGAATGACGAACCGCCGGCCGATGAACGCGGCCGGGTCGATCGACATCACCCTCAGGATCGCGCCGGGCGAGGCCTTGCGCCTGGCCTGGATCGCCTTGCGATCCGCGAACACCTGATCCAGATCCTCGCGTTTCAGCGCCGCCTTGATGCCCCGGATAGCCGGAGCGACGTCGCCACGCCGCCAGTGCAGCAGAAGCAGGCCCGCCGTCACCGCCACGTGCAGGGGCAAGGTGACCGGAAACAGCCAGCCGGGCGTGTTCTTGACGAAGGTCCAGATCCGGTTGCGCGAGCCGTGGAAGATCGAGAAGTCCGACCGCACGCCCGTGCTGGCCGAACCGACATGGGCGACCTTGGCCTTGGGCAGCAGCAGGGTCGGATAGTCGTAGAGGCGCAGGCGATAGCCCAGGTCGACGTCCTCGCAGTAGCAGAAGTAGCGCTCGTCGAAGCCTCCGACCGCGAGGAACAGCTCACGATCGATCAGCATCGCCGCGCCGCAGGCCGAGAACACCTCGCCCTCGGGTAGGACCGCCGGCGCCTTGCGGCCATACCCGCCCCGGAACGGTATGCCCGCGCTGGTGACATTGTCGCCGGCCCCGTCCAGCAGGCCCGGCTGATCGGCCGACAGCTGCAGCGAGGCGAAACTCTTCACGCTCGGGTGGCGCTTGACGCCCGCCATCAACTCGGCCAGCCACCCCGGCTCGGCATAGGCGTCGGGGTTCAGCAGGACCAGCCAGCGCCCCTTGGCCCGCCGGGCCGCGAAGTTGTTGCCGGCCGCGAAACCCAGATTGGCGCCCGCCTCGACGAAATCGACCCATGGATGGGCCTTGGCCGCCGCCTGCGGCGCGCCGTCGGTCGAGGCGTTGTCGATCAGGATCGTCTCGAAGTCGCGGAAGGTCTGAGCCGCCAGCCTGTCCAGGCACGGCTCCAGGGTCGGTCCGCTCTGGTAGGAGACGATGATCACGCTAACGAGCGGGCCGGTCTTGTTTTCCATCGTCTCAGGCGGCATCGGTGGCCGGTTCGTTTCTCAAGGCAAATACGCGTCATGAAGATCACGCCGCTGGCGATCCCCGAAGTGCTGCTTATCACGCCCGCGCGCCATGGCGATGAGCGGGGCTGGTTTTCCGAGACGTTCCGTCAGTCGGCGCTGGAGGAGGCCGGTTTCAAGGCTGCGTTCGTCCAGGACAATCATGTCCGCTCCACAACGCGCGGCATCCAGCGTGGCCTGCATTACCAGAAGCCGCCGCACGCTCAGGACAAGCTGCTGCGCTGCGTGGTCGGGTCGATCTTCGACGTCGCGGTGGATATCCGCCGAGGCTCGCCGACCTACGGCCAGTGGGTCGGGGCCGAGCTGTCGGCCGAGAACCGCCAGCAGCTGCTGGTGCCCAAGGGCTTCGCTCACGGCTACGTCACCCTGACCGACGCCTGCGAGGTGCTCTACAAGGTCACCGGCTATTATGCCCCGGCCGCCGAAGGCGCGGTGCGCTGGAGCGACCCGGCCATCGGCATCGATTGGCCGGTCCCGGTTACGGAGATCACCGCCAACGACCGCGACAACGCCGCGCCGCTGCTGAGCGAGATCGACTCACCGTTCGTTTATTAATTTCAAAACCCGACCTCCCCAGCGAATGCCGGGGCCCAGATTCACCCGGAGAGTTTGGGGTTCTCGCGCCACAGGCCTCGACCAAGCGCACCAAGTCTGGTGGGTTCGATCTGGGCCCCGGCATTCGCCGGGGAAATCGGAGTGTGGAATGATCGCGTTCACCGACTTTTTCTGGACTTCGCACGAAGGCCTGCCGCTGCACGCCCGTGACTACGCCCCAATGGGCGTTTCTGGCGGCGAGGCCCAGAAGCTGCCGGTGATCTGCATCCACGGCCTGACCCGCAACGCCCGCGACTTCGAGGACCTGGCCCCGAGGATCGCCGCCACGGGCCGCCGGGTTCTGGCGGTCGACGTGCGCGGCCGGGGCCTGTCGGCGCGCGATCCGAACCCGATGAACTACCACCCGGGGACCTACGCGGCCGACGTGCTGTCGCTGCTGGCGGCGGCCGGGATCGAGAAGGCGGTGTTCGTCGGCACCAGCATGGGCGGGCTGATCACCATGGTGCTGACCTCGCTGAAGCCCGAGGCCATCGCCGCCGCCGTGTTGAACGATGTCGGCCCCGAACTGTCGCCTGTCGGCCTGGCTCGCATCGCCGGCTACACCGGCACGGCCAGCCGGTTCGAGACCTGGGACGACGCCGTCGCCTACGCCAAGGCGATCAACGAGGCCGCCTTCCCCGACTACGCGGCCGAGGATTGGGACGTCTTCGCTCGCCGCCTGTTCGATGAAAAGGACGGCGGCTACGTCCTGGCCTACGACCCCGACATCTCGGCCCCGATCAAGGCCGCCGCCGAAGCGGCCGCGAAGTCGCAGGCCGAAGGCGGCCCAAAGGGAGGGCAGGCCCTGGCGCCGCCGGACATGTATCCGCTGTTCCGCGCCCTGGCGAAGGACCGCCCCCTGCTGCTGGTGCGCGGCGGAATCTCGGACCTGATCGACCCCGCCATCGCCGAGCGCATGCGCGCCGCCGCGCCCCACATGGCCTATGCCGAGGTCCCCGGCGTGGGCCACGCCCCGATGCTGACCGAACCGGAAGCCTGGGCGGCGATAGAAAACCTGCTGCGCGAAGCGCCCTAAGGGGCGCGGCCAAGGGGTGTTTTGGCGGCTCGACCGTGTTAGACGCCCGCCACGGCTCGTTCCTCGCCGCGACAGAGTGCTGACCCGATGACCCTCGACCTTGCCGCCATCCAAGCCGCCGCCGGCCGCCTGAAGGGTCAGATCGAGCGCACCCCGTGCCGCCACTCCAAGACGCTGTCGAAGATCACCGGCGCCGAGGTGTGGGTGAAATTCGAGAACCTGCAGTTCACCGCCGCCTACAAGGAGCGCGGCGCGCTGAACAAGCTGATGCTGCTGTCGGACGCCGAGAAGGCCAAGGGCGTCATCGCCGCCAGCGCCGGCAACCACGCCCAGGGCCTTGCCTATCACGGCGCTCGCCTCGGGGTGCCCGTCACCATCGTCATGCCGCGCACCACGCCGTTCGTGAAGGTGCAGCACACCCGCGACTTTGGCGCGACCGTGATCATCGAGGGCGAGACCTATGACGACGCCAACGCCCACGCCCGCAAGCTGCGCGACGAGCAGGGCCTGACCTTCGTCCACCCGTTCGACGACTACGACATCATGGCCGGCCAGGGCACGATCGCCCTGGAGATGCTGGAAGACGCGCCGGACCTGGAAGTGCTGCCCGTGCCGATCGGCGGCGGCGGCCTGATCAGCGGCGTGGCCACGGCGGCCAAGGCGCTGAAGCCCGACATCCACATCATCGGCTGCGAGCCGGCGATGTACCCGTCCTTCACCGCCAAGATGCGCGGCATCACCGCCCATTGTGGCGGCCAGACCATCGCTGAAGGCGTGGCGGTCAAGACGGTCGGCGACCTGACCTATGGCGTCGCCCGCCCGCTGATCGACGACGTACTGCTGCTGGAAGAGCCGTATATCGAGCAGGCCGTGGCGCTGTATTGCAATGTCGAGAAGACCATTGCTGAAGGGGCGGGGGCGGCCTCGCTGGCGGCCCTGCTGGCCTATCCGGAACGCTTCCGGGGCAAGAAGTGCGGCCTGATCCTGTGCGGCGGCAATATCGACACCCGCCTGCTGGCCTCGGTTCTGACCCGCGAACTGGTCCGCGCCCAGCGCCTGATCAGCCTGCGGATCATCGGCGACGATCGCCCGGGCCTGCTGTCGACCGTGGCCAGCGTGATCGGCGCGATGGGCGCCAACATCATCGAGGTCAACCACAACCGCCTGGCCCTGGACGTGCCGGCCAAGGGCGCGGAGTTCGACATTACCATCGAGACCCGCGACGCCCAGCACACCCAGGACGTGATGAACGCCCTGCGCGAGAGCGGCTACCCGCCGCGGGTTGTCTAAGGCGACCTATTCCTTCGGCTTGCCCGGGCCCAGCCGGTTCACGTCCAGCAGTTCGATCTTGAAGATCATCACGCTGTTGGCCGGGATCGGGCCCTTGTCCTGCGCGCCATAGCCCAGGGCCGGCGGCACGTAGAGGATCCATTCGTCGCCGGCCTTCATGCGCTGCAGGGCGATGACCCAGGCCGGGACCAGGCCGTCCAGCGGGAACACCGCCGGCACGCCGCGCTCGTAGCTGGAGTCGAACACCGTGCCGTCCAGCAGCTTGCCCTCGTAGTGGACCTTGACCTCGTCGGCTTGCGTCGGGTGCAGGCCGCCCTGCGGACCTTCGCGCACCACCTTGTATTGCAGGCCCTGCGGTAGGGTGACGACGCCGGGCTCCTTGGCGTTCTTGGCCATGAATTCGTCGGCGATGGAAAGGTTTTCCTGCGCCTTCTTGCTAGGCCCGCAGGCGGCCAGGGCCAGGCCAGCGGCGGCGAGGGTGATGAGAAGAGCGCGGCGATGCATGGCAGACCTCAAACGTTCAGGCCGTCCAGCTAGCACGGACCGCCCGCGATTCCATCTCCGTGCAAGCATTGACCCGCGCGGACGGCGATTTCACGGAACAGTGGTGGCTTTCGCTGGCGGCCCCTCTTAGAACGGCCTCCCGAACATCAGACGAGCCGCTCATGAAACCCGTTCGTAAAGCCGTCCTTCCCGTCGCGGGCTTTGGCACCCGCGTGCTGCCCGGCACGAAGACCACCCCGAAGGAACTGCTGAACGTCGTCGACCGGCCGATCCTGTCCTACATCATCGCCGAAGGCCGCGCGGCCGGCATCGAGCACTTCGTCTTCGTGACGGGCCGCAACAAGGGCGCGATCGAGGACTATTTCGACCACCAGGTCGAGCTGGAAGCCGCCCTGGCCGCCAAGGGCAAGACCGCCCTGCTCGACGAACTGCTGGCGGAGCTGCCCAAGCCGGGCGAGATGAGCTTCGTGCGCCAGATGGCCCCGCTGGGCCTGGGCCACGCGGTGTGGTGCGCCCGCGACATCATCGGCGACGAGCCCTTCGCGGTCATGCTGCCCGACATGGTCATGCACGCCCAGAAGTCGGCCCTGGCCCAGGCCATCGAGGCCTATGACCAGGTCGGCGGCAACATCGTCGTGGTCGAGCCCTGCCCCGAGGGCCAGGCCCACCAGTACGGCATCGTCGCGCTGGACGGCCAGGACGGCCGCCTGAACCGCATGACCGGCATGGTCGAGAAGCCGCCGAAGGGCACGGAGCCCTCGAACCTGTTCATCAGCGGCCGCTACATCCTGCAGCCCGAGATCTTCGACCTGCTGGCCAGCCAGGAGAAGGGCGCCGGCAACGAGATCCAGCTGACCGACTCGATGCTGAAGCTGCTGACCACCCAGGACTTCCACGCCCTGGAATACGAAGGCGTCACCTACGACTGCGGCGACAAGATCGGCCTGCTGCGGGCCAATGTCGCCCTGGCCCTGGCCAATCCGGAACTGGGCGCCGCCGCCCGTGTCGCCATCGAGGATCTGCTGAAGGCCTAGGTCCACTCGGCCAATACCTCGGGATCGTCCTCGGCGCGCTTCAGGGCCGAGGCGTCCGCGAGCAGTCGCCGCGCGGCCCACACGGCCGCGCCGCGCACCACCGGCGCGGGATCGGCCAGAAGCGGCTCGACCACCGCCATCAGGCCCACATCGCCGCTGTTGCCGATCGCGTAGAGCACGTTGCGCACGAAGCGATCGCGACCGATCCGCTTGATCGGGTTCTTCGAGAACAGCGCCCGGAACGCCGCGTCGTCCAGGACCGCCAGTTCGGCCAGGGTTGGCTGGCGCAGTTCCTGGCGCGCCTGCAGCTTGGCCTCGCTCGACAGCGACGCGAACTTGTTCCAGGGGCACACCGCCAGGCAGTCGTCGCAGCCATAGATCCGGTTGCCCATCGCCGGCCGGAACTCCGCCGGGATCGGACCGGCGAGCTCAATGGTCAGGTACGAGAGGCATCGCCGCGCGTCCAGCTGGCGTGGGGCTGGAAAGGCTTTCGTCGGGCAGATGTCGAGGCAGGCGCTGCACCGGCCGCAGTGATCGACCTCGGCTTCATCCGGCGGCAGATCGAGCGTGGTCAGCACGCTGCCCAGGAACAGCCACGAGCCGAACTGTCGCGAGACGAGATTGGTGTGCTTGCCCTGCCAGCCCAGCCCCGCGCGCTGGGCCAGCGGCTTTTCCATCAAGGGGGCGGTGTCGACGAAGACCTTCACGTCGTTCCCGAACCGGCGATGCATCCAGCCGGCCAGCAGCTTCAGCCGCTTCTTGATCACATCGTGATAGTCATCGCCCTGGGCGTAGACCGAGATGGCGGCATGGTCGGCGCGCCCCAGTTGCTCCAGCGGATCGAGGTCAGGGCCGTAGTTGACGCCCAGCACCACCGCCGACCTGGCTTCAGCCCACATGGCCGTGGGGTGTGAGCGTCGCTCCAGCGTCTCTTCCATCCAGCCCATGTCGCCATGGCGCTCGGCCTCGACGAAGGCCTTCAGCCATTCGCCATTGGGCCAGGCGGCGGCCGCGTCGGCGAAGCCGCAGGTCGAGAAGCCGAGAGTCAGGGCCTCGGCGCGGATCTCGTCCTTGATCGCTTGCGGCGAGAACTCAGAAGTCGAGGTCGTCATAATGCGCGGCCGGCGCGAGGCCGGGCCAGCGGTCGGCCAGGATCGGACGGAAGGCCGGCCTCGACTTCAGCTTCATGTACCAGGTCTTCGCCGTCGAGAAGTCCTTCCACGGCACGTCGCCGAAATAGTCGATGACGGAAAGGTGCGCGGCGGCGGCGAAGTCGGCCAGACTCATACGGCGACCGGCCAGCCAGTCGCGGGTCTGCAACAGGCCGTCGATATAGCCCAGGTGCATGCGCAGCGCCTCGCGACCCTGGCGCAGGGCGGCCAGATCCGGCGCGCCCATGCGCAGCAGTCGCTTTTCCATCTTCTCGTGCAGAAGGAAGCCGTTGACCTCGTTGTCGAACTTGCGGTCGAACCACTGCAGCAGGCGGCGCGCCTCGGCGCGCTCGGCCGGATCGCGGCCCAGCAACGGCGGCTCGGTCTCGGTCTCCTCGATGTGCTCGAGGATCGCGCGGGTCTCGCAGACGACGAGGTTGCGCTGGTGGCGGGTCTCGACCAGCACCGGCGGCATGCCCGACGGGTTCAGCGAGGTGAACTCCGGCGGCATTTCCCAGTAGCGAACCTGGATCTCGAGGAACGGCAGCCGCTTCTCGCCCAGCGCCAGACGCACCTGTCGCGAGGCGGGGTCGAGAGGGAAATGGTGTAGGGTGCGTTCGACGCTCATGCCCAGGTGCGCTCAGGCTGCATCGAAAGAGCGATGCGCCGCTTTGCTTAATAAGAGATTGCCGAACGGGGTTTACCCAAGAAAAGCAGGCCTTTGTGCGGCTCTTTCTCAGATTTAGCTGTTCATCCGAGCAATGAGATTGGTCGTGCTCTGGCCTTGCTTGAGCTCGGCCAGAATAACCTTGCCGCCGTAGCCGAGCACGACATCGGACCCGACCACCGTCTCGACCGTGTAGTCCGCGCCCTTGACCAGTACGTCGGGGCGGAAGGCCTCGATCAGCGCCAGCGGCGTCTCCTCGCCGAACAGCACCACCAGGTCCACCGACGACAGCGAGGCCAGCACCGTGGCGCGCCCCTGCTCCTTTTGCACCGGCCGGCTCGGCCCCTTCAGCTTGGAGACCGAGGCGTCGGTGTTGAGGCCGACGATCAGCCGGTCGCAGGCGGCCTTGGCCTGGCTGAGCAGCGAGACATGGCCGGGGTGGAGCAGATCGAAGCAGCCGTTGGTGAACCCGACCTTCAGGCCGCGCGCGCGCCAGCCCTCGACGATCCGTCGGGCCTGGTCGCGGTCGGCGATCTTGATCTCACCGGGCTCGCCCCCAGCGGAACCGGCGATGGCCATCAGCTCCGCGGCGGTGACGACGTCGGTGCCCAGCTTGGCGACGACCAGGCCGCCGGCCAGGTTAGCCAGGTGCGCGGCGTCGGCCAGGCTCGCGCCTGCCGCCACGGCCAGGGCCAGAGTCGCGGCCACGGTGTCGCCGGCGCCGGAGACGTCGAACACCTCGACCGCCGTGGCCGGCAGATGAACGTGCGGCTGGCCGCGCACCGACAGGGTCATGCCGGCCCCGCCACGCGTGATCAGGGCCGCCTCCAGGGCCGGCGCCATGGCCAGGATCGCCGCGCCGGCGTCTTCCGAAGCCTCGTCCGAATTGTCGACGATGCCGGTGGCCTCGGCGGCCTCCTTGCGGTTGGGCTTGATCAGAGTGGCGCCGTCGTAGCGGGCGAAGTCGCGGCTCTTGGGATCGACGATCACCGGCTTGCCGGCCGCGCGGGCGGCGGCGATCGCCCCACGCACCACCTCGGCGGTCAACACGCCCTTGGCGTAGTCGGACAGCACCACCACGTCGGCGGCGGACAGACGGGCCTTGAAGGCGGAGAGCAGCGCCGCGCCGTCACCCGGACCACGATCCTCGCGGTCGACGCGCAGCATCTGATGCGAGCCGGAGATGTAGCGGACCTTCTCGGTCGTGCGCCGCTTGGCGTCGATGACCAGTTCGGCCTCCAGGCCCGGTTCGGCGTCGATCATGCCGCGCAGGGCCGCGCCGGCGTCGTCCTTGCCCACCAGACCGATCAGCACCGCCTTGGCGCCGAGGGCCGCGACGTTGCGGGCGACATTGCCCGCGCCGCCCAGCATGGCGGTTTCCTTCTCGACCGCGATCACCGGCACCGGCGCCTCGGGCGAGATGCGGTCGACCGCGCCGTAGATGAAGCGGTCCAGCATCACGTCGCCGAGGACCAGCACGGTCTTGTCGGCGAAGGCGCGGGGAAGGTGAGAAAGGGCGTCGTCCATACGGTTCCGTACTCTCACCGGCTCGGAGAACTCAACCCTCGACCGTTTCGGCGAAGACGCCGCCGTGCTTCTCGGCCAGCCCCCTCGGGTCGGGGTGAATGATGATGTCGGCCGACGGGAACGCCTCCAGCAGCCGGTTCTCGGCGGCGACGATGATGGTGTGCGCCTCGGCCAGCGAGATGTCCGCGGCCAGGTCGGCGTGCATCTGAATATGGACGTAAGGACCAGAGGCGCGGGTGCGCAGTTGGTGAACGCCCAGAACGCGCGGATCGGTGGTGGCCAGGAGCACGATCCGCTCACGTTCGGTCTCGGGCAGTTCCTGGTCCATCAACTGGGCCGAAGCTTCGCGGAAGACGCCGATCGCGCCCCAGATCAACCACAGCGCCACCAGCAAGCCGGCGGCGGAATCGATCCAGGCCAGGCCTAGCCATGTCGCCGCGCCGACGCCGACCAAGGCGACGGCGTTCGAGGCGAGATCGGCGGCGTAGTGGGCCCGGTCTCCGGAGATGGCGATCGAGCCGCTGGCCTTCACCACCCGGGTCTGGGCCGTGATCAGGGCCAGGGTCAGGCCGATCGAGACGATCATCACCACCACGCCGGCCAGGCCGTGCTGGACGGGACGCGGATGCAGCAGGGCGCCGATCGCCTCCCGTCCGATCAGGGCGCCGGACGCGAAGACCAGGCCGCCCTGCATCAGGCTGGAAAAGGCTTCCGCCTTGCCGTGGCCGAAGCGGTGCTCGGCGTCCGGCGGCTCGGCCGCGTAGCGCACCGCATAGACCGTGATCAGCGACGCGACCAGATCGAGGGCCGAATCCGACAGCGAGGCCAGGATCGCCACCGAGTCGCTCATCCGCCAGGCGATCGCCTTGACCACGATCAGGATCGCCGCGACCGCGACCGACAGGAGGGCCACCCGACGAGTGGCGGCGCGCGTTTCGGGCGAAGTGGCGGAGAGGGTCATGGCCACAGCTTAGCAAGGCGGTCTCGCCCGCCCCAGCGCGAACGACTCGCGAGCGTGCAACGCTAAGCGGCGGCGCGCACCTCGGGTCCCACATAGATCGACTGCGGCCGGATCAGCCGTCCGCCCGCCAGTTGTTCCCGAGCGTGAGCCAGCCAGCCGGAGACACGACCCATGGCGAAGACGCAGGTGAAGCTGGACGGCGGCAGGCCAAGGGCCTCAAGCAGCAGCGCCGTATAGAACTCGACATTGGTGTCTAGCGGCCGGTCGGGCTTGTGCTCGCGCAGGATTTCCAGGGCGGCCTGCTCAACAGCCTCGGCGAAGGCCAGGCGACCGGGCAGGCCGCCGGACGCCGCCCCCAGCTTGCGCACGGCCGTCTTCAGGGCGTCGGCGCGAGGGTCCCGGACGCGATAGATGCGATGGCCGAAGCCCATCAGCCGATCGCCGCGCGCCAGGGCCTTCTCCAACCAAGGACGAGCGTTCTCAGGCGTTCCGATCTCGTCCAGCATCTCGATCACCGGTCCCGGCGCGCCGCCGTGCAGCGGGCCCTTCAGGGCCGACAGCCCGGCCAGCACGGCCGAGGTCAGGCCGGCGCGGGTCGAGGCCACCACGCGGGCGGCGAAGGTCGAAGCGTTGAGGCCGTGGTCGCAGACCGTGACCAGATAGGCGTCCAGAGCGGCCGCCTCGGCGTCGGTGGCGGGCGTCCCGCGCGTCATGCGCAGGATATCGGCGGCGTGCGACAGGGCCGGATCGGGCGCGACCGGACTTTCGCCTTTCGCGACGCGCAGCACGGCGGGGGTGAAGACGGCCGGGGCGGCGATCAGCAGCAGGGCTGTCGGCAGGTCGTCGCCGTCGGGCAGGCGGGCCAGCAGGGCGCGCATGGCCTCGACCGGATCGCGGCGGGCCAGGCCCTCGTCCAGGGCCGCGACCTCGTCGAAAGCCCGGACCCGGGCCTCGCCCAGGGCCGGCGCCAGATCACTGGGCGCATCCTCGAAAAAGCCGTCGAACAGCAGATGGGCGGCCTCCTCATAGCGGGTGCGGCCCGACAAATCCTCGACGGCATAGCCCCGGATCACCAGGCGGCCCTTGGCCCCGTCGACATCGGACAGAACGGTGCGGGCAGCGATGACGCCCTCAAGACCATCAGACATGTGCGGTCTCCTCTCTTTCGGCCTGAAAAGACGGCGACGACGGTTGATCGTCAATCTTGATCAATATAATCAATCTATATGGCGGATTGGCTCGACGCGGATCAGGTTCTGGAGCGGCTGGGGATCCGGCCTCAGACCCTTTATGCCTATGTCAGCCGGGGCCGGATCGAGGCCGCCGCCCATCCGCGCGACCCTCGCCGCAGCCTCTATCGCGCCTCGGACGTCGCCGCCCTGGCCCAGAAGAAGGCCCGCGGCCGCCGCGCCGCCGACGTCGCGGCCGAGGCCATCGCTTGGGGCGAGCCGGTGCTGCCCTCGGCGATCACCACCGTGGCCGGCGGCCGGCTCTGGTATCGCGGCCACGACGCCGTTCACCTGGCCGAGCAAGGCCAGACTCTCGAGAACGTCGGCCGGCTGCTGCGTGGGGGCCATGGCGCGGCCCTGAAGACCTCTCGCCGCCCGGAGCCGCTCGACGCCGACAGCGCCCGCGCCCGAATGTTCCTGACCCTGGCCGCCCGCGCCGGCCGAGAACCGCCCGCCCGGGGCCGCGCGCCCCTGGCCCTGGCCATGGAAGCCGCCGACCTGCTGGAGGCCGTGGTCGACGCCGCCACCGGCCAGACAGGGGAAGGCCCGGCGCACGCTCGCTTCGCCGCCGCCTGGGGCCTGGACGCCGCCGGCGCCGATCTTGTCCGCCGAACCCTGGTGCTGCTGGCCGATCACGAACTGAACGCCTCGACCTTCGCCGCGCGCGTGGCGGCCTCGACCGGGGCGTCGCTGTCGGCGGCCTGCCTGGCGGGACTCTCGGCGCTGTCGGGACCCCTGCACGGCGGCATGGCCGCCAGGGTCGAGGCCTTCGTCGAGGAGGCCGAGCGGCGGAATGGCGAGCATGCCGTGTCCGCCAGGCTCGCGCGCGGCGCCTCGATGCCGGGCTTCGACCATCCGCTCTATCCCGACGGCGATCCGCGCGCGGCGGCGCTGCTGGCCGCCTTCGAGCCCCCGCCCCTGCTGGCCGACCTGCGCAAGGCGACCGAGACCGCGACCGGTCTCGCGCCGAATATCGACTTCGCGCTTGTGACCCTGGCCCGAACGCTCAGGCTCCCGCCGGACGCGCCGTTCATCCTGTTCGCGACCGCCCGGAGCGCCGGCTGGGCCGCGCATGCGATCGAGCAGTTGCAGACAGGACGGCTGATCAGGCCCAGGGCGCGCTATGTCGGCGCGGCGCCGGAAGGCTATTCACCCTCCTCCTCGTCGTAGCCGACCAGCCGCAGGGCCCGTGCTGGCAGGCCTTCCAGTTCGCACCAGCGCTCCAGCGCTTCCTCGCGGCCGTGGGTGATCCAGACCTCGCCGGGACGCAATTCGCTCAAGGTCGCCGTCAGCTCGTCCCAGTCGGCATGGTCGGAGAGGATCAGCGGCAGCTCGACGCCTCGCTGCCTTGCGCGCGCCCGCACCCGCATCCAGCCCGAGGCGAAGCAGTCGACCGGGTCCGGAAACCGTCGCGACCAGCGGTCGGCCACGGCGCTGGGCGGTGCGACGATGATCTGGCCGGCGAAGGCGTCCTTCGGCCCCGAAGCGGTGGCGGGGGCCAGCGGGCCAAGCTCCACGCCATGCGCCTCGTACAGGGCGTTCAGCCGTTCCAGCGCCCCATGGACGAAGATCGGCCCGTCCCAGCCCCCCTCGCGCAGCAACCGGATCACCCGCTGCGCCTTGCCCAGGGCGTAGGCCCCGACGATGTGGCAGCGCTCGGGGAACTGCTCGACCGAGGCCAGCAGGCTCCGGATCTCACCGGCGTCGTCGGGATGGCGGAACACCGGCAGGCCGAAGGTCGCCTCGGTGATGAACACGTCGCAGGGGACGGGCTCGAAGCGGGCGCAGGTCGGGTCGCGGCGGCGCTTGTAGTCGCCGGAGACCACCATGGTCAGGCCCCTCCAGCGCACCACCGCCTGGGCCGAGCCCAGCACATGGCCGGCCGGGACCAGGGTCACCTCGACCCCGTTGTGGGTGAAGCTGTCGCCATAGCGCAGGGCCTGTCGCTGACCCGTGAAATCCTCGCCATAGCGCGTGGCCATGATCGCCAGCGTCTCGGGGGTAGCGGCCACCGTCCCGTGACCGGCGCGGGCGTGATCGGCGTGGCCATGGGTGATCACGGCCCGGTCCACGGGGCGGACGGGGTCTATGTAAAAGTCTCCCGGCGGACAGTAGAGGCCGTCCGGCCGGGGACAGAGAAGGTCTTCTGGCTTGATCACGTCTGGATATGACAACGCCTATGGCGCCGGAACGTGGCAGCTGAAAGTGTCAGCGGTTTCAGCGCCTGCCACGTTCCTTCTTTTAAGAGCGCGAGCCTGTTTATCCGCTTCGGATGATTCCATCCGAAGCGGACAGGCTCTAAGCCTATCCGCATGAGCGATCACGAGCAGACAAAACTCATCGCCACGGCGATGAACGAGGGCAGCCCACAGGCCAAGGCGCTGGGCTTCACCACCCTGGAGATCGGCGACGCGGTCGCCATCCTGAAGGTCCCCTACCGACCCGAGATCGTCGGCGATCCCGAGACAGGGGTCATCGCCGGCGGGGTGGTCACCACCCTGCTAGACCACGCCAGCGGCCAGGCCGTGCACGCGGCCATGGAGACCTTCACCTCGATCGCCACGCTGGACCTGCGCATCGACTACATGCGTGCGGCGGAGCCTGGCCTGGACGTCATGGCCAGAGCCCACTGCTACAAGCTGACCCGCTCGGTGGCCTTCGTCCGCGCCGTGGCCTATGACCGCGATCCCGAGGATCCGGTCGCCACTGGCCAGGCGACCTTCATGCTCGACAGCAGCGCCGGCAAGAAGCCGGGCGCCAACCTCAAGCCGCCGCGCGAACCGCGGGCCAAGACCGGGAGCGCCGGCCAATGAGCGATATAGACACGCGTCTGGTCTCGATGCTGGACTCCATCCCCTACGCCCGCTTCCTGGGGATCAAGGCCGAGTTGGCCGGCGACGAGATGACCGCCGTCCTGCCGTTCGCCCAGCACATCGTCGGCAATCCGATGCTGCCGGCCATCCACGGCGGGGTGCTGGGGGCGTTCATGGAGATGACGGCCCTGGCCCAGCTCTCCGTGGCCGCGCCGATGAAGCGCCAGCCGCGCACGATCGATGTCTCGATCGAATATCTGCGCTCGGGCCGGCCGCTGACCACCTATGCCCGCGCCAGCATCAAGAAGCTGGGCCGCCGCATCGCCAACGTCCATGTCGAGGCCTGGCAGGAGACCCGGTCGGCCCCGATCGCGACGATGCGGGGACTCTTCCTCGTCGCGCCCAGCGATGATTAATCGTCAGAAGCCGGAACGATGGTATAAAAGGAGAATGTTTCCCAGAAAACTAAATTTCACGACCACATTAATCCTCTGTAATGCCGGTTAGGTGCGACAAAGTTTCTTAAATCGGCGTCATGAAGCATGAGTAACGTGCATTAACGAGGGTCCGCGCCTATATCCCTGATCACCGGACGCCAACGGGCGCCGGACAACAGAAAAACAGGGATCAAGACCATGACCATGAAGACCAACGCCGTCGCCGGTTTCGCCTCGCTCGTTCTCGCGGTTCTGCCGCTCGTCATCATCGCCGGTTCGCTCGTCACGAGCTTCTAAGTGATCGCCGCGTAACCTCCGTCGGGCCGCCCGCAAGGGCCGCCTCGACGGAGATGGCGACAAACTGAACGACTAAGCTACCGAAGAATAAAGAGATTTCGCCGTCCGATGCAGGATGGCGTGGCGGCCCGCCAGACGATCGATATCCGCGTCATAGCCGCCGCCGATGACCCCGACCACGGGGATCTCCAGAGAAAGACAAGCGCCCAGGACATAGGCCTCCCGTCGCCCAAGACCCTCGTCGGTCAGCGACAGGCGGCCCAGCCTGTCGTCCGCGTGCGGATCGACGCCCGCATTGAAGAAGACGATGTCCGGCCGGACGCCGCGCAGCAGCGCCGGCAGGATCTCTCCCAGCTTTTCCAGATAGGCCGCATCGCCCGTCCCGTCGGCCAGCTCAACATCGAGATCGCTGGTGGCCTTGCGGTGCGGGAAGTTCTTCTCGGCGTGCATCGACAGCGTGAAGACGCTGGGATCGCCCTCGAAGATCCGCGCCGTGCCATCGCCCTGGTGAACGTCGAGGTCCACGACCAGGGCCTTGCCGATCGCGCCTTCGGCCAGAAGCCGCCGGGCCGCCACCGCCACGTCGTTGAACACGCAGAACCCCGCGCCGCTCTCGGCCGAGGCGTGATGGCTGCCGCCCGCCGTGTTGCAGGCGATCCCCTGCTCGAGCGCCAGACGCGCCGCCAGAAGCGTGCCGCCGCTCGCCGCCCTCGCCCGCATGGCGACGCTGTCGGTGTTGGGCATGCCGATCCGCCGGACCACGTCCGGCGGCAGGGACAGCTCGATCACGCCCCGGACATAGTCTTCGGCGTGGGCCAGCAGCAGGGTCTCGACATCGATCAACTCCGGCTTCGCGAAGCCGTCCAGGCCCGGAACGCCCTCCGCCTCCAGCACGGTGGCCAGGCGCGAGAACTTGTCCATCGGGAAGCGATGCCCGACCGGCATCTCGGCGCGAAAGGCGGGGTGATGGATGACAGGCGGGGCGGGACGCATCACCTCACGATGGTGACCGCGACGGCCTGACGCAAGGTGACGTCTTGCAGCGCGGCAAAACGCGGCTTATCGCACTGCGCCATGCAGACGACCGAGAACCTCGCCGATATCCTCGACCTCGAACCGATCGAGGTGAACCTGTTCCGCGGCGTCAGCCCGAACGACGGCTTCCCGCGCATCTTCGGCGGCCTGGTGATCGCCCAGGCCCTGCTGGCCGCCTACAGGACCGTGCCGGACCGGGTCTGTCACTCGCTGCACGCCTATTTCATCCGCCCCGGCGATGTGAACGCCCCGGTGCTCTACGAAGTCGAGCGGGCCCGCGACGGCGGCACCTTCACCACGCGCCGCGTCGCCGCCATCCAGCACGGCGAGCAGATCTTCAACCTGGCGGCCTCGTTCCAGACGCCGGAGGACGGCTTCGAGCACCAGTCGGACATGCCCGACGCGCCCGCTCCCGAGAGCCTGCCCACCGAGGTCGAGTTCCTCAAGAGCCTGGGCGACCAGATCCATCCGAAGATGCTGGCCATGGTCGGCAAGCCGCGTCCCGTCGACATCCGCTGGGTCGACCAGCAGAACCCGGTCGCGCCGGTGAAGAAGTCCGGCACCAAGAACGTCTGGATGCGGGCCAAGGCCCCGCTGGGCGACGACGTGAAGATGCAGCAGGCCGCCCTGGCCTACGCCTCGGACATGGCGTTCATGGAAAGCGCCCTTCGCCCGCACGGCCTGATCTGGACGACGCCGGGCCTGCAGGCCGCCAGCCTGGACCACGCCATGTGGTTCCACCGCCCGTTCGACTTCAACGGCTGGACCCTGTTCGCGCAAGACAGCCCCAACGCTTCGCAGGGGCGCGGCCTGGTGCGCGGCCAGATGTTCAGCCAGGACGGTAAACTCCTGGCCTCGGTGGCCCAGGAATGTCTGATGCGGGTGCGGAAGTAGACCCTCAGGCCTGAACCGCCTCGATCCTGACCACGCCGGCGGCGGCGAGCCCGCGCAGCAGCGAGGCCGCCTGCATGCCCACCGTCATCTCGCCGGCCAGCGCCATGCGCAGGGCCTCGGCGGCCGGGACCCAGAGGCTTTCGAGCCGTTCATGGGGATCATCCTTCGGCTCGGCGACCTTCGCCACGTCGCGCGCCAGGATGATGTGGATGCGGTTGGTGTGCGTGCCGGCGTTGGGCCGGGTCTCGCCCAGCAGGGCCAAGGTTCCCGCGCAGCCGGCTTCCTCGAGCAGTTCGCGGCGGGCGGCCTCGACCGGATCGGTCTCGTCGGCGTCCATGCCCCCGGCCGGAAGCTCGGTGGAAATGTCGCCCAAAGCGTGACGATACTGGCGCACCAGCAGGACGTTGTTGTCGGCGTCCAGGGCCACCAGTTCGACCCAGTCAGGATATTCCAGCACGTAGTAGGGCGCGACCACCGCGCCCTCGTCGGTTACGCAATCGTCGGCGCGAAGGTGGATCCAGCGGTCCTTGTGGACGACGCGCGAGGCGGTGACCCGCCATTTTCCGTCCGACATCGCTGCAGGCTCCTTGCGAAAAGTCAGTCGCGGTCGCCCAGCTCTTCGTCTTCGGCGGAGCCTTCCGGCTCGCCGACCAGGGCGGGCGGGTCGGCCAGGATCAGGCCATCGGCGATCTTGACCTCGGGCACGGCGGCCCGCGTGAACGGCAGGTACCAGGTCGGACCGCCCAGGTCGGGGGCGATCTCGAGAATGTCGCCGGCGCCGAAGTTCTGGACGCTCTTCACGCGGCCCAGCAGGACGTCGGTCTGGATATGGCGAACCGAAAGGCCCACCAGGTCGGTCAGGTAGAACTCGTCCTCGTCGGGCTGCGGCAGGGCCGAGCGGGGGACATAGAGACGAAGGCCGCGCAGGGCGTCGGCGGCTTCCTTGGTCTCGATCCCCGAACAGCGACAGACGACGCCGTCCTTGGTCTTGCGGGCCGAGGCGATGGTCAGGGCGGGCGAACCGTCCTGGCGCTTCAGCGCCTTGAACGCCGCGATGCTCATCGGCTCTTCGGTATAGGTCGAGATCCGCACCTCGCCGCGCACGCCGAAGCCGCCGGCCACGCGGCCGACCAGGATCAGCGGATCTTCGGGAGAGACGGTCATCGCGCGGACAGAGTCGCGCCGCCGACCCGGGAAGGATCGGCGGCGCTGGAACCCTTAGCCTTCGGTGGTTTCTTCAGCAGCCGGAGCTTCGGCGGCCGGAGCTTCTTCAGCGGCGGGAGCCTCTTCAGCAGCGACTTCAGCGGCCGGAGCTTCTTCCACGGCCGGAGCGGCGGCGGCTTCAGCGGCAGCGGCGGCGGCGGCTTCAGCCGCGGCGGCCTTCTCGGCTTCGGCGGCGGCCTTGGCGTCGATCTCGGCTTGCTTGCGGTCTTCGTCGCGCTGAGCGCGCTCGGCGCTGCGTTCCGTGGCCTTCTTGCCCGGCGTACCCTTTTGCGGGTTGTTGCCGTGGGCCCAGGTGGTCAGGCCTTGGGCGGCCAGGAAGCGGGCGACGCGGTCGGTCGGCTGGGCGCCCTTCTTGAGCCATTCCTGGATCGACTCGACCTTCAGGGTGACGCGGTTGGCGTCGTCCTTCTTGAGGAGCGGGTTGTAGGTGCCGACCTTCTCGATGAAACGGCCATCGCGCGGCGAGTGGCTGTCGGCGACGACGATCGAGTAGTACGGACGCTTCTTGGCGCCGCCACGGGCGAGACGGATCTTCAGCATTTGAGGTAGTCCTTGGTCTAAAGTTCTATTTCTTGAACGGGTTGAAGCCGGGCAGGCCCAGGCCGGAGAGAGGGTTGGGCTTGGCGTCGCCGCCGCCCCCGAGGCCCGGCAGACCGGGCAGCCCCGAGGGGCCTTGGCCCCCCGCTGCGTTGGGATCGGGCTGGGGCATCCTGCCGCCGCCCATGTTCTTCATGCGCGCCATGTCGCCGCCGCCCATCATCTGGGCCATGCGGGCCATGCCCTTGCCGCCGTCCTTGGACATGGCCTTGAACATGTCGGCCATCTGGCGGTGCTGCTTGAGCAGGCGGTTGACCTCGGCGACGTCGACGCCCGAACCGGCCGCGATACGACGCTTGCGCGAGGCGGCCAGGATGTCGGGCTTCTTGCGCTCTTCCTTGGTCATCGAGCTGATGATCGCCTGCTGGCGACGGAAGATGCTGTCGTCGATGCCGCTCTCGGCGATCTGCTTCTTGACCTTCTGCACGCCGGGCAGCAGGCCCATGATGCCTTCCATGCCGCCTAGCTTCTGCATCTGGGAGAGCTGGGCCGACAGATCGTCGAGGTCGAACTTGCCCTTGGCCAGCTTCTTGGCCATGCGCTCGGCTTCGGCATGGTCGAGGTCGGCGGCGGCCTTCTCGACCAGGGCCACGACGTCGCCCTGGCCCAGGATGCGGCCGGCGACGCGGCGGGCGTCGAACACGTCCAGCTGGTCGATCTTCTCGCCGGCGCCGAGGAACTTGATCGGCAGGCCGGTGACGTGGCGCATCGACAGGGCCGCGCCGCCGCGGCCGTCGCCGTCGGCGCGGGTCAGGATCAGGCCTGTCAGCGGCAGGCGCTCGTGGAACGCCTTGGCCGTGCGCACGGCGTCCTGGCCGGTCAGGCTGTCGGCGACCAGGATGGTCTCGGACGGCTGGGCGATGCGGGCGATGTCCGCCGCCTCGCTCATCATCGCCTCGTCCAGCGTGGTGCGGCCGGCGGTGTCGAGAATCAGGACGTCGTAGCCGCCCAGCTTGGCGGCGCTCATCGCGCGCTTGGCGATGTCCTGGGCGCTCTGGCCGGGGACGATCGGCAGGCTCTCGACCTCGACCTGCTTGGCCAGGGTCGCCAGCTGCTCCATGGCGGCCGGGCGACGCGTGTCGAGCGAGGCGACCAGCACCTTCTTGCGCTCGGTCTTGGACAGGCGCAGGGCCAGCTTGCCGGTGGTGGTGGTCTTGCCCGAGCCCTGCAGGCCGGCCATCAGGATCACCGACGGCGGATTCAGCGCCAGGTTCAGGCCGGTCGGCTGCTCGCCGCCCAGCATGTCGACCAGGCCGTCATAGACAATCTTGACCACCTGGTCGGCCGGCTTGACCGAACGAATGACCGCTTCGCCAGCCGCCAGCTCCTTGGCCTTGCTGATGAAGTCCTTGACGACCGGCAGGGCGACGTCGGCCTCGAGCAGGGCGACGCGGACTTCTCGCAGAGCTTCGTCGATGTCCTTCTCGGACAGCACGCCGCGACCGCCAAGACGTTCGAAGACGTCGGAAAGTCGCTCTGTAAGGCCGTCGAACATGTCGAACCCTGGTTAAATCCCCGCGCATGACGGACGTCATGCTCGACCCCTTAAGGCTCCGCCTGCTCGCGAGCAGGCGGTGGCCAAACGCAATCAGCCCCCATGGACGATCACGTCGATGGGGGTCCTCGCCGTCCTCGTCCGGATGGATCCTGCGCTAACAGGCCGGGGTCGTGACGGTGGAGGCGCTGCTGATAAAGCGCCGGAAGCCGGGGCTTATGTCTCAAAAAGCTGAAAGAGTCAAAAGCACCTCTTCAATCCGTCTTCCCGGCGAAGGCCGGGACCCAGATGGAAGAGCGCCGGGGCGGGCGCTATGAACGCCGCGCCGATCCAATCATCCCCGGCGCTTCGAGATCTGGGCCCCGGCTTTCGCCGGGGAAACGGTTGGGTATTGGGGTGAAGCTTACGCCGTGCCCAGGAAGTCGCGCTTGCCGACCTCGACGCCGTTGTGACGCAAGATCGCGTAGGCTGTGGTGATGTGGAAGAAGAAGTTCGGCATCGCCTGGCCCTGCAGATAGTCCAGACCCTTGAAGGTGTAGGTCTCGCCGCGGCGAACCAGCTGGACGTCACGATCGTGGCCACCTTCGAACGCGGCCGGGTCCAGGCCTTCCACATAGGCGATGGCGCGATCGACGCGGGCGATCAGGTCGGCGAAGCTGGTCTCGACGTCGTCCCAGGCCGGAACTTCCTGCGCGGCCAGACGCGCCGCGCCGCCCTTGGCGAAGTCGGTGGCGATCTGCACCTGACGGATCAGCGGGAACATGTCGGGATAGAGCCGCGCCTTCAGAAGGGCGTCCGGATCCCACCCCTTGGCCTCGACCAGGGCGGCGGCCTTGGTCAGCACGCCCTTCAGACCCTTCAGGCCCTGGATGAACACGGGCACGCTGGCCTGATGGATAGAGATCGCCATGGGAAGCTCCACGAAAGGGGAAGCGCCTAGATAGGCGCGCCCCGTGACGATCGGAAGCGGAACGGTTGGACCAAGCTGAGGGTTTTACAGCCTCGCAATTCCAACCCACGAGGCTCCCCCATGAAAGTCAGCGACGCCATGACCAGCCAGGTCTCGGTCGCCCGTCCCTCCGACACCATCCGCCAGGTCGCCCAGACCATGGCCCAGGTCGAAAGCGGGGTGGTCCCCGTGGTCGACGACGGCAAGGTGGTGGGCGTGGTCACCGACCGCGACATCGTCCTGCGGGTGGTCGCCGAGGGCCGCAGCTTCGACAGCCCCATTTCCGAGGCCATGTCGGACGGCGAAGTGCTGAGCGTGAAGGAAGACGACGTCCTGGCCGACGCCACCGCCAAGATGGCGAACAACCAGGTCCGCCGGCTGGTGGTGCTGAACGACGCCGGCGACCTGACCGGCATCCTCTCGCTGGGCGACGTCGCCAAGGACTACGGCGCCAAGCAGGTCGGCAAGACCTTGGAGGAGATCTCGCAGGAAGGCGGCGAGGCGGCGCACTAGCCGCCCTTGCGTCGTCCCCGTCCTTCGACAAGCTCAGGATGAGGACGAGGGCAGGCGCTCAGCTGTAGAAAACCTCACCCTGAGCCTGTCGAAGGGCGGGGTTTTCGAACAAAGCAAAAGGGCGGCCCCGCGAGGAGCCGCCCTTCGTCATTTCAGGATCAAGGTTCGCTTAGACCAGCGAGCTGTCGATGGCCTTGCAGGCTTCCATCAGACCCTTAACCGAGGCGACCGAAGCGGCGAACATCGCCTTCTCGGCGTCGTTGGTTTCGAACTCGACGATCTTTTCGGCGCCGCCGGCGCCGATGACAACCGGCACGCCGACATAGAGGCCGTCCAGGCCGTATTGGCCGGTCAGGTAGGTGGCGCACGGCAGGACGCGCTTCTTGTCCTTCAGGTATGAGGTCGCCATGGCGATGGCGCTCTCGGCCGGGGCGTAGAAGGCCGAGCCGGTCTTCAGCAGGGCGACGATCTCGCCGCCGCCCTTGCGGGTGCGCTCGACGATGGCGTCCAGCTTCTCTTGCGTCAGCCAGCCTTGCTTGACCAGTTCCGGCAGCGGCAGGCCGCCGACCGTCGAGTGACGGACCATCGGCACCATGTCGTCGCCGTGACCGCCCAGGGTCCAGGCGTGGATGTCTTCGACCGAAACGCCGGTGGCTTCGGCCAGGAAGTAGGCGAAGCGAGCCGAGTCGAGGACGCCGGCCATGCCGATGACCTTTTCCTTCGGCAGGCCCGAGAACTGCTGCAGGGCCCAGACCATGGCGTCGAGCGGGTTGGTGATGCAGATGACGAAGGCGTTCGGGGCGTGGGCCTTGATGCCTTCGCCGACGGCCTTCATGACCTTCAGGTTGATGCCCAGCAGGTCGTCGCGGCTCATGCCCGGCTTGCGCGGCACGCCGGCGGTCACGATGCAGACGTCGGCGCCGGCGATGTCCTCGTAGGCGTTGGCGCCCTTCAGGGTCACGTCCTTGCCGAACACGGCCGAGGCTTCGGCGATATCCAGCGCCTTGCCCTGCGGGGTGCCTTCGGCGATGTCGAACAGGATCACGTCGCCCAGCTCTTCGCGAGCGGCGATGTGGGCCAGGGTGCCGCCGATCATGCCGGCGCCGATAAGGGCGATCTTCGCGCGAGCCATGGGGTCTCCATCAAGGCTGTGGACAGTGGAATGTCGGGGCGCGGTCTAGACCCGTCGCGGCTCGGCCTCAAGCCCTCTTTCCGGTTTCGCTGCACTGCGGCAAAGATGGCGGAACAGCGATAAGGAGCACCGGGGATGAGCAAGACCGATCCAGGCCATTTCTTCGAGGACTTCCGGCTCGGCCAGAGACTGGTCCACGCCACGCCCCGAACCGTTACGGCGGGCGATGTCGCGCTGTACACGGCGCTTTACGGCCCGCGCTTCTCGCTGTTCTCGTCGGACGAGTTCGCCAAGGCCTGCGGCCTTATGTCCGCCCCGGTCGACCCGCTGATCGCCTTCCACGTGGTGTTCGGCAAGACCGTGCCGGACGTCAGCCTGAACGCCGTCGCCAACCTGGGCTACGCAGAGGGCCGCTTCCTGGCCCCGGTGTTTCCCGGCGACACGCTGAGCGCCGTCTCGGACGTGATCGGGCTGAAGGAAAACTCCAACCGCAAGACCGGCGTCGTCTATGTGCGAACGACCGGGACCAACCAGCGCGGCGAGGCCGTGCTGAGCTATGTCCGCTGGGTGATGGTCCGAAAGCGCGATCCGGGCGCCGAGATCACCGATCAGGCGGTCCCGACCCTGTCGGCGGCGGTGGCCCCGGCCGATCTGGCGGTTCCCGAAGGCCTGGACCTCAGCGGTTATGACTGGGCCCTGGCCGGCGCGCCGCACGCCTTCGAGGACTATGCGATCGGCGAGAAGATCGACCATGTCGACGGCATGGCGATCGAGGAGGCCGAGCACCAGATGGCCACGCGCTTGTGGCAGAACACGGCCAAGGTCCATTTCAACCAGTTCGAGCGGGCCAAGGACCCGTCGGGCAAGCGGCTGATCTATGGCGGCGTGGTGATCTCGACCGCCAAGGCGCTGTCGTTCAATGGCTTGCAGAACGCCGGCCTGATCCTGGCGATCAACGGCGGGCGGCACGTGGCGCCGTTCTTCGCCGGCGGCACGGTGTTCGCCTGGAGCGAGGTGCTGGACAAGGCCGATCTGGGCTCGATCGGCGCCCTGCGCCTGCGGCTGGTGGCGACCAAGGACCGGCTTTGCGACGACTTCCCGGACAAGGAGGGCGAGGCCTACAATCCGGGCGTCATTCTCGACTTCGACTACTGGGCGGCGGTTCCGAAACGTGGCTGAGTTCTCGCTCGACCCGGCTTTCGTCGCCACGTCGCACAAGGTCGCCGACCTGCCGCTATGCGAGGTGCGCCTGCACGACGACGCCCGCTATCCGTGGCTGGTTTTGGTCCCGCGCCAGCCCGGCCTGCGGGAGATCGAGGACCTCGAGACGGCTCACCGGATCCAGCTGATGGAGGAGATCGTCCTTGCCGGGACCACCGTCCGCGCGGTCGGGGCGGCGCTGGGCCTGGCGGTCGACAAGCTGAACGTCGGGGCGCTGGGCAATGTCACGGCCCAGCTGCACGTCCACGTCGTGGGTCGTCGAAAGGGCGATCCGGCCTGGCCCGGTCCCGTCTGGGGCCACAGCCCGGCCGCCACCTATACCGCTGAGGGCCTCGCGGCCCCGATCGCGGCGGCCCGGGACGCCTTGAGGCCCTAACGCTTTTTCTTTTTGGCCGAGCCCTTCTTGGCCGCCGTCACCTTGCCCTTGCGAGCCGGGGTCGCCTTGGCTTTGCCGCCCTTACCCTTCTTGAGGGCCGAGGCCTTGCCGCCCTTCTTGGCCACGGCGGCGCACTTGGCCTTGGCGGCTTTCAAGGCCTTGCCCTTCTTGCCCCGGGTCGAGCAGGCCGGGGCGGCGGCGGCCGGGGCCGGCGAACGGGCGACCACGCGCGGCGGCCAGACATAGGGCCCGCGCCCCTGCCCTTCGTAGCCGGGCGGAGCCTGCGGAAGAATGTGTTCGGCATTGACCGCCTGGGTCGCGCCGTTCTCGACCAGTTCGCCCGACCATCGCTCGTAGCCGGACGGACGCAGGGTCAGGGTCGTGGATTGGCCGCCCTTGGGGCTGAAGCGGACGACGACGACGTCGCCATCGCGGCGCAGGTCGTCGATCAGCCCCGTCGAGCCGACGGCCCCCGGACGGCGGACATCACGCCAGGCGCCTTCAAGCTCGCCATACCCGCCGGCCTTGTCGACGATCTGCAGGGCGTAGAGCTGGCCGCCGTCGTTGCCGACGATCCGCCAGCCGCCGTCCAGCGGGCCTTGCAGGTTCTGGGCGGCCGCGATCGAGCCCTTGACCCGAAGTTCGTAGACCTGGGCCTTGGTCAGCTCGCCGCCGGTCGGCGCCTCGGGCTCCGGCGGCGGGATCGGCAGGATGGCGGCCCGGTGCTTGGCGGTGGGCTTGTTGGCGGCGGTCTCGGCGGTCTCTTCGTCGACCGCCTGGCCGCTCTGCGAGATCAGGTCGGCCATCGGATCGAGAGCCTGCGGGATCTGCGACGAGTCCAGGACGGGCGCCTGCTGGGGGGCGGGCGCGGCCGGCGCCCCGACTGGAGGCGCCGGAGCGGTCGGCGGCGCGGCCTGGGTCCCGAAGGTCGGCACATAGCCCGCGGGCGGGACCGTCGCCGGGGTCTGTTGCGCCAGCGCGGGGCTGGCCAGCAAGACGACGGAAAAAACGATAGCCCGAGCCCGCATACGAAACCTTCTAGCGCCCCATTTCGGCGTCTGCCCCGCGTCCCGCGATGGCCTGCGCCACCGCGACAAGACGCTGCGCCTGCGTCAGATGCAAGCGCTCGGCCATCTTGCCGTCGACCCGCAAAGCTCCTTTGCCAGCATTTTCGGGCGCGTTGAAGGCGGCGATCACCGCCTGGCTCCAGGCGATGTCGTCCGGCGAGGGCGAGAACACCCGGTTGCAGATTTCCAGGTGCTTGGGATGGATCAAGGTCTTGCCGTCGAAGCCGAAGTCGACGCCCTGGACGCAGACCGCCTCCAGGGCCTCCAGGTCCTCGATGTCGTTGTGCACCCCATCCAGGATGTTCAGGCCGTGGGCCCGCGCCGCCGCCACCGACAGGGTCAGCAGCGGCAAGAACGGCGCGCGGTCCGGCGTCTGGCGAGCCCGCATCTCCTTGGCGAAGTCATTGACGCCCATGACCCAGGTCGACAGCCGCGTGCCGTGGACCGCGCCGGCGATATCCCACAGGTGAAAGGCGGCCTTGGCGGTCTCGATCATCGTCCACAGCCGGGTCGCGGGCGGGGCGGCGTTCAGGTGCTGGTCGTACAACCGGACCTCCGCGGCGTCGCTGACCTTCGGAACCAGCACCGCGTCCGGCCCGGCCTCGGCGGCGGCCCGCAGGTCCTCGGCGCCCCAGGGGGTGTCGATTCCATTGACCCGGATCACCACCTCGCGCGCGCCGAAGCCGCCGGCCTTGACCGCCGCCGCCGCCGCCTCGCGCGCCGCCGGCTTCATCTCCGGCGCGACGGCGTCTTCCAGGTCGAGGATGATCACGTCGGCGTCCAGGGTGCGGGCCTTCTCGACGGCCTTGGCGTTGGACGCCGGCATATAGAGGGCGCTGCGGCGCGGGCGGATGGCGGTGTCGGTCACGGAAAATCCCCTGCTCTCTTGTCCTTGGTGCGACCCTAGCATCGCTGCGACGCAGCAAAAGCCTTCCCCGTACGGGAAGCGGCTTGGCGCCGTCCCTCACAGGACTAGGATCGCCCCATGAGCACCACTCGATACGACAAGAGCGCCAGGAACGTCATGGGCGGCGAACTCGTCCCGTGCTCGATGGATCCGGTCACCGGCTTCTACCGCAACGGCTGCTGCGAGACGGGGCCGCACGACCTGGGCCTGCACACCGTCTGCGCGGTGATGACCGACGACTTTCTGGCCTTCTCCAAGAACCAGGGCAACGACCTCTCCACGCCGCGTCCCGAACTGGCCTTCCCGGGGCTGAAGGCTGGCGACCGCTGGTGTCTGTGCGCCGGCCGCTGGAAGGAAGCCCTCGACGCCGGCATGGCGCCCCAGGTGGTGCTGGACGCCACCCACGAGGAGATGCTGGCGGTGGTGACCCTGGGGGTGCTGAAGGACCACGCGGCGGCGTGAGAACGCACGGCTCCGCCGCTTCACGCGGAGACCGCTGAAGGTGTGAAAGGGACCGCGGAGCTCTAGCCGAACCGCGCCTTGAAAAGCGCCGCCGCGTCCGCGCCGGCGGGGAAGCGCAGCCGGCCCTTGGTGTCGGCGACGGCGTCCCAAACAGCTTCGGCGACGTCGATCTCCCGGGTGGTCATCGCCGGCTTGGCGAAGCTCTCGAAGATCGGCGCGGCGAAGTCGGCATAGGCCGGCGGGATCAGGTCCTCGACCTTGACGTCGGTGTTCTGGCTGAAGCGGGTCGTCGGGCCATAGCCGGGCTCGACCAGCTTCACGCGCACGCCGAAATGACCCAGCTCGTGGGCCAGCGACCCCGTGAAGCCCTCGATGGCCTGCTTGCTGGCGGTATAGGCGGCGGCCAGCGGCATGGCGGCCAGGGTGACGGTCGAGGTGACGTTGACGATCACGCCCGAACGGCGCGCCCGCATCCCCGGGATCACCGCCTGGCACATGGCCATGACGCCGAAGGTGTTGGTGTCGAACACCTTGCGGATGTGGGCCATCGGCGTGGCTTCGAACGCGCCGACGACACCGACCCCGGCATTGTTGACCAGGGCGTCGATCGGACCGGCGGCGACGATGGCCGCGGCGATGCTGTCCGGCTGGGTCACGTCCAGCGGCAGGATGCGCAGGGTCTCTGAACGCGGCAGGACGCTCGGGTCGGGCCGGCGCATGGTGGCGATGACGCGCCAACCATTGGCCAGAAAATAGCGAGCGGTTTCGAGGCCGTAGCCCGAGGACGCGCCGGTGATCAGGATGGTTTGCATGGGGACCTCCACAGATTGGACGTCTCCTCAATGCGCCTTCACACCAGGCCGATCGATAATCGAACGTCCAAGATTAGTTTCCGATCGTCCAGATCAGGCGGCGAGGCTTCGAACGAACCGGCCAGGTGAGCAGCCCTGCCGCTTGCGAAAGGCCGTGCTGAAGGCGCTGGCGGACTCATAGCCGATCTCGTCGGCGATCCTGTCGAGGGTCTTGTCTCCGCTGACAAGGGCGGTCCTGGCCAGGGCCATGCGCCAACGCGCCAGATACTCGATCGGCCCGCAGCCCAGCACCTCGCCGAAGCGCGCGGCGAAGGCCGATCGCGACAAGCCGGCGATCTTGGCCAGTCCCGCGACCGTCCAGTGGGCGCGCACGTCGGCGTGCATGGCCCGCAGAACCCGGGCCAGCGCCGGGTCGCGCAGGCCGTTCAACAGGCCGGCCCGGGCGTCATCGCGGGCCACGCCCCGCCAGCGCAGGGCCTCGACCAGCAGGACCTCCAGCATCCGCCGCAGGATCATGTCCTTGCCTGGCTCGTCGCGTCCGCATTCGTCCATGATCAGCGCGATCACGCCCGCCAGGCGGTCGGTCCGCCCCTCCGAGGCGGGGATGTGGATCATGCGCGGCAGCAGGGCCAGCAGCAGCGACGCGTTGACCCGCTCGATGCCGAAAGCGCCGCCCAGGGACTCGAAATCGGCCTCGCCCTCCTGCTCACCGTGCCGGACGGGGATGTCCGTGGGTTCGCGCGCCTCGCCGGCCATGCCGGGGCCGCTGCTCAGGGTGAAGGCCGGCGTCGACGGCAGCAACAGGAAGTCGCCCTGCCCCATCCGGAAGGCCGGCTGGCCCTCGAAGGCGATCCAGCATTCGCCCTTCAGAACGATCGCGAAGCCGGGCGCGTCGTGGGCGGCGTAGCGCACGCCCCAGGCTCCCCGGCCGGTGATGGGCTTGGAGATGACCGAGTTCGGCCGGAGCAGGGCGATGACGTCGCTGAGCGGATCCATCCGGACGATCGAAACTGAAATCGAGCCCGATGATTATCGATCATCGCACTTGACTGTCCAGTACTCCTCAAGGGGTTCTTGCGAAAACCGCTGACGAAATCGACGCCCACATAGCCCCAGGCGCCGGGGGTGTAGAAGGCTTCCGGCAGCACGCTCCAGGCCGGGAACAGGCGCTTGAGCTTGTCCCACAGCGCCCAGAGTTCGGCGGTCTCGCCCGTCGCCACGCTTGCCGATGTATTGCTCGCCATACGGTTTCCGCACTCAACCTGTGGGAAGGTCTAAGCAGCCAGGCTCGCGATGTCGATCCCGCTCAGGACTTCGACGACAGGTCCGGGCGCGAGGCCAGGAACGCCGCCTTTTCCTCGGGCGTCAGCACCTTGGCGGTCTGACGCCGCGCCACCTTCGGCGTGGGGCGGGCATAGGTCTCGGCGGTCGACCCGGGCTTGATGTCGGCCAGGCGCTTGATGGGCGGCTTCATGTCTTTCCCCGGCTACGGCGCAAGTCTAGGCGGTGATCCGTGACGCCGGCAAGACAGACCTACCGCGCCACGCTGGCCCGCGCGCGCTTCAGGCCTGGACGGGCGGCGGGCGCGGTGGCCTCGTTCTGCTCCAGAGCCGCCAGCAGGTCGGCCTTGACGACGGCCACCTTGCGGGTCTCGGTCAGCTTTCCGCCTTCCGGCGTCTGGACGTAGAAGGCGTCGACCGCCCGCTCGCCATAGCCGTCGATATGGGCCGACTGGATGGACAGACCGTTGTCGGCCAGGGTCTTGGCCAAGGCGTGCAGCAGGCCAGGCCGGTCGCGGCCCGAGGCCTCGACCACCGTGGCGTCGTTGGACGCCTCGTTGTCGATCGTCACGGTCGGCGCGATGGCGAAGGCGGCGGCGCGGGACTGTTCGGAGCCCCGGCGCGGCTCGACGCCCAGAGACTCGCCCTTGCCGGCGGCTTCCAGCGCATCGGCCAGGCGGCGCAGGGCGCGCGGATTCTCGCAGCCGAACGGCGCGCCGGTCACGTCCTGGACGTAGAAGACGTCCAGCGCCTGGCCCTGGCGGGAGGTGAAGACGCGCGCGCCGACGACATTGCCGCCTAGGGCCGAAATGGCCATGGCCAGGTCGGCGAACAGGCCGCGACGGTCCTTGGCGGCGATCACGATCTCGGCGGCGTTCTGGTTAGGGTGCACTCGGCCCTCGGCGGCGGCCCCGCCTTGGATGGCGGCGCGGCGGGCCAGGGCGGCATGCTCGAACAGCTCCTCCTGCGGGAAGGCGCTGAAATAGGCGTTCTCCATCGCCGAGACCCAGCCCTTGGCGGCCGGGTCGATCTCCAGCAGCGTGGCGCGAGCGGCCTCGGCCAGGCTCTCCTGGTGGCGCAGGACATTGGCGGCGGCGTCGCTGCCGCGCCCGCCCCGGAACACGGCCTCGGTGGCGTTGTAGAGCTCGCGCAGCAGCTGGCCCTTCCAGCCGTTCCACACCCCCGGCCCCACGGCGCGGATGTCGGCGACGGTGATGACCAGCAGCAGGCGCAGGCGCTCGGGGTTCTCGACGATGCGGGCGAAGGCGGCGACGGTGCCGGGATCGGACACGTCGCGCTTCTGGGCGAAGTCGCTCATCACGAGGTGGTTCTCGACCAGCCAGGCGACCAGCTCGACCTTGGTGCGGTCCACGCCCAGACGCTCGCAGGCGCTGCGGGCGGCGCGGGCCCCGGCCTTTTCCTGGCCGCCCACTCCGCCCTTGCCGGTGTCGTGCAGCAGCATGGCCAGGAACAGCGCCTCGCGGTCCTCGATCAACGGCATGATCGAGACGGCCAGGGGATGGTCCTCCACCAGCCGGCCGGCCGCCATGTCGCCGATCACGCCCACGGCCCGCAGGGTGTGCTCGTCCACCGTGTACGAGTGGTACATGTTGAACTGCATCTGGGCCACGACCCGGCCAAACTCCGGGATGAAGCGGCCCAGCACGCCGGCGTCGTTCATCAGGGTCAGGGTGCGATAGCTGCGCTTGCCGCGCGCCAGGAGGTCCAGGAACGCCCGGCAGGCCTCGGGGGCCCGGCGGACCTTGGACGTGATCAGCGACAGGCCGCGGGTCACCGCCGTGAAGGCGTCCGGATGCAGGTCGAGGTCGCGCTCGTCGGCGATCTTGAACAGGCGGATCAGATTGACCGGATCGGCCTCGAAGACCGCCGGCCCGTCGATATTCAGGCGACCGCCATCCTCGTAGAAGCCCTCGACATCCAGCGCCTTGCGCTTGGGGCGGCCGCCCGGCAGGAACCGCGAAATGCCCTTGGGTTCGTTCTTGAAGTGCTCGGCTTCCAGCTTGGCCGAGAAGGCGCGGGTCAGGGCCCCGACCTCCTTGGCGATCAGGAAGTAGCGGCGCATGAACCGCTCGACCGCCGGCGCGTCGCCCCGGTCGCCATAACCCATGCGCCGGGCGATCTCGGGCTGCAGGTCGAAGGTCAGCCGCTCTTCGGGCCGGCCCGTCGTGAAGTGCAGGTGGGCGCGCACGGCGTGCAGGAAGTCGAAGGCGCGGATGAAGGCCTTGGTCTCGCGGGTCGAGAACACCTCCATCTTGAAGACGTCCTCGGGCCGGTCGACCGGGTGGAGATATTCGGCGATCCACATCAGGGTATGGAGGTCGCGCAGGCCGCCCTTGCCTTCCTTGACGTTGGGCTCGACCATATAGCGGCTGGTCCCGGCCCGGGCCTGGCGGTCGTCGCGCTCCTTCAGCTTGGCGGCGACGAACTGGGCGCCGGTGCCCTTCATCACGTCGTCGCGGAAGCGCTTCTTCAGATCGTTGGCCAGGCGTTCGTCGCCGGTCAGCCGGCGGGCCTCCAGGATCGAGGTGCGGATCGTGAAGTCTTCCTTCGAGAGGCGCACGCACTCCTCGATGGTCCGCGAGGCGTGGCCGACCTTGAAGCCCAGGTCCCACAGCGCATAGAGCATGAACTCGATCACGCTCTCGGCGTGCGGCGTCTGCTTGTAGGGCCGCAGGAACAGGAGATCGATGTCGCTGAACGGGGCCAGGGTGCCCCGGCCATAGCCGCCGACGGCCAGCAGGCACAGGCGCTCGCCCTCGGTCGGGTTGCGGGCCCGGAAGACGTGGACCGTCGTGAAATCGTAGAGGGCGGTGATCACCTCGTCGGTGACGCCGCTGATCAGGCGGGCGGTCTCGACGCCGCTGGCGCCGTTCTCCAGCCGCTCCTTGGCGATCATCCGGCCGCGAAACAGCGCCTGCTTGAGGATGTCGATGGCCCGGGCGCGCTGCTCGGCCTCGTTGCCGATGGAATCCAGAGCGGCGGCGGACAGGCGCGCACGCAGGGCGTGCCCGTCGACGACATGTTCCAGGCGGGTGGGGCGAAGGCGACGGGGCATATGGCCTATATGGTTACGCGCTAGGTCTTGAGCAGACCCTTAAGACGATAGAGGGCTTCCAGGGCCTCGCGAGGGCTCATCCCGTCAACATCGAGGTCGGCCAGGGAGTCCTCGACGACGCTGGGCGCCGCTTTGGCGGGCGCCTGCGCCACGGCCTGGCTGACGGCGAACAGCGGCAGGTCGTCCAGCTTGGCCGGCGACTGGTCCTTGCTCTCCAGGCGGTCCAGAACCTCGCGGGCGCGAACGACCACCGGACCAGGCACGCCAGCCAGCTTGGCCACCTGCACGCCGTACGAGCGATCGGCCGGCCCCGGCGCCGCCTCGTGCAGGAAGACGAGGTCGCCGTTCCACTCCTTGGCCCGCAGGGAGAGGTTGGAGACGTGCGCCATCCGCTCCTCCAGCGTCGCCAGCTCGTGATAGTGCGTGGCGAACAGGGCGCGGCTCCTATTGGTGTCGTGCAGAGCCTCGGCGCAGGCCCAGGCGATCGCCAAACCATCGTAGGTGGCCGTGCCCCGGCCGATCTCGTCCAGGATCACCAGGCTGCGCGGCCCGGCCTGGGTGAGGATGGCGGCGGTCTCGACCATCTCCATCATGAAGGTCGAGCGGCCGCGGGCCAGATCGTCGCCCGCGCCGACGCGGCTGAACAGGCGGTCGACGACGCCGAGGCGGAAGCTGGCGGCCGGCACGTAGCAGCCCGATTGCGCCAGGATCGCCAGCAAGGCGTTCTGGCGCAGGAAGGTCGACTTACCGGCCATGTTCGGACCGGTGACGATCGACAGCCGCGCGCCGGTCTCGCCCGAGGCGTCCAGACAGCAGTCGTTTGGAGTGTAGGGATCCCCGGCGCGCTTGACGGCGGCCTCGACCACCGGGTGGCGAGCGCCCTTGGCGTCGAAGGCGTAGGACGTGTCGACAATCGGCCGCACCGCGCCGGCGTCCTCGGCCCACTCGGCAAGGGCGGCGGCGACGTCCAGTCGGGCCAGGGCCTCGGCGGCGATCTGGATGGCGTCGGCGTGGGCGCGGGCCTGTTCGCGCCAGTCCTCGAAGGCGGCGACCTCCATGGCCAGGGCCCGCTCGGCGGCCTGGGCGATGCGGGCGTCCAGATCGGCCAGCTCCACCGTGGTGAAGCGCACCTGGTTGGCCAGGGTCTGGCGGTGGATGAAGGTGGCGTTCAGCGGCGGCTGGAACAGCGGGTCGGCCTTGCCGGCGGTGGCCTCGACGAAATAGCCGAGCACGCCGTTGTGGCGGATCTTCAGCGGCACGCCGCTCTCGGCCATCAGCTGGGCTTCCAGGGCGATGATCACCTTGCGGCTGTCGTCGCGCAGGCCCCGCGCCTGGTCCAGCTCGGGCCGGACGCCGGCGGCTACGAAGCCGCCGTCGCGGGCCAGGGCCGGGAGATCGGGGCCCAGGCCCTGCTCCAGGGTGTTCAGGAATTGCGACAGGCCCTCGTGCAGCGACGGGGTCAGGGCCTTGAAGGCGTGCTCCAGCTCGAACGGCGGCGGCGACAGCGGATCAGGCGAACCGCCCGCCATGCCGGCCAGACGCTCGCCGCACTTCAGAGTGTCGCGCAGGCAACCCAGATCGCGCGGCCCACCTCGACCCAGGGCAAGACGGGAAAGCGCGCGGGCCATGTCGCCCGAACCCTTCAGCACCTCGCGCAGGCGCTGGCGCAGAGGGCGGTGCTCGACGAACCACTCCACGGCGTCCAGTCGCTGATCGATGGCGGCGACGTCCAGCAGCGGCCGGGCCAGGCGCGAGGCCAGCATCCGCGCGCCGCCGGCCGTCACCGTGCGGTCGATACAGGCCAAGAGCGAGCCGTTGCGGTCGCCGGTCTGGGTACGGTCGATCTCCAGGCTGCCGCGCGTGGCCGGGTCGATGGCCATGACGTCGGCGTCGGCGGCGCGGCGCGGCGCGCGCAGGGCCGGCAGCTTGCCGGCCTGGGTCATCTCAAGGTGGGCGGCGATCAGGCCCAGGGCCCCGATCTCGGCCGGGGTGAGACCGCCGAAGCCATCCAGGGTCTCGACGCCGTAGAGGCGCTTGACGCGCGCTTCGGACGCCTGCGGCTCGGACAGGGCCGAGGGCATCGGCTGCACCAGGCCGCCGCAGATCTTCAGGGTCTGGGAGAGGGCGTCGTCCGACAGCAGGCGGTCGGCGACCAGGGTCTCGGACGGGGCCAGGGCGGCCAGGATCGGCGCCACGGCCTCCTTGGCCACCGCGAACACCTCGACCTCGCCGGTCGACAGCTCGACCGAGGCCACCGCCGCCTGGCCCGCACGGATGGCGACGGCGGCCAGGCGATTGGCGCCGCGGGCGTCCAGCAGGCCGTCCTCGGTCAGGGTGCCCGGCGTGACGACCCGGACGATGTCGCGACGAACGACCGACTTGGAGCCGCGCTTCTTGGCCTCGGCCGGGTCTTCCATCTGCTCGCAGACGGCGACCTTGAAGCCCAGGCGGATCAGCTTGGACAGATAGGCCTCGGCCGCGTGCTGCGGCACGCCGGCCATCGGGATCGGCTGGCCGTTGTGGGTTCCCCGGAAGGTCTGGCTGATGCCCAGCGCGGCGGCGGCCTTGTAGGCGTCGTCGAAGAACAGCTCGTAGAAGTCGCCCATGCGGAAGAAGATCAACGCATCGGGCTGCCGCGCCTTCATCTCGAAGAACTGCTGCATCACCGGCGTCGCGCCGGCGGGATCGAGCAGGTGGGCAGGGGTCGGCGTGGCGTGGGCGTTCATGACGCCCGAAACTACAGAGCGTCGCGGGTGGCGTTAAGGGGTTGGAAAGGGTTATCCACATGGGGAGCAATTTGCATTTTTTGCACAATGCTCCGAACCAGCGCTCTCAAGAACCGAACGCGCTCACTTCAAACCCCTTCCCGTATTCTTGATGGCCTTCTGAAGCCTGCGCCCCACTTTCTTGATGTCTTCGGCAGCAGGAAGCGCCTCTGGCATCTGCCCACCAATGTCCTTGATGGTTTGGCGAACCTTCGCTCCGACATCAAAGTGCGCGCGATTGGCAGCCAATCGGCCCTTGATGCCTTCGCGGCGCAGCTTCTCTTCAGTTTGCGTAGCGCGAAAGAGATTTGCCGCGAGCTCTGTGCTGCCCATGTGATCAAGAATGGCTTGCTTGGCCGTCAAACTCTTACGTAGGCGAATGCCCGCAACATCCAGTCCACCATACGCTTGCTATCTGACGGCTCAGAATGGTGACGGCCGAAAACGACCGATAGCCTTCGCGCAGACCTACTTCGCAATCCAGACGCGCCGTCAGGAGATCGCGGACCAAGAAGCCCAAGGGTATCTACCGCTGTCCGAGGACGAGCGGAGGGTTCTTCTTCGTGATGAGATCAAGACTCACAACAAGCACCTAGCGAGTGCGGCGAAGAACGCGGGTGTTCGTGAGGGGGTGGAATTCGCGATCTTTCAGACCGAAGGATACAAAGGGCTGTAGCGGCTGAGAACGATGTCATCGATCTCGCGCTCTGCTCCGCTACCGAGTTGGACCATTTTTCCGACGCCGGCAAAATGGTCTTCACGTCGATGACCGGCTTCAACGCACGCGTCCTTGGCCTTAGCGATGACAGCGAGAAAGTTGTCCCACTTGGTGTACCCAAGCAGGATCTGCAGATCGCGGCCGAACCAGTACTCGCTACCGTTAGCGTCGAGCTGAGCGGCAGCTTCGAACGCCGCCATCAACCCTTCTATCGTTTCCTCGGCCCGCCGCACGGGGATAGGCTCCGGGGGAGCGTGAGGGTGATCCTGAGAAAGTTTCTGAAGCGCTTCGTTGAATGCCAAGTCGGCGATTTTACGAGCGTGCTCGGGATCATCAGACATCAGGAAGGCACCTCAGCGAGTAGGCACCCGGCTCGCAGGCCAGATCAGAACAATTATAGAACGATTCCGAAATCCTGCTAGAGCGCCAAGCGCGCCCTAATTCCCCGTGACCTCTTCCCAGAACCTCTTCGCCTTGCCGACGAAATTGGCGGACTTGGGGTTCTGTTTCTCGCCGCACAGGCCGGCCAGCTCGCGCATCAGTTCCTTCTGACGGGCGGACAGGTGGGTCGGGGTTTCGACGAACAGCTCGACCACCAGGTCGCCGCGCTGGCGGCTGCGCAGGGACGGCATGCCCTTGCCCTTGAGGCGGACGGTCTTGCCGGTCTGGGCGCCTTCGGGGACGGCGACGGTGATCTTGCACTCGCCGTCGCAAGCCTCGCCGCCCAGCAGGCAGGGGGCCTCGATCTCGCCGCCGAGGGCCGCGGTGGTCATCGGCACGGGCACGGTGCACAGCAGGTCCAGGCCATCGCGCTCGAACAGCTCGTGCGGGATCACCGACAGGAAGATGTAGAGGTCGCCGCGCGGCCCGCCGCGCGCGCCCGCGTCCCCCTCGCCCGCCAGACGGATCCGGGCGCCGTCGTCGACGCCGGCGGGGATGCGGACCGACAGGATGCGCTCGCGGCGCACCTGACCGTGGCCATGGCAGTTGGTGCAGGGATCCAGGACCAGGCGGCCCGAGCCGCCGCAGCGCGGGCAGCCGCGCTCGACCGCGAAGAAGCCTTGGGTGGCGCGGACCCGGCCGGCGCCGCCGCACGTACCGCAGACGGTGGGGCTGGTGCCGGGCTTGGCGCCCGAGCCCTCGCAGACCTCGCAGGTCATGGCGGCGGGCACCTTGATCTCGACCTCGGCGCCGGCATAGGCCTGCTCGAGGGCGATCTCCAGGTCATAGCGCAGGTCCTGGCCGCGCTGCGGGCCGTTCGACTGGCGACGACCGCCGCCGAACATCTCGCCGAACACGTCCCCGAAGACATCGTTGAAGATGTCGCCGGCGTCGAAGCCCTGGCCGCCGAAACCGCCCGCGCCGCCTTGGCCGCCGTTGACGCCGGCATGGCCGAAGCGGTCATAGGCCGCGCGCTTCTGCGGATCGGAGAGGACCGAATAGGCCTCGTTGATTTCCTTGAACCGGCCAGTGGCGTTCTCACAGCCCCCGTTGCGGTCCGGGTGGTGTTCCATCGCCAGTTTGCGGAACGCGGACTTCAGACCAGCATCGTCGATGGTCCGGGTCACGCCGAGAATTTCGTAATAGTCGCGCATAATCAGCGTCTGGCGCCCAAAAGGCCCACGAAAGTGGCGTTGATGAAGGAAGAGGTGGGATAGCACGCGGCCCGGCGCAAGGCGTCCTCGGGCGAAGCGGCAAGAGGTCGCGGCCGCGGAACAGGGCTGTCGCTGATGTTCCGCGGCGCGCGCATGGCGATTAGTTCGCCGGCTTGTTGTCGTCGACTTCTTCGAACTCGGCGTCGACGACGCCATCGTCCGCGGCCCCAGCGCCGTCAGCGCCTTCGGCCGAACCCTGCTGCGAAGCGTACATGGCTTCGCCCAGCTTCATCGACGCCTGGATCAGCGCCTGGGTCTTGGCCTGGATGGCCTCGACGTCCTCGCCTTCCAGGGCGGTCTTCAGCTCGGTGACGCCGGTCTCGATCGCGGTCTTTTCAGTCGCGCCGACCTTGTCGCCATGCTCGGCCAGAGCCTTCTCGGTCGAGTGCAGGATCGCCTCGCCCTGGTTCTTGGCCTCGACCAGCTGCTTCTTCTTCTCGTCCGCGGCCTTGTTGGCCTCGGCTTCCTTGACCATGCGCTCGATGTCGCTGTCCGAGAGGCCGCCGTTGGCCTGGATGCGGATCGAGTGCTCCTTGTTGGTAGCCTTGTCCTTGGCGTGGACTTGCACGATGCCGTTGGCGTCGATGTCGAAGGTGACCTCGATCTGCGGCACGCCGCGCGGCGCCGGCGGGATGCCGACCAGGTCGAACTGACCCAGGACCTTGTTGTCGACGGCCATCGGGCGTTCGCCCTGGAACACGCGGATCGTCACGGCCGACTGGTTGTCGTCGGCGGTCGAGAAGGTCTGCGAGCGCTTGGTCGGGATCGTGGTGTTGCGTTCGATCAGCGGGGTGAACACACCGCCCAGGGTCTCGATGCCCAGGGTCAGCGGGGTCACGTCCAGCAGCAGCACGTCCTTGACGTCGCCTTGCAGCACGCCGGCCTGGACGGCCGCGCCCAGCGCCACGACTTCATCGGGGTTCACGCCCTTGTGCGGTTCGCGACCGAAGAAGTCCTGCACCGCCTGCTGGACCTTGGGCATGCGGCTCATGCCGCCGACCAGGATCACTTCGTCGATGTCGCTCTTCTTCAGGCCGGCGTCCTTCAGGGCCTGTTCGCACGGACCGATGGTGCGGGCGATCAGGTCGTCGACCAGGGCTTCCAGCTTGGCGCGCGACAGCTTGATGTTCAGGTGCAGCGGGCCCGAGGCGTTCATGCTGATGAACGGCAGGTTGACCTCGTACTGGGCCGTCGAGGACAGCTCCTTCTTGGCCTTTTCCGCTTCTTCGCGCAGGCGCTGGAGGGCCAGCTTGTCCTTGCGCAGGTCGACGCCCTGCTCCTTCTTGAACTCGTCGGCCAGGTAGTCGACGATCCGCAGGTCGAAGTCCTCGCCGCCCAGGAAGGTGTCGCCGTTGGTCGACTTCACCTCGAAGACGCCGTCGCCGATTTCCAGGATCGAGACGTCGAACGTGCCGCCGCCCAGGTCATAGACGGCGATCTTCTTGCCGTCGTTCTTGTCCAGGCCGTAGGCCAGGGCCGCCGCGGTCGGCTCGTTGATGATGCGCAGGACTTCCAGGCCGGCGATCTTGCCGGCGTCCTTGGTCGCCTGACGCTGGGCGTCGTTGAAGTAGGCCGGAACGGTGATGACCGCCTTGGTCACCGGCTCGCCCAGGTGGGCTTCGGCGGCTTCCTTCATCTTCTGCAGGATGAAGGCCGACACTTCCTGCGGGCTGTAGTCCTTGCCGTGGGCCTTGACCCAGGCGTCGCCGGTCGGGCCCTTGACGATCTCGTAGGGCACCATGCCCTTGTCCTTTTCGACCACCGGATCGCTGGCGTTGCGGCCGATAAGGCGCTTGATCGCGAACAGCGTGTTGGTCGGGTTGGTCACGGCCTGGCGCTTGGCGGGTTGGCCGACAAGGCGCTCGCCGTCTTCCAGGAAGGCCACGACCGACGGCGTGGTGCGAGCGCCTTCGGCGTTCTCGATCACCTTCGGGTTCTTGCCGTCCATGATGGCCACGCACGAGTTCGTGGTGCCAAGGTCGATGCCGATAATCTTGCTCATTTTGGTACCTGTTCGCTCCTTTAGGCGGACGGTGGTGACGAGGGCCTTCTCGGAAGCGCCCCGGTTTTTCTCGTTCCCGTCCCCGATGGGTTCGTACGCTCTACGGTTAGATCCACATCCTGCTCCGCCGGTGAAAGCCGAGCGGGCAAAATGCGTTGTGCGAACTTGACGAGCCCGTCAACCCCGCTTCGAAGCCGGATATGGGGGATGGGTAGCGGGGTGCAAGGCCATAACCCCATACCGCGAGGGGGATTCTGTCCTCAAGACAAAGAAAAATGGCCGCACCCCTGTGGAGCGCGGCCAGGAAATATATCACGTTATCGAGGATTTAGCTGTTCTTGCCCACCCAGGCGGTGATGGCCGGCAGGCGCTGCTGGCGGATCTTGGCGCGGTTCAGCACCGAGGCGGCGGCCTTGTCGGCTTCCTTGCGCGAACCTTCCGCCAGATTGGCCGCGGCCCAGGCCTTGATCTTCTCGGCCATGGCCGGGTTCGACGAGCCGGCGCCCAGACCGGGGATGAACCGGGTGCGCGAGGTGGAGTCGACCTTTTCGTTGACCTTGTCCTTGTTGGCCACGGCCCAGTCGAAGGTCATGTCCGGATGCGCGCCGGCGACGCGTGAGATCATCGTGCTGGACATGGTCTCGCCCGGCTCCGGCGTCAGGGCCAGCTCCAATGCCTTCCTGGCCAGGGTCTCGTCCTCGGCCGAGGCGAGCAGCGAGAACAGCTGGGCGCGGATCAGCGGGGTCTTCTCGGCCAGGGCCTGGGCATGGATGGCGTCCCAGGTGGCGGCGTCGGCGTGACGGGCCACGACGCTGAGGATGGTCTTGCGCAGCGGACCGGGGATGGCCGACGGATCGGTCTTCTCGGCGTTGAACCGGCGGGTGGCCTCGGCCACGACCTCCGGGTCACCCAGGCCGCCCAGCGTGCCAATCAGTTCGCCACGCAGGATGGCGGTGCTGTCGGGCTCGCCCGACTGGGCGGTCCAGCCCACCTTGGCCAGCAGCGGGCGCAGCTTGGCGACGGCCAGCTTGCGGAACGCAGCGCGTTCGGCCGGCATGCCCTCGTAATAGTTGTCGATGCTGGAATAGACGCCGGCGATCTTCGAGAACACCTGCGGGTCGGCGTCGGCCGGCGTGGCCTTGGCCAGGTCGAGGAAGTCGGTGGCGGGCTGGTAGCCGGCCAGGCCCATCGACCAGGCGTCGCTCATCACGCCCAACTGGTCGATCGCCGGCAGCTTGGCGAAGCTCTGGACGATGCCGCCGAAGCGCTCGGCGCCGTATTGGGTGCGGAAATAGCCATTCTGGCCGGCATTGACCACGACCGGGCCGCAGCCGTCGACCGTGACCGAGCCCTTGCCGCCAGTGACCAGCGTCTTGGCCTCGCCGCCGCCGATAGCCTGAACGGTGACGGGCACGCGCCAGAGCAGCGGCGTCTTGCCCGGCATGTCCTTGCTGAACTCGCCCTGCGTCAGGGTCAGGGTGGTCTTGCCGGCCGCGCAGGTCGCCGCGTCGACGGTGATCATCGGCACGCCGGGCTGCAGGGTGAAGTCGTGGGCGATGGCGGTGATCGGCTTCCTGGCCGCGCCCTCGACCGACGACCACAGATCGTCGCTGACCGTATTGCCGTGGGCGTGCTTCTTCATGTAGGCGCGCACGCCGTCACGCCAGGCGTCGTGACCCACATAGCTTTCCAGCATGCGGATGACGGCCTCGCCCTTCTGGTAGGTGATGCCGTCGAAGGCTTGGCTGGCCTGCTCGACGGTGGTCACATGCTGAACCACCGGATGGGTGGTCGACAGGGCGTCCAGGCCCATGGCGTATTCGCGGCCGCCCACGGCGTTCAGGTTGGCGTTCCATTCCGGGTGGAAGTGCTCGGTCGCCCGGCCCTCCATCCACGAGGCGAAGCCCTCGTTCAGCCACAGATCGTCCCACCAGGCCATGGTGACCAGGTCGCCGAACCACTGGTGGGCCATCTCGTGGGCCACGGTGGTGAAGACGGTCTGCTTGTCGCTCTCGGTCGAGATCTTCGGGTCCAGCAGCAGCGCGTATTCGAAGTAGAAGATCGCGCCCCAGTTCTCCATGGCGCTGAAGAACTGGCTGCGGCCCGGAGCGGCGATGTTGTCCAGGACCGGCAGCGGGTACGGGGTGCCGAAATAGTCGTTGTACCAGGGCAGGATGTCGGCGGCCGCCTTCAGGGCGAACTGCGCCTTGGGGGTGTCGCCCTTCTTGGTGACCACGCCAACGTCGGCGCCGGCGGCCTTCACCGAGGCGCGATCGAACTCGCCCAGGCCGAAGAACAGCAGGTAGGTCGACATCTTCGGCGACGTCGCGAACTTCACCAGGGTCTTGCCGTTCCCCAGGTCCTTGGACGCGGCGATCGGCATGTTGCCCAGCGCCATCTGGCCGGTCGGGATCGTCGCCTCGACGCTATAGGTCGCCTTGTAGAACGGCTCGTCCCACGAGGGGATGAAGCGGCGGGCGTCGGAGTTCTCGAACTGGGTGTAGATCGCGCGCTTCTTGCCGGTCTCGGTCTCGTAGTCGAGCGCGAACAGGCCGGCGGCCTGAGTGTAGATCTTACCCGTATAGTCGAGGGCCAGGACGTACTTGCCCTTCGGAAGGACCTTGGCGAACGTGAAGCTGGCGGTCTGGGCCTCGTCGTCGACCTTGACCTTCGCGACGCCCACGCCAGCGATCTCGGCCTTGGAGAACGCCAGGTCGGCGGCCTGCAGGGTGACGGTCGCGGTCGGCTCGACCACCTCGATGGCGATCTTCACGCTGGCGGCGAAGGTCATCTTGTCGGCGTCGGGCGTGATCGACAGGTCGTAGTGCGTGGGCCGGACAGCGCGTGGGAGCTGGGTCGTCACCGAGGCGAAGGTCGCGCCCTTGCTCCCGGCCTGGGCGGCGGCGGCGGCCGGCCTGGTCTTCACGACGGTCGCGGCGGACGCGGCGGACACGGCGCCGGCGGCGAACAAAATCACGGCGACGGCCGCGGAGGACATAAGACGGCGCATGTACAGTCCTGATATGGAAAATTAGTCCGGCGTCCGCGCCGGAGGCGCAAACCAACACCTTCCGTCCCTATGGCGCGTCTTAAATTTCAGTAATGTTTCAGCCCCTCTCCGTTATTCCCGGTTTCGACCTCTGGCCCGGCCTGCTGGACCTGTCGGCCCAGCGCGCGCTGATCGACGCGGTGATGGACGCCGCCCAAGCCGCGCCGTTCGCGCACTACGACACGGCCTATGGCAAGGCGATGAGCGTGGCCATGACCGCCTTCGGTCCGTTGGGCTGGACCAGCGACAGGGCGGGATACCGCTACGCCGAACGCCATCCGGGCACGGACCAGGCCTGGCCCGAGATGCCGCAAGCTCTGCTCGATCTCTGGAAGACGCTGGGCGACCCCGACACCCCGCCGGACTCCTGCCTGGTGAACCTCTATCGCGGCGACGCGCGCATGGGTCTGCACCAGGATCGCGACGAGGCCGATCCAGCCTTTCCGGTACTGTCGATCTCGCTGGGGGACACGGCGGTGTTCCGGATCGGCGGGATCAGCCGCAAGGATCCGACGCGGAGCCTGCGGTTGGGCTCGGGCGATGTGTGCCGATTGTCCGGCCCGGCGAGGCTCGCCTTCCACGGCGTCGACCGGATCCTGGCCGGTTCATCGGGCCTCGTACCGGGCGGCGGTCGGATCAACCTGACGCTTAGACGAGCCCTGTAGGGCCTCGCCCACAACGAAGAAGGCCGCCCCTTTCGGAGCGGCCTTCTTGTCGACGCCGATCTGAGGCCGGATCAGCCGCGCAGCTTGCGGGTGATGACTTCCAGGTCGTGGTTCAGGGTGCTGTCCTCGGCGCGCAGGGCCTCGATGCGGCGCACGGCGTGCAGGACGGTCGTGTGGTCGCGACCGCCGAAGCGACGGCCGATGTCCGGCAGCGAACGGGTGGTCAGCTGCTTGGCCAGCCACATGGCGGCCTGGCGCGGACGGGCGATGGCGCGGTTGCGGCGCTCCGACAGCAGATCGGCCTGCTTCATGCCGTAGTGGTCGGACGTCGCCTTCTGGATGTCGTCGATGGTGATGCGCTTCTCGCCCGACCGCAGGTGGGGACGCAGGACCGCCTGCACCTCGTCGAGGGTCATGCGCGACAGGCCCTCGCCCGCGCGGGCCGACAGGGTGTTCAGCGCGCCTTCCAGCTCGCGGACGCTGTCGGTGAAGCGGTCGGCCAGGAACTGCAGCACGTCAGGACGCATGGTCGGCTCGAAGCCGTGGGCCACGGCCAGGGTCTGGATCTTACGCTCCAGGATGCCCAGGCGCAGGTTGCGGTCGGCGGGCTCCAGGCCGCACACCAGGCCCGCCGACAGGTGCGAGCGCAGGTGGGCGTCCATCTCGGTCATGGCCGACGGCGGACGGTCCGCCGAGAACACCACCCGGCCGCCGTCGCCGACCAGGGCGGTCAGGGTGTGGAACAGCTCTTCCTGGGTCGACTGCTTGCCGGCGATGAAATGCACGTCGTCGATGATCAGCAGGTCCGCGGCGCGCAGCTCTTCCTTGAAGGCCGCCGTCTGGCGATCCATCAGGGCGCGCACGAAGGTCGACAGGAAGCGTTCGGCGGTCAGATACACGACGCGCTTTTCCGGCGCGTTGCGCATGGCTTCCCAGGCCAGGGCGTTCAGCAGGTGGGTCTTGCCGAAGCCGTAGGGGCCGTGGAACAGCACGGGATTGAAGTGGCCGTCGGCCCAGTTGGCGATCCGGCGCGCCACGGCGTGGGCGAACTCGTTGGCCGGACCCGGGACGAAGGTCTCGAAGGTGAAGCGCTCTTGCAGGCCCTGGGTGCGGGTCGACTTGGTGATCGGGGCCGGCACGTCGCTGGACACCGGCAGAACGATCTCGATGGGCTCGGCGGCCACGGCCTTGGGGGCGGCCTCGACATAGGCGGCGCCGTTACCGGCCAGAGCGGCCTCGAACTCCAGGCGCGACTTCAGGTCGATGCGACGGGCGGTCGGGTCGTTGGCGGCCCACAGCTCGCCGATGCGGCGCCAGGCGCTGCGACGGATCCAGTCGCGGGCGATGCCCGTCGACGTGACCAGGACGACATCGCCGGCCGCGGCCTCGCGCAGAGCCGCCGGAGCGATCCATGACCCGAAGGCCGCATCGCCAAGCTCGCGTTTCAGAGCCACGCAAACCTTCGACCACACACTCGTCGCCGGCTCTACAGCCGCCGCGATCACTGTCGAGAAGTCCTGGCTGGCCGCCCCGCCCTTCATCGTCATTCGTCCACCGCCTCGCACAAAAACAACCGCCGCTACCATTCCTGCCGCCCGCCCCCCATGGCGTACGGCCGGTCTTCTCAACGCACACAGGTTCTTACCCGGCGAACGCAATGGTTCCGCCGCCGCCTCGTTTTTTCCAAGACTGGAGAAGCGCTGAGACGCTTAAACTAGCCACCGGCGGGGGCCGGTCAAACGGAAAACTTGCGTCCGAGCCCGGATATTTCTGTTGACTCGCGAGAGCCCCTCGCCCGGCAAGGGAATAGTGAAGACAGCTGCTCAGATCACAGATTGCAACGACAGGAATAGGGCGTTGGATTCAAAGCAAAAGCCGACCAGGCGGACCTGATCGGCTTTTGTAAATACTTGAAATCGTTAGACGAACGGCGTTCGTCCAAAATCTGGACTAGGCGGCGGCCTTGTCCAGCTTCTTCAGACGGGCCGCCAGACGCGACACTTTGCGCGAGCCCGTGTTGGGGTGAACCACGCCCTTCGAAACCGCGCGCATCAGCTCCGATTGAGCCTCCACGAAAGCGGCCTTGGCGACGGCCACATCGCCCTTGGCGATGGCGTCTTCGAACTTGCGCAGGAAGGTGCGCACGCGCGAGCGACGAGCGGTGTTGACTTCGGTGCGGCGAGCGATCTTGCGGATCGCTTTCTTGGCGCCGGGATTATTGGCCATTAGGTCGGACCTTCAAACGGACAGCCACGCGGGCGGCCGCGAAGCAGGGAAAATAGAGCGCGCGGATATACGGGAAGCGCCGGCCGGGGTCAACGGTCCACAGGCGGAATCCTGCGAGCCATCCTGACGCAATCGTTTCGCAGGCGTGACAGCCGGAAGTGGAACCCGGTCCCGGCGACCATCCCGCATAAAAGGACATGCGGGAGCATCACGCGCCCTTGAACGTCGGCTTTCGTTTCTCGACGAAGGCGGCCATGCCTTCTTTCTGATCTTCGAAGGCGAACAGCGAATGGAACAGGCGCCGCTCCAGCGCCACGCCCGTCGTCAGGGTCGTCTCATAAGCGGCCTCGACCAGTTCCTTGTTCATGGCCACGGCCAGCGGCGACTGGGCGGCGATCTTCGCCGCGACGGCCAGAACCTCGTCGATCAGCGTGTCGGCCGGGAAGACCCGCGAGACCAGACCCGAGCGCTCGGCCTCCTCGGCGCCCATCATCCGGCCGGTCAGGATCATGTCCATGGCCTTGGACTTGCCGACGAAGCGGGTCAGGCGCTGCGTGCCGCCGATGCCCGGCGAGACGCCCAGCGTGATCTCGGGCTGGCCGAACTTGGCGGTGTCGGCCGCCAGGATGAAGTCGCACATCATGGCCAGCTCGCAGCCTCCGCCCAGGGCGTAGCCGGCGACGGCGGCGATGATCGGCTTGCGGCACTGCTCGACCGCCCGCGCCCCGGCCGTGAAGAAGTCGGCCTTGAACATCTGGGCGTAGCTCTTGTCCGACATCTCCTTGATGTCGGCGCCGGCCGCGAAGGCCTTGGCCGAGCCGGTCAGCACGATGCACCCCACCGCGTCGTCGGCCTCCGCCGCGGTCAGCGCCTGGGCCAGCTCGCCCAACAACTGGGTGGTGAGGGCGTTCAAGGCCTCGGGCCGGTTCAGCCGGATCAAGGTCACACCCGGCGCGCTTTCCGGCGTCTCGACGATCAGGGTCTGGTACTCGGCCATCGATGGGTCTCTCCTGCTTGAGCGGTGCATTTATAGAGAGCCGGGCGGCGTTGGGGAGGGGGCTTGGTGGCCTCATCAGACTCCCTTTCCCTGCTTCCGCTCGGGAAGGGAGCCCCATGCGGACGCGCTTGAACGTATTGATCCGCAGAGCCGCGCGTTCGGATACGATGGCGCTCGAGCAGGTGCTTCTCGATACGTATGAAAGCACTTGGCTTCCTCAGCTGTCGCCCGAGGCCGCTCGTGTCTTCCGGGACGAGAGGCGGCCCGCCGCCTATGTCGCCGAGCATGGAGCCCGGTTCTGGGTCGCCGAGCTGAACGACCAGGTCGTCGGCTTCGCGGATTGGGAGGCGGACTTCATAAACGCGCTCCATGTGCGGACCAGTCATGCCCGCATGGGGATCGGCGCCCGCCTCATGGACAAGGCCGAGGCCGAAATCGCCAGCGCCGGCTTTTTCACGGCGCGATTGGAGACAGACACCTTCAACACCCGCTCACGGGCTTTCTATTTCGCGCGCGGGTACCGCCAAGCCGATTGCTATCCGGACCGCGAATGGAATAGCGGCCTGATGACACTCTTGCTGATCAAGGCTTTGGGCGCCCCCTAGCCCCTCACACCTGGCAGACAGGGCAGAAGAAGGTCGAGCGGCCGGCCTGGACCTGGCGGGCGATGACGCCCTCGCAGCCCGGCGTCGGGCAGGGCTCGCCCTCGCGGTCGTAGACGCGGAAGCGATGCTGGAAATAGCCTAGCGCCCCGTCGGCGGCGGCGAAGTCCTTCAGGGTGGAGCCGCCGACCTCGACGGCCTCGGCCAGCACCTCCTTGATCGCGAGGGTCAGGGGCGCGAGACGCTTCTTCGCGATCCCGCCCGACGGCTTGAACGGCGAGATACACGACCGGTGCAGGGCCTCGCACACATAGATATTGCCCAGGCCCGCGACGGTGCGTTGGTCCAGCAGCAGGGTCTTGGGTCCCTGCTTGCGGTTGGCGAACGCCTTTTCCAGCGTTTTGGCGTCGAAGCCCTCGCCCAGCGGCTCAGGTCCCATGGTGGCGAACCAGGGATGATGGCTGACGCGATCGGTGGGGATCAGGTCCATGAAGCCGAACCGGCGCGGATCATAATAGGTGACCATCGCGCCCGCCTCGGTCTCGAAGACGACGTGGGCGTGCTTGTCGTCCGGCTTGACCTCGCGGGCGAAGTCGCCGGGACGGACAGCGCCCTCCGGCGCGGCGATCTCGAAGCGGCCGGTCATGCCGAGATGCATCACCAGGGTGTCGCCCCGGTCCAGCGGGGCGAGGATGTACTTGGCCCGGCGATCGAGGCGCAGGATCTTCGCGCCCGTCAGCCGCTGGACGAAGCCATCCGGCAGGGGAAAGCGCAGGTCAGGCCGGTTGGCGCGAACGCGGGCCAGGCGCGCGCCGGAGAGGACAGGCTCGAGACCGCGTCGCACGGTCTCGACTTCGGGCAATTCGGGCAAGGATCATTCCTTAAGGCGATGACGTGGCGCGAGGCGCAAGCTAAGAGCGTCCTGTCATATAAAGAGCGCGGCCCAAAGACGTCATGAGCAACACCTCCGCCAGCTTCGGTTTCAAGGATGTCGACGCCTCGCTGAAGGCCGGGATGGTGCGCGGCGTGTTCGATCGCGTCGCCAAGAACTACGACATCATGAACGACCTGATGAGCGGCGGCGTGCACCGCCTCTGGAAGGACGCCGTCGCCGCGCGGCTCAATCCGCAGCCGGGCGAGGTGATCATCGACTGCGCCGGCGGCACCGGCGACATGGCCCGCCGCTTCGCCAAGATGGCCCGGAACGCCCAGGAGCGGCGCGGCGGTCCGGACGCGACGATCAACATCATCGACTATAATGCCGAGATGATCATGGCCGGCATCGAGCGCGGCGGCGAACCGGAGATCACCTGGACCGTCGGCGACGCCCAACGCCTGCCGCTGCCGGACGCCTATGCCAACGCCTATGTGATCTCGTTCGGCATCCGTAATGTCACCGACATCGACGCGGCCTTGCGCGAGGCCCGCCGGGTGCTGAAGCCTGGCGGCCGCTTCCTGTGCCTGGAGTTCTCGCGTCCGGTGACCGAGGCCCTGGCCAAGGCGTATGACGCCTACAGTTTCAAGGTCATCCCGCAGGTCGGCGAGTGGGTCGCCAAGGACCGCGAGGCCTATCAGTACCTGGTCGAGAGCATCCGCCGCTTCCCCGACCAGCGCACCTTCGCCGGCATGATGGAAAACGCCGGCTTCAAGCGGGTGACCTTCACCAACTTCACCGGCGGCGTCGCGGCCCTGCACCAGGGCTGGGCGCTCTGATTTGCTGATGGCCTTTTTTTCTCCCGACTTCCCCGGCGAATGCCGGGGCCCAGATCATGGGGCTGAGCTGCGCCAGGTTTGGTCAGCGCTCAGGCTGTATCTGGATCCCGGCATTCGCCGGGAAGATCGGGGTGAAGGGAAGGGGCGCGCCAAGTGACAAACTTCTCCGCGCTTCTACGCCTGACCGGCGCGGGCTGGGCCCTGGTCCGGGCCGACGCCCTGATCCCGCGCGAGGTCGAGCCGCAATTGCCGCCGTCGGCCAAGTTGGCGGGGCGGCTGCTGCGCCTGTTCGCCGGCGGGTCGGCCAGGCGCGGCCGTCCGGGCGAGCGCCTGGCGCGGGTGCTGGAAAAGCAGGGACCCGCGGCGATCAAGATGGGCCAGTTCCTGTCGACGCGAGCCGATATCTTCGGAACCGCCTTCGCCGAGGATCTGTCGCATCTGAAGGATCGTCTTGCGCCGTTCCCGCTGGAAACGGCTAAGGCCGAGATCGTCCGCAACCTCGGCAAGCCGCTCGACGAGGTCTATGCCGAGATCGGGGAGCCGGTCGCCGCCGCCTCCCTGGCCCAGGCCCATCCGGCCACCCTGCTGGACGGCCGCAAGGTGGCGGTGAAGGTGCTGCGGCCCGGCGTCGAGCGCCAGGTCGCCCAGGACAGCGCCGTCCTGCGGCTGGCCGCGCGCCTGGCCGAGAAACTGGCCCCCGCCGCGCGCCGCCTGCGCCCGACCGAATTCGTCGAGGTCGTGATCCGGTCGCTGGACCTGGAGATGGATCTGCGCTTCGAGGCCGCCGGCTGCGCCGAGCTGGGCGAGGCCATGGCGGTCGATCCCTATATGCGCGCGCCGCTGGTCTGCTGGGAGGGCGTCGGCAAGCGGGTCCTGACCCTGGCTTGGGCCGAAGGAACGCCCCTCTCGGACCCCGCCGCGCTGGAACTGCCCGGCCTGGATCGCAAGGCCCTGGCCGAGAACGTCACGCGCGGCTTTCTCGCCCAGGCCCTGGACCACGGCCTGTTCCACGCCGACCTGCACGAGGGCAACCTGTTCGTCGCCGCGCCGGCCGAGGTGGTCGCCGTCGACTACGGCATCGTCGGTCGCCTGGGTCCCGGCGAGCGCCGCTATCTCGCCGAGATCCTCTACGGCTTCCTGAACCGCGACTACGCGCGGGTGGCCAAGATCCATTTCGACGCCGGCTATGTCCCCGCCCATCAGGACATGGACGCCTTCGCCCAGGCCCTGCGCGCCGTCGGCGAGCCGGTCTTCGGCCGCAACGCCCGCGAGGTCTCGATGGGCCGGCTCCTGGCCCAGCTGTTCGAGATCACCGCCCTGTTCGACATGGCCCTGCGGCCGGAGTTGGTGCTCCTGCAGAAGACCATGGTCACGGTCGAGGGCGTCGCCCGTCGCATCGACCCCACTCACGACCTGTGGGCCGCCGCCGACCCGGTGGTGCGCCGCTGGATCGGCCGCGAGCTCTCGCCCGCCGCCAAGGCCCGTGACTTCGCCGAAGAAGCCCTGCGCGCGATCCGTGCCCTCGCCCGCCTGGCCGAGGCCCCGCCGACGCCCCTCCCGGTCAAGGTCGAGCGTGACCAGACCTGGCCGCTGCTGTGGTTCCTGGTCGGCGCGGCGACGGCCGGCGCGGCGTTCGTGACGGGCCTGCTGCTGGCGCGGTAGAGCCCTACCCTTCCGCCTGTTCCCGCCGCTTGGCCGCCGAAGCCCGGCGCGCCTCGCGGGTCTTCTGTTCGTCCCAGTAGGCCGCGCCCTCGTCCGGCTTGAACATCGTGCGCGGCGCGCCTTCGCGCGACACCACCGCGAAGACATTGCCCTTGGGATCGTAGATCAGCAGGTCGCCATTCGCGCGCTTGAGCGTCTCCGCGCCCTTGGGCGGGTCGCTGACGAAGGCGTGGACCTTGGCGACATAGTCGTCGGTTGACCGGGCGTCGAAGGTCTTGCCGTTGCTCTGGAACGAACGCTCGGCGTTTTCCTCCGCGGTGCGGGTGCGGTTGGCGGCCCAGTACGGCTTGCCCGCCACCAGCTTGACCGGCGCATCGCGCGGATCGGCGCGGCGGGCGCCCTCGCCCCTGCCGCCGTCGGTGGTCTCGGCCGGAGCGCCAGCCTCGACGCTGGCGCGCTCGCCAGCCTTGGGCGCCTTGACCGCCGACGCCCCGCTATCGCAGGCCGAAAGGCTCATCAGGCCGAGCGCGGCCACAACGCCCGCCGAGATATGTCGTACAACCTTCATGATCGTATTCGCCCCATAACTCTATCTATGCGATTACTGAACGAAAGCGGAACGAGAGTCGAGTCCTATCTTCGCCTTGTGATTGCCGCTCGAATTGCCTCTGGCGCTTTGGTTCGAGCGTGGGCATGTGCAGGGGACGAGACGAACGCGGAAAACGGAGCGCGACGTGAGCGGAAAACGGGTTCTTCTGATCGTTGGCGGCGGGGTGGCGGCCTACAAGGCGCTGCTGCTGACACGGCTCCTCCGCAAGGCGGGCGTCGGCGTGCGGCCGATCCTCACCAAGGCCGGCGCCGAGTTCGTCACGCCGCTGTCCCTGGCCGCCCTGGCCGAGGACAAGGTCTATCAGGAGCTGTTCTCCCTGACCGACGAGCACGAGATGGGTCATATCGAGCTGTCACGCTCGGCCGACCTGATCGTCGTGTCCCCCGCGACGGCCGACCTGATCGCCAAGGCGGCCCACGGCCTGGCCGGGGATCTCGCCTCCACCACCCTGCTGGCCACCGATAAGCCGGTGCTGATGGCCCCGGCCATGAACGTGCGGATGTGGCTGCACCCCGCCACCCAGCGCAACATCGCGACCCTGAAGGCCGACGGCGTCAGCTTCGTCGGGCCGGACGAGGGCGCCATGGCCTGCGGCGAGTTCGGCCCCGGCCGCCTGGCCGAGCCGGAAGAGATCTTCGCGGCGATCATGGCGCTCCTTGAAGGAAAGGCCGCCCGGCCGCTGGCCGGGAAGAAGGCCCTGGTCACCGCCGGCCCAACCTTCGAGCCGATCGACCCGGTGCGCGGGATCACCAACCGCTCCAGCGGCAAGCAGGGCTTCGCGATCGCCGAGGCGCTGGCGAAACTCGGCGCCGAGGTCACCCTGATCGCCGGCCCGGTCGCCCTGCCGACCCCGGTGGGGGTCAAGCGCATCGATGTCGAGACCGCCCGCCAGATGCTGGCGGCCAGCCAGGCGGCCCTGCCCGCCGACGTCGGCGTGTTCGTGGCCGCCGTCGCCGACTGGCGGGTGGACGAGGCGTTCGGGACCAAGCTGAAGAAGGAGAAGGGCGGACCACCGGCCCTGACCTTCGTCGAGAACCCCGACATCCTGGCCACCCTCTCGGCCACTGGCCCGCGGCGGCCCAAGCTGGTCATCGGCTTCGCGGCCGAGACCGACCATGTCGAGGAGCACGCCCGCGCCAAGCTGGCCCGCAAGGGCTGCGACTGGATCATCGCCAACGACGTCACCGAACCGGGCGTGATGGGCGGGACCGAGAACGCCGTGCTGTTGATCACCAAGGACGGGCTTGAGCGCTGGGACCGCGCGGCCAAGGATCAGGTGGCGGCCCAAATCGCGAAGCGGATCGCCGACGCCCTCGCTTAAGCGGCGCTGGCCGGAGGCCCGGCAAATCAGCTACAGCCGGGCCGACCTTTCCCGCGCCTATCCTATGGATAGGCTCACTCTAACATAGAGAGCGTGGCGAACGCCGAAACCGCACACACTTTCGGCTGCCACGCTCTCCCAGGAACCGCCCGCATGTCCGCCATCCCCGCCGGCCTCGCCATCCGCTTCAAGCGCTGGGACGGCAATGCCGACCTGCCGGTTCCGGCCTACGCCACCGCGGGCGCGGCCGGCTTCGATCTTAGGGCCCACGTGCCGGAGCACGAGCCGATCGTCCTGAAGCCGGGCTCGCGCTGCATGGCCCCGACCGGCTTCTCGGTGGCCATTCCGGACGGCTATGAGATGCAGGTGCGCCCACGCTCGGGCCTGGCTTTCAAGAACGGCGTCACGGTGGTCAACGCCCCGGGCACCGTCGACAGCGACTATCGCGGCCAGGTCTGCGTGCTGCTGATCAATCTGGGCGAAGAGGATTTCACCATCCGCCGGGGCGACCGCATCGCCCAGGGCGTGATCGCGGCGGCCCCGCAATGGACGCTGGTCGAGGTCGACGACCTGGACGCCACCGACCGAGGCGCGGGCGGCTTCGGCTCGACGGGCGTCTAGACTTTTCCTGGATCGCGCGGTGGCCGCCAAAAATGGCGGTCACCTTTGGCAATCGCTCAGACGGCCGGGTGGATAGCCCGAAGGCCCAGCATCAGATAGCCGCCAAAGCCGGCCGCGAAAGCAGCCGCGGCCATCCAGAGCACCGGGCGGATCATGTCGAGCGGCGTCTGGGGGTGGGACTTCATCTGAACCTCCTGCGACCTTCAGCGGGGCCGGCGAATACTGACGCCGGAGGAGATACGCGCTCCCGAACCGTTGGTTGCCGTTGGGGAGCGGCTTTTAATCTGTCGTGATTCCGGCGCAAGAAAAATCGTGGCGTGTCGTCGCAGGGTCAGGCTCACGGCTGCCAAGACCGCGACGGCCCGTCGGCTCGACGATGTCCGGGAACCTTTCTTCGATCGTTGATTTTTGGACGGGTGCGTCCATTTATCCCTTGAAGGGCGCGCCGGACCCCAGTATCCGGCGCCTTCGAACTTTCGATCGGAACAGATCATGGCCTCGCCGGAAACCTCCGCGAACAGGAAGAGCAAGCTGGTTCCGATGATCGCCGGGGGGGCCATCCTGGCCGGCGTGGTCGTCGGCGGGACGTTCTGGTTCCTCGACAAGCAGCACTTCGAGAGCACCGACAACGCCTTCGTCCAGGCTGACACCGTCTCGGTCAGCCCGCAGGTCTCCGGCTATGTCGCCGAGGTGCTGGTGGCCGACAACCAGCGGGTCGAGGCTGGCCAGGTGCTGGCCAAGATCGATCCGTCGACCTTCCAGGCGCGCCTTGACCAGGCGATCGCCAACGCCAGCGCCGCCGACGCGGCCATCCGCGCCATCGACGACAAGGCCAGCCTGGAGCAGGCGATGATCGCCCAGAAGGCGGCCGGCGTGACCAGCGCCCAGGCCGACGCCGGGCGCGCCAAGGCCGACCTCGAGCGCTACGACGCCCTGGCCAAGCAAGGCTGGGTCTCGCAACAGAAGGTCCAGACTGAGCGCGCCGGAGCCACCCAGACCGCGGCCGGCGTCGCCAGCGCCCAGGCCGCTCTCGAGGCCGAGAAGCGCGCCGCCCAGTCGCTGGGCTCGGCCAAGGCCCAGACCATCGCCCAGGCCGCCGCCGCCCACGCCGCCGTGGAGCAGGCCAAGCTGGATCTGGAGCGCACCGTGATCCGCGCGCCTGCCGGCGGCGTAGTCGGGGCCCGCTCGGTTCGTCCGGGTCAGCTGGTCCAGCCGGGCGTGGCGCTGATGTCGATCGTGCCGCTGGGCCAGGCCTATATCGTCGCCAACTTCAAGGAGACCCAGGTCTCGCGCATCCGCGTCGGCCAGCCGGTCGAGATCAAGGCCGACGCCTTCGGCAAGCAGAAGATCGTCGGCAAGGTCGACAGCTTCGCCCCCGCCACCGGCCAGGAGTTCGCCCTGATCCCGGTCGAGAACGCCGTCGGCAATTTCACCAAGATCACCCAGCGCCTGCCGGTCAAGATCGTGGTCGACCGCAGCCAGCTGGGCCAGGCCCTGCGTCCGGGCCTGTCGGTCGAGATCAAGGTCGACGTCCGCGACCGGTCGGGCCCCTCGTTCGCCGAGGCCGGCCAAGCCACGCCGCAGGTCGCCCGCCAGGGCGTGGACCGCTAGAGCGAAGGAGCGCGTCATGACCGACGCCGCCCTGCCCGCCACCACCGTTTCCAAGGCCCCGACAAAACCCGAGGTCGACTGGACCAAGCTGTTCCTCGGCTTCGGCGCCATGGTCATCGGCCAGTTCATGGCCATCCTGGACATCCAGATCGTGGCGGCCTCGCTGCCGCAGATCCAGGCCGGCGTCGGGGCCAGCACCGACCAGATCAGCTGGATCCAGACGGCCTATCTGATCCCCGAGGTCGTGATGATCCCGCTGTCGGGATACCTGTCGCGCCTGTGGGGCACCCAGCGCCTCTATCTGATCTCGTGCACGGGTTTCATCGTGATGAGCGTGCTGACGGGCCTGTCCTCGTCGATCGACATGATGATCCTGACGCGGGCTCTGCAGGGCTTCATCGGCGGGGCGATGATCCCGACGGTGTTCGCCGTGGCCTTCACCGCCTTCCCGCCCGAGCGGCGCATCACCGCCAGCGTGATCATGGGCCTGATCGTCACCCTGGCCCCGACGGTCGGTCCCACCCTGGGCGGACACCTGACCGAGGCGTTGAGCTGGCGCTGGCTGTTCTTCATCAACGTCCCGACCGGGTTGGTGGTGCTGTTCGGCGTCTATCGCTGGGCCGACTTCGACAAGGGCGATCCCAGCCTGGCCAAGGGCTTCGACTGGTTCGGGCTGATCGTCATGGCGATCTTCCTGATGAGCATGCAGTTCGTGCTGGAAGAGGGCGCCAAGGACGACTGGTTCGACGACAGCGGCATCCTGTGGCTGACCGTGGTCGCCGTCCTGGGCGGGGTGACCTTCATCTGGCGACAGCTGACCTACAGGAACCCGATCGTCGAACTGCGCGCCTTCGCCAATCGCAACTTTTCGGTCGGCGTGCTGATGACGGCCGTCTCGGGCGCCAGCCTGTTCGGCGGCACCTTCCTGCTGCCGCAGTTCCTGGGTCGGGTGCGCCACTATTCGGCGTCGGAGGTCGGCACGACGATGATCGTGTCGGGCCTGTCGATGTTCCTGACCGGGCCGATCGCCGGCCGCCTGGTGCGCAAGACCGACCCGCGCGTGCCGATGTTCATCGGCTTCATTCTGGCCGGCTGGGGCATGTACATGGCCCACGGCGTGACCAAGGACTGGGGTTTCTGGGAATTCGCCGGCGTCCAGGCTTGTCGCGGCGTCGGGGTCATGATCGCCATGATCGCCACCCAGCAGATCACGATGAGCACCCTGCCCCCGCATATGGTCAAGAACGCCTCCGGCCTGGTGAACCTGTCGCGCAACACCGGCGGGGCCATCGGCCTTGCCCTGCTCGCCACCTCGATCTCCCAGCAGACGGCGCTCTACTACGACGACCTGACCTCGAAGGTGACCCAGGGCGGCGCGACGGCCGGCATGATGGCGGGCCTGATGGAGCGGATGCAGCAGCTGGGCGTCGCCGACCCCGGCGGCGCGGCGCGCAAGGCCATCGGCGGCATGTTGCAGCAGCAGGCCACGGTCATGGCCTTCGGCGACAGCTTCACCCTGCTGGCCATCGGCTGCTTCGTCGCCGCCGGCGTCTCGCTGCTGGCCGCGCCGGTCAAGAACGCCGCCCCGCCGCCCTCGGACGCTCACTGATGCCCGGAGTTTTCTGATGCCAAGGGTGCCCGGACAGATCGACGTCGCCAAGACCGAAGCCATCCTCGACGCCGCCGTCGAGGTGATCGGCGAACGCGGCCTGGCCGCTCCGATGGAGGCGATCGCCCGTCGGGCGGGGGTCTCCAAGCAGACGGTCTACAACCACTACGGCTCCAAGGCCGAGCTGATGCGAGCCCTGATGAATCGCCGCGTGGAGGCCATCACCGCCCCCCTTCGGGAACCCGGCGCCATCGAGAATCCCACCGAGGCCCTGGAGGCCTATGCCCGCTCGGTGCTGGAGACGGTGATCACTAGCAAGAGCTACTCGATGATGCGGGTGATCATGCTGGGGTCCGGGGAGATGCCCGACGTCGCCCAGGAGGTCTTCGAGGCCGGTCCCTTGAGCGCCCGCCGGCAGTTGGCGGCGTTCCTGAAGACCGAGACCGAGCTGGGCCGGATGAAGGTCGAGGATTTCGACCAGGCCGCGGAGTTCTTCTCCGGCATGGTCATGGGCCACGGCCAGCTGCGGTCCCTGCTGCGCCTGCCGTCCGACAAGACCCCGGAACAGTACGGCCGCCTCGCGAGGGAGGCGGCCGAGAGGTTCATGCGGGCTTACGCGCCGTAGAGGTCTGGCGTCCTTCGAGGCCCGCTTTGCGGGCGCCTCGGGATGAGGAATTCAGAACAACCTCATCCTGAGGTGCGCGCTCCTGAGCGCGCCTCGAAGACGCACAACGGCTCAGCAAGTCGCCCTACGCCTCTTCGGGGTCCGGCATGCCCATCATGTGGAAACCGGCGTCGACGTGGACGACTTCACCCGTGGTCGACTTGCCAAGGTCCGAGGCCAGCCACAGGGCGCAGCCCGCGACGCCTTCCATCGAGGTGTCTTCCTTCATCGCCGAGAAGGCGCGGCCCTGAGCGATCATGCCGCGACCGCCCGAGATGCCGGCCAGCGACAGGGTGCGCATGGCGCCGGCCGAGATGGCGTTGGCGCGGATGCCCTTGGGGCCAAGGTCGCGAGCGATGTAGCGGGTCGAGGCTTCCAGAGCCGCCTTGGCCACGCCCATGGTGTTGTAGTTCGGGATCGTCCGCTCCGACCCCAGATAGGTCATGGTCACCAGCGAGCCGCCGTTCGGCATGATCTTGCTGGCGCGCTTGGCGACGTCCACGAAGCTGAAGGCCGAGATGTTCATGGCCGTCAGGAAGCCTTCGCGGGTGGTGTTGTCCACGAACGAGCCCTTCAGCTCGTTCTTGTTGGCGAAGGCCACCGAGTGGATCACGAAGTCCAGCGTGCCGAACTCCTTCTCGATCAGCGCGAAGGCCGCGTCCATCGAGGCGTCATCGGTGACGTCGCAGGGGATCATCGTCTTGACGCCGATGCTCTCGGCCAGCGGGCGCACACGGCGCTCCAGGTCCTCGCCCTGATAGGTGAAGGCCATCTCGGCGCCCTGGGCGGCCAGCTGGCTGGCGATGCCCCAGGCGATCGAGTTGTGATTGGCCACGCCCATGACGAGGCCCGTCTTGCCCCGCATCAGCTCGCCCTTGGGGAACGCGTATTCGTCGGCCATGTGTCGGGCCCTTTCCGGAAGTCGTTGACCGCTGGTTAGCAGGCGGCTCCGCCGGGCGGAACCCTCCCCAACCTAGTCGGCGCGGCTGAAGATCAACGTGCCGTTGGTGCCGCCGAAGCCAAAGCTGTTGGACATCACCGTCTGCAGCGGCTTGTCGACGCGCTGGCGCAGGATCGGCAGGTCGGCGAACTCGGGATCCAGCGTCTCGATGTTGGCGCTCTCGCAGGCGAAGCCGTTGTTGAGCATCAGGATCGAGTAGATGGCCTCCTGCGCGCCGGCCGCGCCCAGGCTGTGCCCGGTCAGCGACTTGGTCGACGAGATCATCGGGGCCTTGTCGCCGAACACTTCGCGCACCGCGCCCATCTCCTTGCTGTCGCCGACCGGCGTCGAGGTGCCGTGCGGGTTCAGGTAGTCGATGGTCCGGCCGCCGGCGTCGGCCATGGCCAGCTTCATGCAGCGCGCCGCGCCCTCGCCCGACGGGGCGACCATGTCGTAGCCGTCGGAATTGGCCGCATAGCCCACGAGTTCTCCGTAGATCTTGGCCCCGCGCGCCTTGGCGTGCTCGTACTCCTCCAGCACCACGACGCCCGCGCCGCCGGCGATCACGAAGCCGTCGCGGTCCTTGTCGTAGGCGCGGCTGGCCACCGCCGGGCGGTCGTTGAAGTTGCTGCTCATGGCGCCCATGGCGTCGAACAGGTTCGACAGGGTCCAGTCCAGCTCCTCGCAGCCGCCGGCGAAGATGATGTCCTGCTTGCCCATCTGGATCTGCTCGGCGCCCGCGCCGATGCAGTGGGCGCTGGTCGCGCAGGCCGAGCTGATCGAATAGTTGATCCCGCGAATCTTGAACCAGGTCGACAGCACCGCCGACGGACCCGAGCTCATGGCCTTGGGCACCGCGAACGGACCGATCCGCTTGGGACCCTTCTCCCTCGTCGTGGCGGCGGCCTCGACGATGACGCGGGTGGACGGGCCGCCCGAGCCGACGATCAGGCCGGTGCGCTCGTTGGAGATGTCGCTCTCCTCAAGGCCGGAGTCGGCGATCGCCTGTTCCATGGCGATGTGGGCGTAGGCCGTGCCGGGCGCCAGGAAGCGGGCGGCGCGGCGGTCGACCAGCGGCTCCCACTCGATCTGGGGCGCGGCGTGGACCTGACAGCGGAAGCCGAGCTCGGCATATTCCGGCGCGGCGATCACGCCGGACTTGGCTTCCTTCAGGGACGCCAACACCTCATTGGCGTTGTTGCCGATGGACGAGACGATCCCCAGTCCGGTGACGACGACGCGACGCATATCGTAAATCCTCTTCTCCCCCTCGAAATCCGCCAGGGGCCAGCTCTCCCAAATCCCCGAGCGCGGCGTCGCCGCTCCCGGAATGGCCGGTCTCGTCTAACGGATCAGGACGCCATCTGTTCGGGCGTGAACAGCCCGACCTTGAGGTCCTTGGTTTCGTATATGGCCTTGCCGTCGGCTTCCAGGACGCCGTCGGCGATTCCCATGACCAACTTACGCATGATCACCCGCTTCAGGTCGATCTTATAGACGACTTTCTTGACGTCCGGCGTCACCTGGCCCGTAAACTTGACCTCGCCGACGCCCAGGGCGCGGCCACGGCCGGGACCACCCGACCAACCCAGGAAGAACCCGACCAGCTGCCACATGGCGTCCAGGCCCAGGCATCCGGGCATGACGGGATCGCCGATGAAGTGACAGCCGAAGAACCAAAGGTCGGGATTGATGTCGAACTCGGCCTCGACATAGCCCTTGCCGTGCTTGCCGCCCTCGGCCTCGATCCGGACGATGCGATCGAACATCAGCATCGGCGGGGCCGGAAGCTGGGCGTTGCCGGGACCGAACAGCTCGCCGCGGCCGCAGGCCAGGAGTTCTTCGAAGGTGTAGGCGTTCTTCTGCATGGGGACGCCCTAGCACGGCGGCGGGTCAGGTCTCAACGTTTCCCTGACGGGGGGTGTTCCGACGCCGGGCGGACGGGCGCCTAACCCTTGCGACACTGCACGGCCGGATCCGCGCCCCAGATGTCGCTTTCCTTGGCCCAGCCGGACGAGCCGTCGGCGCGCAGCTTGCACCAGCCCTCTTCGCACTTGTCGAGCTGGGCGACCGAGCGGCCCTTCAGATAGGCGCTGACCTTGGCTCCATCCCGGGGGGCGCCGAGCAGAGGCAGGTTGGTCGGCTGCACGCGCATGGCCGAGCGGCGGCCGTCGGTGGTCCGCTTGTGCACCCAGGCCAGTCCGCCTTCCGGATCGCAGATCCGCCGCCACTCGCGGGTTTCGGCCACCACCTGCACCGGCAGGCCCTTGGCGTGGTAGATCCAGAGCAGCCGATGGGCCTCGTCCGGGCCGTTGCGCGCGTTGACCTCGGCGTATTTCAGCGACACATAACGTGGCACCTCCAGGCCCGACGGCGTGATCTTGGGGCCCTCCGCCAGGGCCGGACCCGCCAGCAGACCGACGATCGCCCCAAGAACGACATGAAACGAACCTTGTTTTGTTTTCGACGGCATGTTGCTTGGCCCCCTCGGGCCCCTTTGCTACAGCTTTCAAACGCCCGTCAGTGAGAGCTTTTCAAACCGCCCATGGCCGCCCGCAAGCTCAAAGTCATCGTCACCCGCAAACTCCCCGATCCGGTGGAGACGCGAATGTGCGAACTGTTCGATACCGAACTGAACGTCTCCGACAAACCCTTGACGGCGGATGAACTGGTCGAGGCCATGAGCCGCGCCGACGTGCTGGTGCCGACGATCACCGATCGTATCGACTCGCGCCTTCTGTCGCGATCCGGCGATCGGCTCAAGCTGATCGCCAATTTCGGGGCCGGTGTCGACAATATCGACGTCGCCACGGCCAATGCGCGCGGCATCATCGTCACCAATACGCCGGGGGTCCTGACCGAGGACACCGCCGACCTGACCATGACCCTGATCATGGCCGCCTCGCGCCGGATCGTCGAAGGCGCCGAGGTGGTCAAGTCCGGCGGCTTCCACGGCTGGTCGCCGACCTGGATGCTGGGCCGCCGCCTGTGGGGCAAGCGCCTGGGCATCATCGGCATGGGCCGCATCGGTCAGGCCGTGGCTCGGCGCGCCAAGGCCTTCGGCATGCAGGTGCACTATCACAACCGCAAGCCCGTCAGCCCCCGCATCGCCGAGGAGCTGGGCTGCACCTACTGGGAAAGCCTCGACCAGATGCTGGCCCGGATGGACTTCGTCTCGGTCAACTGCCCACACACCCCGGCCACCTATCACCTGCTGTCGGCTCGCCGCCTGAAGCTGCTGCGGCCGCACGCGGTGCTGGTCAACACCGCCCGCGGCGAGGTGATCGACGAAGGCGCGCTGGCCAACATGCTGGCCAAGGGCGAGATCGCCGGCGCGGGCCTCGACGTCTACGAGCACGAGCCCGCGATCAACCCCAAACTCTTGAAGCTGCCCAATGTCGTGCTGCTGCCCCACATGGGCTCGGCGACGGTCGAGGGCCGGATCGACATGGGCGAGAAGGTCATCGTCAACGTGAAGACCTTCATGGACGGCCACCGGCCGCCAGACCGGGTGATCCCGGCGATGCTGTAAAGGCTCAGCGGGTTGTCATGTTGGCGGCCATGCGCCCGAAGACGTCGTTGAGCGCCCCGGCCATCTCGCGATCGACCTGAACCTGGTCCAAGGCGCGGCGCATCGCCTCCGTCCATTGCCCCACCGTGGCGGCGTCGATCGGCATCGCGCGGTGCATGGACATCATGCAGACGCCTGGGTTCGCGACGAACCAGTCGCGCGGGCCGCCCAGCCAGCCGGTCAGCCAACCCTTCAGCGCGGCGCGCACGTTGGTCATGTCGGGCGCGTGCATGGCCCGCAGTGCCGCATAGGCCTGATCGGTCTCGACGAGGTCGTAGAAGGCCTCGACCAGGGCGTTGACGCGGGCGGCGCCGCCGATCTGGTCGAAGGCGGTCTGTTGAACGGTCATCGAAGGCTCCGGACTCGAAACCGGCAGGATCGACGCGATCGACCGACCGCGCCTTGATCCCCCTCAAGCCCGTCGCGCGAACCTAGCCGCGCATGTCGCCCGTCTCGACGAACCGCTGGTGCCAGGCGAAGGCCTCGTCCAGCAGGGTCGGGGATTGCTGACCGTAGGAGTCGCGGCGGGCGCGGGCCAGATAGTCCTTGAGGGCCGGACGGTAGTCCGGGTGCGAGCAGTTCTCGATGATCACCTCGGCCCGCTGGCGGGGCGACAGGCCGCGCAGGTCGGCCAGGCCCTGCTCGGTGACCAGGATCTGGACGTCCTGATTGATGTGGTCGACGTGCGGCGCCTTCGGGACGATGGTCGAGATCTTGCCGCCCTTGGCGGTCGAGGGGGCCATGAAGATCGAGACATAGGCGTTGCGGGCGAAGTCACCGCTGCCGCCGATGCCGTTCTGGATGCGCGAGCCCATCAGGTGGGTCGAGTTCACCGCCCCGTGGATGTCGGCCTCGATCATGCCGTTCATGGCGATGCAGCCCAGGCGGCGGATCAGCTCGGGGTGATTGCTGATCTCCTGGGGCCGCAGCACCAGCCGATCGCGGAAGCGGGCCATGTCGGCGTTCAGGGCGGCGGCCGCCTCGGGGCTCAACGAGAACGCGGTGGCCGAGGCGGTCAGCAGCTTGCCGGATTCCATCAGCTCCAGCATCCCGTCCTGCAGCACCTCGGTAAAGGCGGTCAGGTTGTCGAACGGACCGTGGACCAGGCCTGACATCACCGCGTTGGCGATGTTGCCCACGCCTGACTGCAGCGGCAGAAGGCTGGCCGGCAGGCGGCCGCGCGCGACCTCGTGACGGAAGAATTCCAGGAGATGGCCGGCGATGGCGCGGTGATCCTCGCCCGGGGCGTCGAACGGCAGATTTCGGTCGGGGGAGTCGGTTTCGACGATGGCGACGATCTTGGAGGGGTCGCAGCGGAAATAGGCCTCGCCGATGCGCTGGTCGGGCCGCACCAGCGGGATCGGCACGCGGTTCGGCGGCAGGGCGGTGCCGTAATAGATGTCGTGCATCCCTTCCAGCGCCGGATTCTGCCAGCGGTTGACCTCCAGGATCACCTTCGAGGCCCGGTCGATCCAGGTCTTGTTGTTGCCCACCGACGAGGACGGGATCAGCGCGCCGTCGGGGCGGATGCCGCTGACCTCGATGATCGCCGTATCCAGCGGACCCAGGAACCCCTGCCAGGCCATCGGCGCGACCTGGGACAGGTGCATATCGAAATAGTCCATCTCGCCGCGATTGATCTTGTCGCGGGCGATGGGATCGGAGTTGTACGGCAGGCGGAATTCGATGCCGTCGGCCTTGGCCAGGGCGCCGTCCAGCTCCGGCCCCGTCGAGGCCCCGGTCCAAACTCTCAGGCGGAAGGGGTTTCCAGCCGCGTGCTCGGCTTCGATGCGGCTGGCCAGGGCCATCGGCACGGCCTTGGGATAGCCCGATCCGGTAAAGCCGCTCATGCCCACCGTCTCGCCCGGCGCGATCAACGCCGCGGCCGCTTCGGCCGGCATGATCCTGGCCGCCAGGCTCTCCAGTCCGATCCGTGATCCGCTCATCTTCCAAGCCTCCGTACAGGATGCCGAAGGCTTAGCTTGGCCGTCGGGCCGGTGTCTGTCCCGTATTAGCCCGCGGTGGTCAATATGTGACGGGGTGCGTCGCCAGCCACGCCTTCAGATCGGCCACCGATCGGTCTGGAATCTGCTCCATCGGCACGTGGCCGACTCCCGGATAGAGGATCAGGGTCGCGCCCGGTATGGCCTTGTGGAATTTCTCGCCGTCCAGGGCCGGGATCAGCCGGTCGTCCTGGCCGAACATCACCAGGGTGGGAACATGGATCCGCGACAGCTCGGACGCCGAGGCCAGGCGGCGCGGGCCGGTCTGCAGGCCCAGCAGGATATCCCGGTGACCCGGCGCGCGCGCCAGGTCGACATAGCGATCGATCAGCGCCGGGGTGACCAGCCTGGGATCCAGATAGGCCGCGCGCAGGCCCTGGGCGACCAGCGGCCGGGCGTCGATGTTTCGCAACAGCTTTCTTCCCAGCGGATTGCGCAGGATCGCGAAGATCGAGGCCCCTCCGGCCTTGCTCATCGGCCAGCCGGCCGCATCGACCAGGACCAGGCGCTGGACCTTGTCCGGATGGTTCAGCGCATAGGCCCAGGCCACCCCGCCGCCCATCGAGTTGCCGCCGAGGGTGAAGCGGGTCAGGCCCAGCTTGACCGTCACCCCGTCGACAACAGCGTCGAAGCCGTCTCGCCCGGCCGCATAGCCCGGGGGCGTACGGGTCAGGCCATGGCCGGGCAGGTCGAGGACAACCACGCGATAGTCGCTCGACAGCGCCTTGGCCCACGCGTCCCAGGCATGGGTCGAGGCCGAGAAGCCATGCACCAGCACGACGGCCGGGGCCTCGCGCGGGCCGAGATCGCGATAGTGCGCCCGAACGCCGCCCGGCAGATCCATGTACTGGGAATCGGCGTAGCCATACCGCGCTTCCAGCGCGGCGTAGGGTATGTCCGGCCGCTGCAGCAGAAGCCAGCCGGCGGTCGCCAGCACCACGATCAGTCCAAGAGCGGTCGCGAGGCCGCGCGCCAGCGTCTTCATCCCGCCCCTCCCGGCGCCTGAACCCCAGCTTCGGAATTTGGACGAACGTCGTTCCGCGTCAAGCGCCGCACGACGGACAATGGGGATCGGCTCCGATCCGCACGGTGCGGGTTTCGGCCGAAAGGGCGTCATAGATCAACAGCTTGCCCGACAAGGGTTCGCCTGCGCCGACGACCAGCTTGATCGCCTCCAGGGCCATCATCGATCCGATCACCCCCGCCAACGCGCCGACCACACCGACCAAGGCGCAGGTCTCGGCGTCCGGCGGGGTTTCCGGCACCAGGCAACGGTAGCACGGCCTGCCGTGGAAAATCCCGACCTGACCGGTCCAGCGCCCCAGGGCCCCGCTGACCAGTGGCTTGCCGTGGACCAGGCAGGCGTCGCTGACGGCGAAGCGAGTGGCGAAGTCGTCGGTGCCGTCCAGGACGAGGTCATACCGGCCGACGATGTCGCCGGCATTGGCGGAGTCCAGCCATACCGGGTGGGTTTCCACGACGGTGTGCGGGTTCAGGGCGGCCAGACGCTCGACCGCCGCCACGACCTTGGGCCGGCCGACATCGGCGGTGGCGTAGAGCACCTGGCGCTGCAGGTTCGACAGCGAGACGGCGTCGGGATCCACCAGGCCGATCGTCCCGACCCCGGCGGCGGCCAGGTACAGCGCCGCCGGCGCGCCGAGGCCCCCGGCCCCGACCATCAGCACGCGCGCGCCTTTCAGCTTTTGCTGACCCGGACCGCCGACTTCGCGAAGCACCAGATGGCGGGCGTAGCGCTCGACCTCGGCCTCTGAAAAACTCATGGCGCTTGACCCTCCGGCCCGGCCTCGCCACATGCGAAGCCATGCAAAGCTCGACTTCCTTCCCCGACTGGCACGGCACGACCATTCTGGCGGTGCGCAAGAACGGACAGACCGTGATCGCCGGCGACGGACAGGTCTCCATGGGGCCAACCGTCGTCAAGGGCAACGCCCGTAAGGTGCGCCGCCTGGCCGGCGGCAAGGTGGTGGCGGGCTTCGCCGGGGCCACGGCCGACGCCTTCACCCTGATCGAGCGCCTCGAGGCCAAGCTGGAGCAATATCCCGACCAGCTGGCCCGCGCCTGCGTGGATCTGGCCAAGGACTGGCGCACCGACCGCTATCTGCGTCGGCTGGAAGCCATGCTGCTGGTGGCCGACAAGACCGCCATCTACACCGTCACCGGCGTCGGCGACGTGCTGGAACCGGGCGAAAGCGCCGACGGCAACGCCGTGGCGGCGATCGGCTCGGGCGGCAATTATGCCTTGGCGGCGGGTAAAGCACTACTCGACCAGGACCTTTCGGCCGAGGAGATCGCTCGCAAGGCGATGGCCATCGCCGCCGAGATCTGCGTCTACACCAACGGCAATCTCACGGTCGAAGCGCTTTAGGGCGAGGCCCAGCGGGTTTTCGTCGCAAACGAGATGCGCGGCGAATTCTCCCGGCGCTTGGCTAGGCGCGGGGAGGATCCCGCCATGCTGAAGACCCTTTTGATCGCTTGCGTTGCGTTGGCCGGCGCCAGCACCGTTCAGGCCGAGTCCAAGAACCCCGCCGACCAGGTGGAGGCCGCCGAGCGCGCCTTCGCGGCCGACGGCCTGGCCTTGGGCGTGAAGCGCGCGTTCCTGAAGCATATGGCCGACGACGCCATCATCTTCACGCCCACGCCGGCCAACGCTCGCGCCTTCCACGAAAGTCGGGCGCGCGACAATGGGCCCAAGCTGGAATGGTGGCCGGCCTGGGTGGTCGCCGCCCGGTCCGGAGACCTGGCCCTTTCCACCGGCCCGTCCTTTTTCGACGGCAAGCCGGGCGGCTGGTACTCCAGCATCTGGCGCAAGGACGCCGACAATGTCTGGCGCTGGATCTATGACGGCGGCAACGCCGCCGACCCGGTCTCGGCTCCCGTCCAGACGACGCCGGCGCGGAAAGGGCCAATGTCCAAGACTGGCGAAGGCTCGGCCGCCAAGGCCTTCGACGCCGTGCGGGCGGCCGAGGCGATGCTGAGCCAATCGGCTGAGAAGGACGCGCCCCAGGCTTACAAGGCCGTTCTGTCGGCCGACGCCCATTTGATCGGTCCGCGCGGAACCCGCGCCTTGCTCCCAACGGCGATCGCGGAACGCTTGGAACAGCGTCCGACGGCCATGACCCTGACCTTACGGGGCGGCGGCGCCGCCAAGGCCGGCGATTTCGTCTGGACCCATGGCGAAGCCGCGTGGTCGGAGGGTCAAAAAGCCGTCGCCGCACACTATATGCATGTCTGGCAAAGGCGGCCCAACGGGTGGCGCCTGATCTTCGAGACCCTGATCAACGACCGATGACCGAGTTTTCCCCCCGCGAGATCGTTTCCGAACTGGACCGTTACATCGTCGGTCACGCCGAGGCCAAGAAGGCCGTCGCCGTGGCCTTGCGCAACCGCTGGCGCCGCCGGCGCGTGCCGGCCGATCTGCGTGACGAGGTCACCCCCAAGAACATCCTGCTGATCGGCCCCACCGGCGTCGGCAAGACCGAGATCGCCCGCCGCCTGGCCAAGCTGGCCCAGGCGCCGTTCCTCAAGGTCGAGGCCACCAAGTTCACCGAGGTTGGCTATGTCGGCCGCGACGTCGACCAGATCGTTCGCGATCTCGTGGAAAGCGCGCTTGCCATGGTCCGCGACAAGCGGCGCGCCGCCGTGAAGGCGAAAGCGGAAGCCGCCGCCGAGGAGCGCATCCTCGACGCCATGACCGGCCCCGGCTCGACCGCCGCCCGCGACAGTTTCCGCAAGAAGCTCCGCGCCGGCGAGCTGGACGACAAGGAAATCGAGCTGCAGCTGGCCGACACGGGCGGCGGCGCCAGCTTCGAGATCCCCGGCCAGCCCGGCGCCCAGGTGCTGAACCTGTCGGAAATGATGAAGTCGTTCGGCGGCGGTCGCACCAAGACCCACAAGACCACCGTCACCGGCGCCTGGGCCCCGCTGATCGCCGAGGAAAGCGACAAGCTGCTCGACCAGGAAGCCCTGACTCAAGAGGCCCTGGAGCTGACCGAGAACCACGGCATCGTCTTCCTGGACGAGATCGACAAGGTCGCCAGCAGCGCCCAGCGCTCGGGCGCCGACGTCTCCCGGGAGGGCGTGCAGCGCGATCTGCTGCCGCTGATCGAGGGCACGACGGTCTCGACCAAGTACGGACCGGTGAAGACCGACCACATCCTGTTCATCGCCTCGGGCGCCTTCCACGTGGCCAAGCCGTCGGACCTGCTGCCCGAGCTGCAGGGCCGCCTGCCGATCCGCGTCGAGCTGAAGGGCCTGTCGCGCGACGACATGCGCCGAATCCTGACCGAGCCGGAGGCCAACCTGATCCGTCAGCACCAGGCCCTGATGCTGACCGAGGGCGTGACCCTGACCTTCACCGACGAGGCCATCGACGCCCTCGCCGACGCGGCCGTGGCCGTGAACAACTCGGTCGAGAACATTGGCGCCAGGCGTTTGCAGACGATCCTGGAGAAGGTGGTCGAGGAGATCAGCTTCTCGGCGGCCGATCGTAGCGGCGAGACCGTGGCGATCGACGCGGCCTATGTCCAGGAGCGGATCGGCGCCCTGGCGGCCAACGCCGACCTGAGCCGGTTCATCCTCTAGGGCGACCGAAAACCCCGCCCTTCGACAAGCTCAGGGTGAGGTTTTCTACTGATCGGCGGCAAGAGTAGTCCTCGCCCTGAGCCTGTCGAAGGGCGAGGACGGACCCTGGGTTTCATGAGGCGACCGCGACCGCCTCCATCCCGAGGATCGCCGCCTTGCGGGCCAGGCCCCAGTGGTAGCCGGTCAGCTTGCCGCTCTTGCCGATCGCCCGGTGGCAGGGGATCAGCAGCGAGATCGGGTTGGCGCCGATGGCCCCGCCGGTGGCCTGGAACGCCCTGGGCTTGCCGGCCCAGCACGCCACTTGTCCGTAGGTGGCGGTCTCGCCGGCCGGGATCCGCAGCAGGGCCTTCCAGACCTGCACGTGATAGGGCGAGCCGATCAGCACCACCGGCAACGGCCCTTCCCCGCCCGTGAAGGCGTGGATCGCCGTGGCCTGGGCGGCTTCGTCGTCGCGCCGCCAGTCGGCGGCCGGGAAACGGCGGTGCATGTCGGCGAAGGTCGCCTCGTCGTCGCCGTCCGAGAAGGCCAGGCCCGCCAGGCCGCGCTCGGCCATTACGAACAGGCCCTTGCCGAACGGCGTCGGGGCCCAGCCCCAGCGCAGCCGCATGCCCGCGCCGCGCCGGCGCACCTCGCCAGGGGTCGCGGCCTCCTGGGCGATGAACAGGTCGTGCAGCCGCGAAGGGCCCGACAGCCCGGCGTCGAAGGCCGCGTCCAGCACCGTGCCGCCGGCCTCCAGCGAGCGTCGGGCCTCGGCGTGGGCTATGGCCGAGACGAAGCTCTTGGGGCTGACCCCGGCCCAGCGGGTGAAGACGCGCTGGAAGTGGAACGGCGACAGGCCCACGGCCTGAGCGGCCTCGTCCAGCGAGGGATGATCCGACCACCGCTCGGCCAGCCAGTCGAGCGCCTTGGCCATGCGATGATAGTCGACCGAGCGTTCGGCCAGACGAACCAGCTCCTGGCTGGCCGTCTCCGGGATCGCGGTCGCGATAGGGGATGCGTCGTATGCCATGCTCATAGGCTACGGCCCGCGGAAAACGGTGTCCGCCCGGTTCTTGCTGTTGGTGTCCGGGCAGTCGGTTTCGGGGCGGTCATGACCAGCGCTCGTCTCGGGCCGCGCGGATGGCGTCCTGCAAGGCGCTGGCGAAGCGGGTGCGTTCGTCGGGACCGAGCGACCGGGCCAGGGTCAGGCGCTTGCGATAGATCATCAGGCGGACGCGGGTCTCATGCTCGCCAAGATGGTCGACGCCGACCCGGGTGAAGGCGGTCGGTGATGTCCAGACGGTGCGTGCGCCCTTCTCGTCCTCGCGGCTGACCGTGACGGCCTCCGCCGTGACCTGGACCCGCTCCACCCGCCGAGCGGCGCGGTCCGAGGCCCGCAGCGCCAGCCACAGGGCCAGGACGTCCAGTCCCAGGAACGGCAGGACCGGCGGCGCGCCGACCACCAGCAGGAAGATCGCCACCATCACGTTGAAGGCCATGACCACCGCCAACAGCACCACGGCGCCCCGCGGCGTCAGCGAGCGGTGGGGCGCGATCACGCGGTCCATGTAGATCGGCGGGGCCATGGCGGGAATTTACGACCGTCGGCCGCGCTTGGCGAGCCGTCCTTCTTGGCGTTTCTGGCGCATCACGGCATGGTCCGCGCCATGGCCAAGCCCGCGCTCGCGAAGAAAAAGAAACCCGCCCAGAAACGCGTCAGCCCCGCCGAACGCGAGCGGGTCGAGGTTCTGTTCGCGCGCTTCGAAAGCCTGGAGCCGCATCCCAAGACCGAGCTCAACTACGCCAACCCCTACGAACTGGTGACCGCCGTGGCCCTTTCGGCCCAGGCGACGGACGTCCAGGTCAACAAGGCCACCGGCCCGCTGTTCCAGGTCGCCGACAGCGCCGAGAAGATGCTGGAGCTCGGTGAGGAGGGGCTGATCAGGTACATCGCGTCCATCGGCCTGTTCCGCACCAAGGCCAAGAACGTCATCGCCGCCGCCCATATCCTGATGGACAAGCACGGCGGTCAGGTCCCGCTGAACCGCGAAGATCTCGAAGCCCTGCCCGGCGTGGGCCGCAAGACCGCCAGCGTGGTGCTGAACGAGCTGGACATCGAGCCCGCCATCGCCGTCGACACCCACGTCTTCCGCGTCGCGCACCGCCTGAAGCTGTCGGCCGGCAAGACGCCCGACGCGGTCGAACAGGACCTGATGCGGATTGTGCCGCCGCCCTACCAGACCCGGGCGCACCATTGGCTGATCCTGCACGGGCGCTATGTCTGCGTGGCGCGGAAACCGAAGTGCGAGATCTGCAAGATCAGCGACCTGTGCCCGTCGCGGGAGCTGTTCCTGGGGGCTTAGCCGATCGCCTTGATCACCGCCCGAGCGAAGGCCTCGCCTCGGTCGTGCGCATGTTCCAGGAAGAGATCCGGCTCGATCGCCTCCAGCTCCATCAGTTGCGGGGTGTGCTCCAGGCCCCGGATCAGGTCCACGCGGGCGTAGGTCAGCGGCGCGCCGGCCGCCTCCAGCACCATCTCGGCCGCGCGCAGGGCCTCGGGCTCAGGCGCGATCTCGGTCACCCTGCCGCCGAACTGCGGCTGGACGCGGAAGTCGCCCTCCACGGCGACCTTGGCCACGGCGTGGCTGAAGACACCGTCGAAATAGAACAGGGAAAGCTCACCCTCTTCCCCGACCGCCGGCAGGAACGGCTGGATCAGAGCCGGACCGCTGGGGCCGCCCTCCAGCGAATCGTGGCGCTTGACCCGGATGGTCTCGTGCGAGCCGGCCGAGATCTGCGGCTTGACCACCACCTCGTCCACCCCAAAGGCGTCGAAGGCGGCCTCGACATGCTCCAGCGTCAAGGCGTCGCAGGCAAGGGTCGGTACGACCGGCGCGCCCTTCCCGGCCAGCTCCACCAGATAGGTCTTGGTCGAATTCCAGCGCAGCACCGATGGCGGATTGACCATGCGCAAGCCGGCGGCTTCGAACGCATCGAGTTGGGCGAACCAGTCGGCCTGGCGCGCGTGATAACCCCAGGCCAGGGAAGGCATGACCAGGCGCGCCTGATCCTTGCCCACCGGATCCGTCCACGGCTGGGCGGCGATGGTCAGGCCGTGGCGGCGCAGCGGCGTCGCCAGGCGCTCCAGCAGCGGCGTCCAGCTGTCGCCGTAGCGGTGCTCGTCGCGGGCGGGGACCAGGATCAGGACGTCGGCCATCGGCATACTCGCGTTCAACGAAGCCTCGCAGCTAAGATGTCGCGACACGCGCGGCAAGCCTTGCGTTGCCTTGAGCCCCCACTTCCTTTAATCGCCAAGTGTTTGTGGCTTCCCCGCCCTGTTCTTTCAAAGGTTTGTTCCGCTCCATGACCGCGCTCTACGACGTCGCCGGCATCGGCAACGCCATCGTCGACGTCATCGCTCAGTGCGACGACGCCTTCCTCGCCCAGGAAGGCCTGACCAAGGGCTCGATGGCCCTGATCGACCCGGCGCGGGCCGCGAGCCTCTATGACGCCATGGCCTCCGGCATCGAGGCCTCGGGCGGCAGCGTCGCCAACACCATGGCCGGCATCGCCAGCTTCGGCGGCAGGGCCGCCTATATCGGCAAGGTCGCCGACGACCAGCTGGGCCGCGTGTTCCGCCACGACATGAAGGCGATCGGCTGCGTGTTCACCACGCCCTCGCTGGCCGAAGGTCCGGCCACCGCCCAGAGCCTGATCAACGTCACCGCCGACGCCCAGCGCACCATGTCGACCTATCTCGGCGCCTGCGTCGAGCTGTCCAGCGCCGATGTCGATCCCGAGATTATCGAGGCCGCCCAGGTCTCGTATCTGGAAGGCTATCTGTTCGATCCGCCGGAAGCCCGCCGCGCCTTCGCCAAGGCCGCCGCCCTGGCCCACGGCGCCGGCCGCAAGATCGCGATCACCCTGTCGGACAGCTTCGTGGTCGAACGCCACCGCGCCGGCCTGCTGGGCTTCATCCAGACCCAGTGCGACATCGTCTTCGCCAACGCCGCCGAGGTCTGCGCCCTGTTCGAGACCGACGACTTCGACGCCGCGACCAAGGCGCTGACCGGGATGGTCGAGATCGCCGCCGTCACCCGCAGCGAAAAGGGTTCGGTCGTGGCCTCGGGCGGGCAACTTCACGAAATCTCGGCCTACCCCGTGGAAAAAATCGTGGACACGACCGGCGCGGGCGACCAATACGCCGCAGGTTTCCTCTACGGCCTGACCCAGGGTCTCGCGCTGCCGGTCTGCGGCCAGCTGGGCTCCCTGGCCGCCGCCGAGGTGATCGATCACTACGGTCCGCGCCCGCAGGTTTCCCTGCGCGAGCTGGCCGCCCAAAACGGTCTTTAGGCAAGAACCGACTGTAAGGACGCAGATGGCCCGCACCGCTGAAGTGGTCCGCGAGACGAAGGAGACCCAGATCCGGGTCTGGATCGATCTCGACGGGACCGGCGCCTCGACGATCTCCACCGGCATCGGTTTCTACGACCATATGCTGGAGAGCTTCGCGCGCCACGGCGGCTTCGACCTCAAGGTCGAGACCAAGGGCGACCTGCATATCGACATGCACCACACGGTCGAGGACACGGGCATCGTTCTCGGCTTGGCGATCAAGCAGGCGTTGGACGGCTTCAAGGGCGTCCGGCGCTTCGGCCACGCCTATATCCCGATGGACGAGACCCTGACGCGCTGCGCCATCGACTTGTCCAACCGGCCGTATCTGATCTGGAAGGTCGACTTCAAGCGGCCCAAGGTCGGCGAGATGGACACCGAGCTCTTCAAGGAGTTCCACCACGCGTTCGCCATGAACGTCGGGGCGTGCGTCCATCTGGAGACCCTGTACGGCGACAACACCCACCATGTGGCCGAAAGCGGCTTCAAGGCCCTCGCCCGGGCGCTGCGTCAGGCGGTCGAGATCGACCCGAAGACCGGCGGCCAGGCTCCGTCCACCAAGGGCGTGCTGTAAGGATCCTCCATGCAGACCGTCGCCCTGATCGATTACGGGTCGGGCAACCTGCGTTCGGCCGAGAAGGCCCTGCGTGAGGCGGCCCGTCGCCGCGCGCTCGACGCCGAGATCGTCGTCACCGCCGACCCCGACCTCGTCGCCGAGGCCGACCGCGTCTTCCTGCCCGGCGTCGGGGCCTTCGCCTCATGCCGCGCGGGCCTGGACGCCACCGGCGTCTACGAAGCGATGAACCACGCCGTGCACCGCCGCGGTGTTCCCTTCATGGGCATCTGCGTCGGCCACCAGCTGCTGGCGACCGAAGGCCTGGAGTTCGGCGTCACGCCGGGCTTGGACTGGATCGCCGGCCAGGTGAAGAAGCTCGAGCCCAACGACCCGGCCCTAACCATCCCGCACATGGGCTGGAACGCCATCAGCTTCGTCCGCCCTCACGCCCTGTTCGCGGGGATCGAGGACGGCGCCCACATGTACTATGCCAACTCCTTCGCCCTGGACGCGGCCGACCCGGCCGATGTCGTGGCCACCACCGACCACGGCGGCCCGTTCGTCGCGGCGGTGGCCAAGGACAATGTCGCGGGCGTACAGTTTCACCCCGAAAAGTCACAAGCTTCAGGGCTCGCCCTGCTCGCCAACTTCCTGGAATGGCGCCCATGATCCTCTATCCCGCCATCGACCTGAAGGACGGCCAGTGCGTGCGCCTGCTGCACGGCGACATGGAGAAGGCCACGGTCTTCAACACCTCGCCCGCCGACCAGGCCCAGCGCTTCGTCAAGGACGGCTTCTCGTGGCTGCATGTCGTCGACCTGAACGGCGCCATCGAGGGCAAGTCGGTCAACACCGCCGCCGTCGAGTCGATCCTGGAGTCGATCTCGATCCCCGTGCAGCTGGGCGGCGGCATCCGCACGCTGGAAGGCGTCGAGGCCTGGATCGAGGCCGGCGTCAGCCGCGTCATCCTCGGCACCGTGGCCGTCCACGACCCGGACCTGGTCCGCAAGGCCGCGCGCCTATGGCCCGAGCAGATCGCCGTGGCCGTCGACGTGCGTGACGGCAAGGTCGCCATCGACGGCTGGACCGGCCTGTCGGACCTGTCGGCCATCGACCTGTCGCGCCGCTTCGAGGACGTCGGCGTCGCCGCCTTGATCATCACCGACATCAGCCGCGACGGCGCCCTGACCGGCGTCAATGTCGAGGGCGTGGGCGAACTGGCCGACGCGGTCTCCATTCCCGTCATCGCCTCCGGTGGCGTGGCCGCTGTCTCCGACATCGAGCGCCTCAAGGCCCGCCCGGGCGTCGAGATCGCCGGCGCCATCCTGGGCCGCTCGCTCTACGCCGGCACGATCAAGCCGTCCGAAGCCCTGATCGCGGCGGCCGCCTGATGCTGAAGACCCGGATCATTCCCTGCCTCGACGTGAAGGACGGGCGGGTGGTCAAGGGGGTCAACTTCGTCTCCCTGCGCGACGCCGGCGATCCGGTAGAGCAGGCCCGCGCCTATGACGCCGCCGGCGCCGACGAGCTGATGTTCTTGGACATCACCGCCTCCAGCGAGGGCCGCGGCCTGATCCTGGACGTCATCTCCCGCACCGCCGAGGTCTGCTTCATGCCCGTCTCGGTGGGCGGGGGCGTGCGTCAGGTGTCGGACATGCGCCGCCTGCTGCTGGCCGGGGCCGACAAGGTCTCGACCAACACCGCCGCCGTCGAGAACCCCGACCTGATCGCCGCCGGCGCCGACGCCTTCGGGGCCCAGTGCGTGGTCGTGGCCATCGACGCCAAGCTGCGCGAGGACGGCTCGGGCTGGAACGTCTGGACCTATGGCGGCCGCAAGGACACCGGCCTCGACGTGGTCGACTGGGCCGCCAAGGTCGTCGAGCGCGGGGCGGGCGAGATTCTTCTGACCTCGATGGACCGCGACGGGGCCAAGATCGGCTACGACATCCCGCTGCTGAAGGCCGTGACCAGCGCGGTGTCCGTGCCGGTGATCGCCTCGGGCGGCGCGGGGACCACCGAACACCTGGTCGAAGCCGCCCGCGACGGCCACGCCGCCGCCGTGCTGGCCGCGTCGATCTTTCACTTCGGCGAGATCAGCATCGGCGAGGCCAAGCAGGCCATGGCCGACGCCGGCATCCCCGTGCGCCTGGACCGGAGCGCCGCATGAGCCAGCGCCTGACTGACGTCCTGCAACGCCTCGCCGCCACGATCGCGGCCCGCAAGGGCGGTGATCCGTCGGTGTCCTACACCGCCAAGCTGCTCAACGACCCCGCCCTGGCCGCCAAGAAGCTGGGCGAGGAAGCCGTCGAGACGGTGATCGCCGCCGTGGCTCAGGATCCGGACGCCCTGGCGGCGGAGAGCGCCGACCTGCTCTACCACTGGCTGGCGCTGATGGCGGCGTCGGGGGTGTCCCTGGACGCCGTGGCCGAGAAGCTGGAGGCCCGCGAAGGGACCTCAGGCATCGCGGAAAAAGCTTCGCGGAAGAGCTGAGGGGCCCGAGGCCTCGCGCTAACCCTTGCGCTTCAGCGCCACATACAGCGCCCCGTCACCGCCGTGCCGCTGATCGGCGGTCGAGACCCCAGCGATCATCTCGCGCACGGCCGGCCCCGCCAGCCACTCCGGCGTTCGCTGTTTCAGCACGCCGTGGCCGACCCTGCCCTTGCCGGTGATGACCAGCACCGCCCGGTGGCCGTCATCATAGGCCCGTCGGATGAACCCCTCGAGCGTGGCCCTCGCCTGGTCCTGGTCGAGGCCATGCATGTCCAGGCGCGCGCCGATCGGGTCGTGCTCCTTGGCTATGCGGCGCTTGCGGTTGGGCTCGATGCGGTGGGCGGGACCTTTCAGGGCCTTGGCCGGAGCGGGCTTGAGCTCCTCGGGACTGACGCGCAGCGGCGCGATCGAGGCCAGGTGCGTGGGCTGCTCCACCGGAATGGCCGTGTCGCTCTTCACCGGCCGGATCCGCGCCTTGGAGCGCATCTTCTCGGGCTTTTCCGGCGCGCGCGGCGTCACGGTCGAGGCGACGAGCTTCCAGAGGCGCTTGTCGTCCTCGGGCCCGGGCGGCGGCTTCCTGACCATGTCAGCGCGGTACGAGCCGGTACAGGCGCAGGGCGTGGCGCACACGGCCGGCCTCGGCGCCGGCGGCCGCGCCCGTGCCCATGTAAAGATCGGCGCGGACGTCGCCCTTGATCGCCCCGCCGGTGTCCAGCGTCATGGCCAGGCGGCGATAGGCCGGAAAGGCGCCCGACAACTTCGGCGCGGCGGCGTCCAGCCAGTAGAGCTCGCCCATGGCGTGGCGGCTGGGATCGATGGCGATGGCCCGCCCCGGCGGCAGCGGCACGCCGGCCGAGCCGACGGGCTCCTTGCCGTCATCGGGGAGCGTCTTGAAGAACACATAGCGCGGGTTCAGCTGCATGACCGCGTCGGCCTCAGGCCCGCGATGGTCGGCCAGCCAGGCGCGGATGGCGTCGCCGGATGTGTTATTGTCGGGCAAAAGGCCCTTGTCGCGCATGGCGTTGGCCACGCCCACGAACGGTCGGCCATTCGTGGCGGCGAACACGGCGCGCACCCGGCGGCCATCGGGCAGGACGAGCACCCCCGAGCCCTGGATCTGCAGGAAGAACAGCTCCTCCGGTCGCATCCACGCCAGGGGTCTGTCGGTCGGGGTCGCCTCGATCTCGGCGCGGTCCGGATAGGGCGCGAAGGTCGCGCCCTCGACGTGACCGGTGATCTTCTTGCCGACGAAGCTGGGCTCGAACGCGCCGAGGTCCAGCACGACCAGATCGGCCGGCAGGCCGCGCACCGGGACGGTGAACTCGGCGTTGCGCGACATCCGCGCCTCATACTGGGGGGCGAAATAGGCGGTCAGCAGGCCCTCGTCGCCTCCCTCCTTCTGGCGAACCGGCTCGATCCGGAAATTGGTCTCCAGGAACGCCCGCGCGCCGGGCTCGTCCCGGACGGTGGCGTTGCGGGCCAGGCCGCAGACGCGGGCCATGGCCGGCTCCCTGGCGACGCCGCAGCCGGCGCGGAAGGCGTCGAGGGCCGCCACATGATCCTCTTCGGCCCAGCCGGCCAGGCTGGCGAAGGACAGCGCCGACGCGGGCGGGGTCGAAGGCGACGGCGTGGCGCCGATCGCCGGTGGCGAGATCGTCGGCCCGGTCGGGACGGGCGGCGCCGTCGTCGTGCTGGCGCAGGCGCCCAGCAGCAGACCCGCCAGGGCCAGGGGGGCGAAGGCGGTTGGGGCGCGGCGGATCTTGGCCATTACGCCTCGGCGGCGGCGACGAAGGCCAGGCGCCAGTTGGGATTGCCGCTCTTGACCTCGCGCTCGAAGGTCCAGAGCTCGGCGGTGCGGCGATCGTCGACGCCTTCGCCGCGCTCGTCCTTAGTGCGGGTGCGCACCTCGGCCAGAATCCGCACCACGGCCTTGGCCAGGTCGCCGACCACGTCGATCCGCTCGAGGTCCAGGCGCGGCGGAGCCATGAACTCGACCTTCTCGCTGCGGCCGGCGGTCTCGCGCGCGGCCATGGCCTGCTCGAAATTGGCCATGACGTCCGGGGCCAGCAGCGGTTTCAGCGTCTCGCGGTCGCCTTCGGCGTAGGCCTTGACGATCTGCTCATAGGCCGAGCGGGCGCCGGCCAGGAACTTGGTCGGATCGAAGTCCGGTTGTTTCGACTTCAGGGCGGCCAGGCCTTCGGTGCGCAGGATCGGATGCGTATCGGCCGGCGCCGGGGCCGCGCCGGGCTGAGCCGTCACCACGTCCTCGGGCTGACGGCCCGTGCGGCGCCCCAGGGTGGCGTACAGCTGATACAGGACGACCGCGGCGACCGCGGCGAGGAACAGGATCTGGAGCACTTCAAGGTCCGGCAACGGGCTTTGGGCCCAGGATATCATCTCTATATAGGTGAGACGCGTTCTCCCGTCAGGCGCCCAGCGTTGCGCCGGACGGGCCCTCATGGTAGCAGCGCCCACCTTTCTTAGGCGTTTTAGACGCCGATTACGGATTTTATCCTAATGACCGACACAACCGCCCCCAATGGCGCCCCCAATGGCGCCCCCGAGGCGACTTCGGACGACAACGCCGCCGCGCAATCGGGCATCCGTATCCTGGCCCAATTCGTCCGCGACTTCTCGTTCGAGAACCCCCTGGCGCCCGACAGCCTGCGGGCCGGCGCGGCCCAGCCCGCCATTGACATGGGCGTCGAGATGAACGCCCGCGGTCGCCCGGATGGCCTGTTCGAAGTCGATCTGAAGCTCTCGGCCCGCGCCACGCGCGAAGAGCAGGCGGTGTTCCACATCGAAGTCGTCTATGGCGGCCTGTTCCACATCGCCGGCGTCGCCGAGGAAGACCTGGAGCCGGTGCTGCTGATCGAATGCCCGCGCTTCCTGTTCCCGTACGCGCGTCGCCTGATCTCGGACGTCACCGCCGAAGGCGGCTTCCCGCCCTTCCTGATCGATCCGATCGACTTCGCCGGCGTCTACGCCGCGCGCAAGGCCCAGGCCGAAGCCGGCGGCGTGATGGGCAACGCCTAGCTTCGAACGCCACCGCGAAAATGCAAGAAGGCCCGGTCATCGCTGACCGGGCCTTTTTTGTTACGGTTGCAGGCGGTAGCCGCCCATCTCGGTGATCAGGATCCTGGCCGCCGCCGGATCCGGTTCGATCTTCTGGCGCAGGCGGTAGACGTGGGTCTCCAGCGTGTGGGTTGTGACCCCGGCGTTGTAGCCCCATACCTCGGTCAGCAGCTCCTCGCGCGACACGGGCTTCGAACCGGCGCGGTAGAGGTACTTGAGGATGTTGGTTTCCTTCTCGGTCAGCCGCACCTTCTTCTGCTTCTCGTCGACCAGCAACTTGGCCGAGGGGCGGAATTCGTACGGACCGATGCGGAACAGCGCGTCTTCCGATGCTTCGTAGCTGCGCAGCTGGGCGCGGATTCGGGCCAGCAGAACGCCAAAGCGGAAGGGCTTGGTGACATAGTCGTTGGCCCCGGACTCCAGGCCCAGGATGGTGTCGCTGTCACTGACCGCTGCCGTCAGCATGATCACCGGGGCCGTGACCCCGTTCTTGCGCATCAGGCGGCAGGCCTCGCGACCGTCCATGTCGGGCAGGTCGACATCCAGCAGAATCAGGTCGGGCTTGACCTCGCGCGACATCTTCACGCCCTCGCCGGCCGTCGCGGCCTCGGCCACGGCGAATTCCTCGTGCAGGGCCAATTGCTCGGCCAGGGCGCCGCGCAGGTCCTCATCGTCGTCGATCAGCAGAAGCGTCTTGCGTTGCGCCATAAGGCGGAACATGCACCGCTGCGGCCCTCGGGGACAACCCCGAGCGGGGCCTTAAGCTCAATAGCCGAAAGTGGTAGCCGGTTTCGGCGGCGACTGAGCGCCAAACAGAGAAGTCTGGGAGACGACCATTGATGCTGTTCCGGGCCCACGCCGATGGCCGCTTCGAACTGAATGGCCGCACCCTGCGCTGCGCGATCGGCAAGGCCGGCGCGATCGCCGCCGCCGACAAGCGCGAGGGCGACAACAAGAGCCCGGCCGGGACCTGGGTCATGCGCGAGGTCTGGTACCGGCCCGACGTCTATAAAGGCGGTCCGAACACCGCCCTGCCCGTCCACGCCACCCGGCCCGACGACGGCTGGTGCGACTCCCCGGGCGATCCGAACTACAACCGCCCCGTCCTGCTGCCTTACCCGGCCAGCGCTGAACGGATGTGGCGTGACGACCACGTCTACGATTTGGTCATTATCCTGGGCCATAACGACCGTCCGCCCGTGCCAGGCATGGGTTCGGCGATCTTCATGCACCTGGCCCGCGACGGCTATCCGGGCACCGAGGGCTGCGTGGCCCTGGCGCGACCGGACCTCGAGGCGGTGCTGGCGATCGCCAAGCCCGGCGACGCGGTCCAGATCGTGGCCGACTAACCGTAGTTGCGGCCGCCGAACAGCGCCGATCCCACCCGGACCGAGGTCGCGCCTTCGGCGATGGCGATCTCGAAGTCGTCGCTCATGCCCATCGACAGCTTCTCCACGCCGTTGCGCGCGGCGATGGTCCGCAAGGACGCGAAATAGGGCGCGGGATCGGCGCCGACAGGCGGGATGCACATCAGGCCCTCGATCGTCAGGCCGTAGGTCTCGCGGCAGGCGGCGAGGAAGGCGTCGGCCTCCGCGGGCGCGATGCCGGCCTTCTGGGCCTCTTCGCCGATATTGACCTGGACGTAGAGGCGCGGGGCCTTGCCCGCCCGCTGGATTTCCTCGGTCAGCACGCGGACCAGTTTCTCGCGGTCGAGCGTCTCGATGACGTCGAAGAAGCCGACCGCCTCGCGGGCCTTGTTGGTCTGCAGCGGACCGATCAGGCGCAGCTCCAGGCCCGCGCGGCGCGGGCCCCAGCGATCCATGGCTTCCTGGACGCGGTTCTCGCCATAGACTTTCTGTCCCGCCTCCAGCACGGGCGCGATATGCTCCCAGGGCTGGGTCTTGGACACCGCCACCAGAGTCACCGATCCGGCCGGCCGTCCGGCGCGCCTCTCGGCGGCGGCGATGCGGTCCTGGATCCGAGCGAGGGCGTGGGACATTGGGGGGTAGCCTTGGACGGGAACGTGAGCGAACTGGAAGTCCTGTCTAGTGCCGCCGCGGCCTTTCCGCCAAGGATCGTGCGCGGCCGGACCCTGCCCAGCCTGCTGTTCTTCACCGATCCACAACGCGTCCCGAACCCCGAGGCCGTCGCCGAGCGCCTGCCGGCCGGCGCGGGGATCGTCTACCGGGCGTTCGGCGCCGAGGACGCCATCGCGCGCGGACGCCGCCTGCGGGCTATCGCCACGGAGCGCGGCCTGCTGCTGCTGGTCGGCGCCCATCCGGGCCTGGCCGAGGGCGTCCGCGCCGATGGCCTGCACATGCCGGAGCGGCTTTCGGCCGAGATCCCTCGCCTGCGGGCCGAGCACGCCCGCTGGCTGATCACCGTCGCGGCCCATGATCGTGGCGCGCTCCAGGCGGCCGAGCGAGTGGCCGCCGACGCGGTCGTCGTCTCGCCGATCTTTCCCAGCAACAGTCCGTCAGCCGGCGAACCGCTGGGCGCGGAGGGTTTGAAGGATCTGGTCGCGACGACGTCGCTGCCCGTCTATGCGCTGGGCGGGGTGCGTGCGCGCACGGTCTCGCGGCTGTTCGGCAGCGGGATTGTCGGGATCGCGGCCGTGGAGGCGTTGGCCGGTTCTTAGAATTTGAAAGCGGTCTCGAGGCGGACGCGCGGGGCCGGATCGGGCTGCTGAGCCTTGCGGGCGGCGAGCGCCGGGTTGGATTCACCCAGGCTCACGGCGCCGCCGACGCGGATCGACGGGGTCACCTTGAAATAGGCTCCGGCCTGGACGTCCTGCATTTCCATTTCACGGCTGGACGGTTGGTCGAGATCCAGCTTCAGACCCCAGCGGCCCTTCTTGGCGTCCCAACGCAGGGTGCGCTTGTCATCCTGCGGATATTGGACGCCGGCGGCGGCGCTGGTGAAGTCGTTCTTGACCGAGAAATCGGGGGTGACGGCATGCGGCTTGGCCTGGGCGAACGCCATCGACGCCGATCCCGTCAGGATCAGCGCGGCGGTCCCCGCCAGAAAGAAACGCGTCGCGGTCATCACCACTCGCCGCCTATACTCAGTTGTCCCTACCCATCCCATTTAGGAACGGGGCCCTTACATTGCGATTAAAGGCTGGAGCGGAACGCGGTCAACCTCGCTTCGGTCGCACCCGGCGCCATATTGGGCGATTCAATCGAGTCCTGTTGCCACGAGGTCACGCGATTCCTGTTTTGAGGCGGCGCAGCCATGCTATAGACCGGCTCCCGGCCGCGGGGGCGCGCCAGGGTGCGCGCGAGCGCCCGCGAAATATTTGGAGCGAGGTACTATGGCGTTTGAACGTGGGTCTGTGATGCGCGGCCTCGCCGCGGGCGTCCTGGCTCTGTCGATGCTGGGCATGACCGCATGCGCCAGCAACAAGGCCCCCAAGACGTTCTCGACCCAAGGCGAGAAGAAGGGTTTCCTGGGCATCGGCGGCTCGAAGGACACTCCGGCCTCGGAAGGCTCCATCGGCGTCAATGGCTACCTGTGGCGCGCCAGCCTCGACACCCTGGCCTTCATGCCGCTGGCTTCGGCCGATCCATACGGCGGCGTGATCATCACCGACTGGTACGTGAACCCGGAAACCCCGGCCGAGCGCTTCAAGGCCACGGTCTACATCCTCGACACCCGCCTGCGCGCCGACGGCCTGAACGTCACGGTGTTCAAGCAGTCCAAGGACATCAACGGCGCCTGGGTCGATGCTCCGGTCTCCGACCAGACCGCGACCGACCTCGAGAACGCGATCCTGACCCGCGCCCGACAGCTTCGGCTTTCGAACATCAAGGGCTAAGGCCCTTCCAAGGGTTCTCGTCGACGCGGCGAGAACCCTTGTGACACCCTATATTTCCTGCGCGCTCCAGCCGCGAAACCGCTTAATTTGTCGCGGACGCGCCTTTGGGGCGCGTTCCTGCATCCAAGACCCTGGTTTCCGATGGCCCGCTACAATCCCAAAGACACCGAGCCCAAGTGGCGTGAAGCCTGGGCGAAGGCCGACGTCTTCAAGACCGGCGAGATCAACGACGGCCGTCCGAAATACTACGTGCTCGAGATGTTCCCGTATCCGTCGGGCCGCATCCACATGGGCCACGTCCGCAACTACGCCATGGGCGACGTGGTGGCCCGCTACAAGCGCGCCCAGGGCTTCAACGTGCTGCACCCGATGGGCTGGGACGCCTTCGGCATGCCGGCCGAGAACGCGGCCATGGAGCGCGGCGTCCATCCCAAGGGCTGGACCTACGACAACATCGCCGCCATGCGCGAGCAGCTGAAGTCGCTGGGCATTTCGGTCGACTGGTCGCGCGAGTTCGCCACCTGCGACCCGGAATACTATGGCAAGCAGCAGGCTTGGTTCCTGCGCCTGCTGAAGCGCGGCCTAGTCTATCGCAAGGAAGCCTCGGTCAACTGGGACCCGATCGACATGACCGTGCTGGCCAATGAGCAGGTCATCGACGGTAAGGGCTGGCGCTCGGGCGCCACGGTGGAGAAGCGCAAGCTGACCCAGTGGTTCCTGCGCATCACCGACTACGCCGACGCCCTGATCGACGGCCTGAAGACCCTGGACCGCTGGCCCGACAAGGTTCGCCTGATGCAGGAGAACTGGATCGGCCGCTCCAAGGGCCTACGCTTCAAGTTCAAATTCGACACCGCGACCCCCGCCCAATTCCTGAAGCTAATCCAGGAAGATCTGACGGCGGGGCTGGAGGTCTACACCACCCGTCCCGACACCCTGTTCGGCGCCAGCTTCGTCGGCATCGCGCCCGAGCATCCGCTGGCCGAGCGCCTGGCGATCGAAAATCCCGAGATCCAGCAGTTCATCGCCGACTGCCGCAAGGGCGGCACCTCGGAAGCCGAGATCGAGAGCGCCGAAAAGCTGGGCTACGACACCGGCCTGCGGGTGAAGCACCCGCTGGATCCGTCGATCACCCTGCCCGTCTGGATCGCCAATTTCATCCTGATGGACTATGGCACCGGCGCGATCTTCGCCTGCCCGGCCCACGACCAGCGCGACCTGGACTTCGCCCGCAAGTACGGCCTGCCGGTCAAGCCCGTCGTCCTGCCGAACGGCGAGGATCCGGCGACCTTCCAGGTCGGCAAGGAGGCCTATGTCGGCCCCGGCAAGATCTTCAATTCGGAATTCCTGGACGGCATGGACGTCGAGACCGCCAAGGCTGAAGCGGTCGCCCGCATCGAGGCGGCCGGCCAGGGTCAGGGCGCGACGGTCTATCGCCTGCGCGACTGGGGCGTCTCGCGCCAGCGCTACTGGGGCTGCCCTATTCCGGTGGTCCACTGCCAGGCCTGCGGCGTCGTGCCCGTGCCGGAAGACCAGCTGCCGGTCGCCCTGCCCGAGGACGTCACCTTCGACAAGCCGGGCAACCCGCTGCTGCGCCACCCAACCTGGCGCCACACCACCTGTCCCTCGTGCGGCGGCAAGGCCGAGCGCGAGACCGACACGCTGGATACGTTCATCGACTCCAGCTGGTACTTCGCCCGTTTCGCCGACACCCACGCCGCCGAGCCGGTGGGCAAGGACGCGGCCGACCACTGGCTGCCGGTGGATCAGTATATTGGCGGCGTCGAGCACGCGATTCTGCACCTGCTCTATGCCCGCTTCATCACCCGCGCCCTGAAGGACGAGGGTCTGTTGTCGGTCGAGGAGCCGTTCGCGGGCCTGTTCACCCAAGGCATGGTCACCCACGAGGCCTACAAGAACGAGGCTGGCGAGTGGGTCGAGCCGTCGGACATCCGCATCACCGTCGAGGGCAATAGCCGCTCGGCGGTCCACGCCACGACCGGCGCCCCGATCATCATCGGCGACGTCGAGAAGATGTCGAAGTCCAAGAAGAACGTCGTCGCCCCCGAGGACATCTTCGAGGCCTATGGCGTCGACAGCGCGCGCCTGTTCGTGATGAGCGACAGCCCGCCGGAACGCGATGTCCAGTGGACCAATTCGGGCGTTGAGGGCAGCTGGCGCTTCACCCACCGCCTGTGGAACGAGTTCGACAGCCAGCCGGCCGGCGACTTCGCCCACGACGACGGCGACGAAGCGGCGCTCACCCTGCGCAAGGCGGCCCACAAGCTGATCGGCTTCGTCACCGACAGCATCGAGGGCTTCCGCTTCAACAGCGGCGTGGCGCGCCTGTACGAGTTCCTGAACGCCCTGAAGGCCGCTCCGGCTGAAGGCGCTTCGGACGCCGTCCTGGCGGCCCGCGCCGAGGCCCTGAACATCCTGGCCCGCCTGGTCGCGCCCTTCACGCCGCACCTGGCCGAAGAAGCCTGGGCCCGTATCGGCGGTGAAGGCATGGTCGTCGACGCGCCCTGGCCCAAGGCCGATCCGGCCCTGGCCGCGGACGACGAGCGCGTCCTGCCGATCCAGATCAACGGCAAGCGTCGCGGCGAGATCAAGGTCAAGGCTGGCGCGCCGGAAGACGAGGTCCAGAAAATCGCTCTGGCGGATCCCAACGTCCTGGCCCACCTTGAGGGCGTCACGGTCCGCAAGGTGATCGTGGTCAAGGACCGCATCGTCAACATCGTGGCCAACTGAGACCCCAAGGGACCTCTATGAAACGCACCCTGGCGGCTGGCGCTTTCGCGCTCTCGACCCTCGTCCTCTCGGCCTGCGCCGGCTTCACGCCGCTGTACGGCCGGCCGGGCGTCGAGGGCGGTCTCTCCAGCATCGAGACCGTCGCGGCCGAGGGCCGGGGCGGCTACCTGCTGCGCGAGCAGCTGGACGACGCCTTGGGTCACAAGCAGGGCGACGCCGCCGCCTACAAGCTCTATTTCTCGGTCAAGGAGTTCCGCTTCGCCCGGGGCGTGCGTCTCGACAACGTCGCCAACCGTTACGAACTGCGGATGACCGTCGGCTGGCGCCTGATGGACGCCAAGACCGGTAAGGAAGCCACCAACGGCAACACCGAGGTGTCGGTGACCTACGACTCCGCCGACCAGCCCTATGCGGCCATCGCGGCCCAGAACGACGGCCAGGAGCGGGCGGCGACCGAAGCGGCCCGCAAGATCCAGCTGGATCTCGCCACCTGGCTGGCGGCGGGCAAGAAGAAGCCGGCTTAAGGGCCGCGGCCGATGATCCTCTCCAAGCGTCCGGACGTCGAACGCTTCCTGCGGGAGCCGGCCCCGGACATCCGGGCCGTGGTCATCTACGGCAAGGATCGGGGCGTGGTGCGTGACCGCGCCAACGCGCTGGCTAAGCGCGTGGTCGCGCGGCCGGACGACCCCTTCGACACCGCCATGCTCACCGACGGCGACCTGGACGCCGATCCGGCCAAGCTGGAGGACGAGCTGTCGGCCATGTCGCTGATGGGCGGCCGGCGTCTGGTGCGCCTGCGCCTGGCCGGCGAGAAGGCCGGACCCGACAAGCAGGCCGCCGAAGCCCTGACCCGCCACGTCGAGGGCCAGCTCAATCCCGACGCCTTCTTCCTGGTCGAGGCCGGGGCGCTGGGTCGCGACTCCCAGCTGCGCAAGGTCGGCGAAAAAGCCAATGGCTGCGCCGTCATCCCCTGCTACGAGGACGAGGCCGGCGACCTGGCCCGCCTGACCCGCGACACCCTGGCCAACGACAAGGTGGGGCTGAACAGCGAGGCCCTGGACCTCTTCGTCTCGCGTCTGCCCAAGGAGCGCGGCGTGGCCCGCGCCGAGATCGAACGGCTGGCCCTCTATCTCGGCCCCAATAGCGGCGTCACCGCCACCGCCGCCGACCTGACCGATTTCCTGGGCGTCGAGCCCGAGGCCTCGCTCAGCGACGCCGCCGCCGACGCCTTCGGCGGCAAGGCCGGTCCTGCCCAGCAGGCCCTGCGCCGCGCCGCCGCCGAGGGCGAAGGCGGTCCGGCCGCTGTCCGGGCCATGAGCTACTATCTGGGCCGCCTGCGCCGCGTGCTGACCCTGCACAAGAACGGCGTCGACCTGCAGGCCGCCGCCAAGGCCTCGGGCGTCTTCTGGAAACAGGAGCGTGAGTTCCTCCGCCAAGCCCGCGCCTGGAACCTGGAGGCCATCCTGGAGATTCAGGGCGAGGTTCTCAACGCCGACCGCGCCTGCAAGACGTCCGGATCGCCCGATCAGCTGATCTCCGAGCGCCTGGCGCTGATGATCGCCGGTCGCGCGCGGCGCTTGGGCCTCTAAGCCCGAAAGCGCCGCAAAACAGGCCCTTTGCGCGCCTGTGGACGTTTCTTAAGAAAGCCTTTCGACAGAAGGGTTTGTGGCGGAAATCGCTGTGAACCGATCTCCTCTCACGAAAACGGCGCCTCCGCGGGTACGGGAAGGCGCCGTTCGGTGCGTGACAGGGGCGATTTTAGACGGGCCTAAAATCCGATCATCCGCACGCTTTTGGGTGCGACTGATCAGACCCCGCGCGTCAGGCGGTTGCAGAGATCGTCGAGCTGCTCGAGCGTCGCGTAGGTGATGGTCAGGGCGCCTCCCGCCCCGCGATGGTCGATCGAGACATCGAGGCCGAGCACCGATGAGAGGTCCGCCTCGAGCGCCTGAGTGTCGGTGTCCTTCACGCGCGGCGGACGGCCGCCCTTGTTCTTCGACGGCGTGGCGGTCGGCGCCTTACGCGCCAGGGCTTCGGTCTCGCGAACCGATAGGCCGCCGTCGATGATCTGCTTGGCCAGGGCCACGGGGTCGGCCGCCGCGGCGATGGCGCGGGCATGACCGGCCGAAAGCTCGCCGCTGACCAGGTAGGACTGCACCTCGTCCGGTAGGGCCAGCAGGCGCATCGTGTTGGCGACGTGGCTGCGGCTCTTGCCGATGGTCTGGGCGATGGCCTCCTGGGTGCGCTCGAACTTCTCCATCAGCACCTTGTAGGAGAGCGCCTCCTCCAGCACGTTCAGGTCGGCGCGCTGGACGTTCTCGATGATGCCAATTTCCAGCACCGCCAGGTCGTCCAGCTCGCGCACCATGATCGGCACGGTGCGCAGGCCGGCGCGCTGAGCCGCACGCCAACGGCGCTCGCCGGCGACGATTTGATATTCTCCGGGCGCACCGGGCGCCGGGCGGACCAGGATCGGCTGCAGGACGCCCTTCTCGCGGATCGAGTTGGACAGTTCCTCCAGGTCTTCCTCGCGGAAGGTGCGGCGCGGCTGGTCGGGATTGCGCTTCAGAATCTCGATCGGCGCTTCGCGCGAGCCGGGAGCGTTATCGCCCGGCGCCTGGGCCGGCGCGTTCTCGACCTCGCCCAGCAGGGCGGAAAGCCCCCGCCCCAGACCACGACGCCCTTCGGAACCACTCGCCTCAGCCACCACTGACTCCATCTTCTTCTCGTTCTAGTTCGGATCAATATTCGAAAAAGGCTTAGGCAGCCTGGACCTGGCGGTCGCGCTCGCGGCTGATCACCTCTCGGGCCAGCTTCAGGTAGGCCTGGCTGCCGGCGCATTTCAGGTCATACAGCAGCACGGGCTTACCGAATGACGGCGCCTCCGAGACGCGGACGTTACGCGGGATGACCGCGTCATAGACCTTGTCGCCGAAATAGTCGCGGACGTCGCGCGCCACCTGCTCGGACAAGCTGTTGCGGCGGTCGTACATGGTCAGCACCACGCCCTGGATCTCCAGGCGCGGATTGAGGCTACCCCGGATGCGCTCGATGGTCCGCATCAGCTGGGTCAGGCCCTCCAGCGCGAAGAACTCGCACTGCAGCGGCACGAACACCGCGTCGGCGGCGGTCATGGCGTTGACGGTCAGCACGTTCAGCGACGGCGGGCAGTCGATCAGCACATAGGTGTAGGGCCCGTTGGCGCGGATCGCCTCCAGGGCGTCGCGCAGACGGTATGACCGTCGGGCGGTCTGACCCAGTTCGATCTCGATGCCCGACAGGTCGGCGTCGGCCGGTATGACGTCCAGGCCGGGCAGCTCGGTCTTCACCGCGGCGTCGATCACCGGCGACTCGCCCATCAGCACGTCATAGAGCGTGGTCCGGCGCTGGATCCGGGTGATGCCCAGACCCGTCGAGCAGTTGCCCTGTGGATCGGCGTCGATCAGCAGCACGCGCTCGCCGCAAGCCGCGAGGGCGGTGCCCAGGTTGATAGCCGTCGTGGTCTTGCCGACGCCGCCCTTCTGGTTGGCGATGGCGAAGACGCGGAGAGGATTAGCGGGCACGGGAAAGCCTCTTCACTTGAACGATGCGGCCGCGAGGGTCGCTTTGACTGGGGAGCAGCTCGCTGGCGAACGACCAGGCCTTGCGGGCCTCCGTCAGCTCGGTCGCGACATCCTGACCCTTGAGGAACAGACCGGTCGCGCCGCGATAGAGATAAGGTTCGGCGAAGCCCAGCAGCCTGGTCATCGGCGCGCAGGCGCGGGCCGTGACCACATCGACTTTCAGCTTCAGCTCTTCGGCCCGGACATTGTGGATCTCGACGGGCAGATCCAGCGCCTTGGCCGCGACCTCGAGGAAGCGGCAACGCTTGGCCATGCTCTCCACCAGATGGACCTTGGCCCCATCCTGGCCCTTCAGCAGTATGGCCAGCACGACCCCGGGCAGACCGGCGCCGGCTCCGAGGTCGGCCCAGGTCCGCGCCCCCGGCGCCAGGGCCAACAGCTGCGAGCTGTCCAGCGCATGGCGGGTCCAGTAGGTGGCGATGGTCAGCGGCCCGACAAGGTTCATGACCGCGTTCCATTCCGCCAGCAGGTCCTGGAAGCGTGTCAGATCGGCCATCTGGGCGTCTGAGGCGCTGGTAAGGGCTTGGTAACCAACCGCGTCCAGCACCGGAGGTTCAGCAATCATGGCTTCAGGCTGCACGGCCGCGCCTCACATGGGCTAGCAGCGCGGTCAACGCGCCGGGGGTGACGCCCTCGATGCGGGCCGCCTGGCCCAGGGTCAGCGGACGCACACGGGTCAGCTTTTCGCGGACCTCGTTCGACAGGCTGCCGATGTCGGCATAGTCCAGATCGGCGGGCAGGCGCAGATCCTCGTCCTTGCGCAGCGACTCGGCGTCGGCGCGCTGGCGGTCGAGATAGCCGGCATAGGCGGCCTCGATCTCGATCTGCTCCCTGACGTCGGTGTTCCACGTGAAAACCTCGGGCCATACGGCGCCGAGGTCGTCCAGCGTCACCTCCGGATAGGCCAGCATGGCGAACAGGTCGCGGCGCACACCGTCGCTATTGACCTTGAAGCCGACCTTTACCGCCTCGTTCGGCGTCAGGCTGACCGAGCGGGCAAAGGCTCGGGCCGTTTCCAGACGCGCCTTTTTCTCGCCCCAGGCGGCGGCGCGACGCTCCCCAACCACGCCCAGCGCGATCCCGCGATCGGTCAGGCGCTGGTCCGCGTTGTCGGCCCGCAAGGTCAGGCGGAACTCAGCCCGGCTGGTGAACATCCGATAGGGCTCGGTGACGCCCCGGGTGACCAGGTCGTCGATCATCACGCCGATATAGGCCTCGTCGCGCGCGAAGACGGCGGGCTCCCTGCCCTGCTCCGCCAGCGCGGCGTTCAAGCCGGCGACCAGGCCCTGGGCCCCGGCCTCTTCATAGCCGGTCGTGCCGTTGATCTGGCCGGCCAGATAGAGACCCGGCAGGCGCTTGGTCTCCAGCGTGGCGTACAGCTCGCGCGGATCCACATAGTCGTACTCAATCGCATAGCCGTAACGCTTGACCTCCACGGCCTCCAGGCCGGGGATGGTCCGCAGGAACAGCAGCTGGGTCTCTTCCGAGACCGAGGTGGAAATCCCGTTCGGATAGACGGTGGTGTCGTCCAGGCCTTCCGGCTCGAGGAACACCTGATGACTGGTCTTGTCGGCGAAGCGGACGACCTTGTCCTCGATCGACGGGCAATAGCGCGGGCCGATCCCGGTGGCGCGACCGCCGTAGACCAGCGACTCGCTGAGGCGGTCGGCGATGATCTGGTGGGTCTCGGCGGTCGTGAAGGTGATGCCACAGGCGATCTGCGGGGTCTCGATCCGATCGTTCAGGAACGAGAATGGTACGGGCTCGTCGTCGCCGGGCTGCATCTCCAGGCGATCCCAGGCGATGGTTGAGCCGTCCAGGCGCGCGGGCGTGCCAGTCTTCAAGCGACCCATCTGGAAGCCCAGGCCATAGAGTCGATCCGACAGGCCGATCGCCGGTTGGTCGCCGACGCGGCCGGCCGGGATGCGGGTTTCACCCAGATGAATGACGCCCTTCAGAAAGGTGCCAGTGGTCAGGATGACCCGCGGCGCGCGGTATGACCGCCCTTCCCCGTCAATCGCGCCAGCGACCTTACCCTCCTCGACGATCAGGTCCTCGGCGGCGGCGGCGATGATGTCGAGGTTTTCCGTGGCGGCCAGTTCCGCCTGCATCGCTTCGCGATAGAGCTTGCGGTCGATCTGGGCGCGCGGACCGCGAACGGCCGGGCCTTTAGAGCGGTTCAGCATCCTGAACTGGATGCCGCCCTTGTCGGCCATGCGGCCCATGACGCCGTCCAGGGCGTCGATCTCACGCACGAGATGGCCCTTGCCCAGGCCCCCGATGGCCGGGTTGCAGGACATCTCGCCGATGGTTTCCAGCTTGTGAGTCAGCAGCAGGGTGCGCGCGCCGGTGCGCGCCGAGGCGGCCGCCGCCTCGCAGCCGGCGTGACCGCCGCCGATGACAATGACATCCCAGGTGTTGGACAACGGACTCGCCTCAATGCGAACGCCCCCGGGATACTGCGGGGGCGTTGGACTCGATCTATACGCCAATCAGGCGAGGCGGTCGATGTGACTTAGCGGCGTTCCACGTGAAACACCCCCACCCCAGCTGTGAGCGCGCTGTGGATAATATTGGGGATGTTTCACGTGGAACATCATTTGCCGATGCAGAAGGTCGAAAAGACGCGGCCGAGCACGTCCTCCGGGTCGACCCGCCCCGTGATCTTTTCCAGCGCGCGGGCGGCAAGCCGCACATCTTCAGCGGCCAGTTCGACCTCCAGACCGACTTCGGAAAGAGCCCGAAGAAGATGACCTTGGGCCTCCCTAAGACGTTCAGCGTGACGCAGGCGGGTGGCGGCAGGGAACTCGGCGCCGGAGAGGGCCTCGGCGACGTGCGCGGACAGCGCCTCTCGAACTTCGCTCACCGCGGCCGTCGAGCGCGCGGACAGACGAACGACTTTCAGCCCCTCCCCCGCCCAGCGCGCGGCTGCCTCATCGAGCGCGGAACCCTCGGCGATGTCGGCCTTGTTCAATATCAGCCAGTCCCCAGGCCGAACCGCCTCTTGAAGCTTCACCGTATGTTTCACGTGAAAACCATCGACGACCCAAAGCCTTAGGTCAGCTTCTTCAGCCCAGGCTCGCGCGCGGCGGACGCCCTCAGCTTCGATGGCGTCGGTCGTCTCGCGAAGACCTGCCGTGTCGGCGACAAGAACCTTGTAGCCGGCGAGAACCAGAGGAACCTCGATGACGTCCCGGGTCGTACCCGGTGTGTCCGTCACGATCGCCGCTTCTCGCTCGACAAGCCCGTTCAGCAATGTGCTCTTCCCGGCGTTCGGCGCGCCGACCAGCGCGATGCGGAAGCCGTCTCGCACCCGCCGCCCACGGGAGACATCGGCCAGCGCTGTGTCGAGCTCGGCGCTGAGGGTGCGCAGTCCCGGGCGCGCACGTTCAGCCACCGCTTCCGGCAAATCCTCATCCGGGAAGTCGACGGCCGCTTCCAGCATGGCCAGAGACTGGATCAGTAGATCACGCCAGCGGTCATAGCGCTGACCCAGCGCCCCGCCGACCTGGCCGAGCGCCTGCTTGCGCTGAGCCTCGGTTTCGGCGTCGATCAGGTCAGCGACGCCCTCGGCCTGAGTCAAATCGAGCTTGCCGTTCTCGAAAGCCCGACGGGTGAACTCCCCGGGCTCAGCCAGCCGCAGACCCAGGTCCGATAGCGCCGACAGCAACGCCTCGACCACGGCGCGACCGCCGTGCACGTGAAACTCGGCGCTGTCCTCACCGGTATAGCTGGCCGGTCCCTCGAAGCGCAGGACGAGAGCCTCGTCCAGATCCACCCCGCCATGATGCAGGGTACGCAGCGCCGCCATCCGCGCCTTGGGCGGGCGGGCGGTCAACGCCTCGACCACCGACAAGGTCGCGGGACCCGAGACCCGCACGACGGCCACGGCCGCGCGCCCCGCCGCGGTGGCGGGCGCGAAAATCGTATCCGTCATGGCTTAGTCGCGCTTGCCGGCCGCCGCGCCCGCCGCCGCCGTCATCAGCTTGCGGAACTGCTCCTGGGCGCCGGTGCCGAACGCCATCCAGTTCTTCATCAGCTCCTCGGGCGCCAGCATGGCCATGTTGGCGTCCATGCGGTTCTGCATCTCCTTCACCAGATGCTCGTTCAAGGTGCTGACGTCGGGCAGCCCCAGAAAGCTGCGGGCTTCTACAGGGGTGCAGTCGATCTCGATGGTCATCTTCATGCGGAGGTTCCCTTCGGGTAGGGCACGATATTGTTATGGGCCAAGCCCCGTCGGCTCAGGTTAGAGCGCTTTGGTCGAAAGTCACATCGGTCTGACTTGGGACACAGTAAGGACGGAGACCCGCGATGAGTGAGACCCTCACGATCACCACGCCCGATGGCGACTTCTCGGCCTATGTCGCCCGGCCCAAGGCCGAGAGCGCGCCGGCCATCGTCGTGATCCAGGAGATCTTCGGCGTCAACAAGGTGATGCGCGACATCGCCGACGGCCTGGCCGCCCAGGGCTATGTCGCGATCGTGCCCGACCTGTTCTGGCGGATCGAGCCCGGCATCGACATCACCGACCAGTCCGAAGCCGAGTGGAAGCGGGCGTTCGAGCTGTTCAACACGTTCGACGTGGACGCTGGTATCGGCGACATCGCCGCCACCATCACCAAGGCCCGCGAACTGCCGGGCGTCAACGGCAAGGTCGGCGCGGTCGGCTACTGCCTGGGCGGCCTGCTGGCCTTCCTGACCGCGACCCGCACGGACGTCGACGCCAGCGTCTCCTACTACGGCGTCGGCATCGAGAAGCACGTGAACGAGGCCGAGAAGCTGACCCATCCGCTGCTGATGCACATCGCCGAGAAGGACCAGTTCGTCCCGCCGGAAGCCCAGCAGCTGATCCTGAGCGCCCTGAAGGATCACCCCCAGATCGAGCTGCACACCTACGCCGGCCGCGACCATGCCTTCGCCCGCGAGGGCGGCGCCCACTACGACGCGGCTGACGCTGCCAAGGCCAATGGCCGCAGCCTAACCTTCTTCCAGAAGGCGCTGGGCTAATGCTCGCGATCCAGGCTGTTCGAACGGGCGGTCCGGAGGTTCTGGAAGCCGTGGAGCTTCTCGTCCCCGCGCCTGCCACCGGACAGATCCTCGTGCGTCACCAAGCCGTGGGCCTGAACTACATCGATACCTACCACCGTTCAGGCCTCTACCCGCTGAAGATGCCGGCGGTGATCGGACTGGAGGCGGCCGGGACCGTGGAGGCCATAGGCGACGGCGTCACCCGGTTCCAGGTCGGGGACCGCGTCGCCTACAACGGAACCCTGGGGGCCTATAGCCAAGCGGCGGTCGTTCCGGCCGAGCGCGCGGTGAAGGTTCCGGAGGGCGTCAGCTCGGAAACCGCCGCCGCCGTCCTGCTCAAGGGCATGACCGCCGAGTTTCTGGTGCGGCGATGTTTCCACGTGAAACCTGGCGACCTTGTCCTGATCCACGCGGCCGCCGGCGGCGTCGGCCAGATCCTGGTCCAGTGGTGCAAGGCCCTGGGCGCGACGGTGATCGCCACGGCTGGCGGCGAAGCCAAGCTGGCCCTCGCCCGCCAGCTTGGCGCGGACCATGTCATCGACTATCGCCACGAGGATGTCGCCGCCCGGGTCGCCGAGATCACCGGCGGAAAGGGCGTGACGGTCGTCTATGACGGGGTCGGCAAGGACACCTGGGACGCCAGCTTCAAGAGCCTGGCCAGGCGCGGGATGCTGGTCACCTTCGGCAACGCCTCTGGCCCGGTCCCGGCCTTCGCGCCGCTGGAGCTGTCGGGCAAGTCGCTGTACGTCACCCGACCTCGCCTGTTCGACTACATCGCCACGACCCAGGAACTGGATGAGAGCGCCCAGGCGCTGTTCGCCGTCCTCGGCTCCGGCGCGGTGAAGATCGACATCGGCCAGACCTTCCCGCTGGCCGAGGCCCGCGCGGCGCATGAAGCGCTCGAAGGCCGCCGTACGACCGGCGCCACCGTGCTCATTCCGTAGGGCCGAACCCGGCCCGACCAAACCAGTAGGGCCCAACAAAAAAGGCCCCGGTAGCACCGGGGCCTTTCTCGTATCGGCCAAAAGCCAAAATGTGAGTCCGTTTGGACTCAGGTGTTCATCGACTGGAAGAAGTCGCCGTTGGTCTTCGACTGACGCAGCTTGTCGAGCAGGAACTCGATCGCGTCCGATGCGCCCATCGGGTTGAGGATGCGGCGCAGCACATACGTCTTCTGCAGCTGGTCGCGCGGCGTGATGAGTTCTTCCTTGCGGGTGCCGGACTTGAGCACGTCGATGGCCGGGAAGATGCGCTTGTCGGCGACCTTGCGATCCAGGACGATTTCCGAGTTACCGGTGCCCTTGAACTCTTCGAAGATCACTTCGTCCATGCGGCTGCCGGTGTCGATCAGGGCCGTGGCGATGATCGACAGCGAGCCGCCCTCCTCCACGTTGCGCGCCGCGCCGAAGAAGCGCTTGGGGCGTTGCAGGGCGTTGGCGTCGACACCGCCGGTCAGCACCTTGCCCGAGGACGGGACGGTGGTGTTGTAGGCGCGGCCCAGACGCGTGACCGAGTCCAGCAGGATGACGACGTCGCGCTTGTGCTCGACCAGGCGCTTGGCCTTCTCGATGACCATCTCGGCCACCTGCACGTGGCGCGTCGCCGGCTCGTCGAAGGTCGAGGCGATGACCTCGCCCTTCACCGTGCGCTGCATGTCGGTGACTTCTTCCGGGCGCTCGTCGATCAGCAGGACGATCAGGTAGCACTCGGGGTGGTTGGTCTCGATCGACTTGGCGATGTTCTGCAGCATGACCGTCTTACCCACGCGCGGCGGGGCGACGATCAGGCAGCGCTGGCCCTTGCCGAGCGGAGCGACGATGTCGATGACGCGGCCGGAGCGATCCTTGATGGTCGGATCGGGCAGTTCCATGTTCAGGCGCTCGTCGGGATAGAGCGGCGTCAGGTTGTCGAAGTGGATCTTGTGCTTGACGTTGTCAGGCGCTTCGAAATTGATCTTCGCCACGCTGGTCAGCGCGAAGTAGCGCTCGCCTTCGCGCGGTGAGCGGATGGCGCCGTCGACGCTGTCGCCGGTGCGCAGGCCATACTTCCGGATCTGTGAGGGCGAGACATAGATGTCGTCCGGGCCCGGCAGGTAGTTGGCTTCCGGCGAGCGCAGGAAGCCGAAGCCGTCCTGCACCACTTCCATGGTGCCCGAGCCCGAGATCTCCACGCCTTCTTCGGCGAGGGTCTTCAGGATGGCGAACATCATGTCCTGCTTGCGCATGGAGTTGGCGTTCTCGACCTCGAAGGTCTCGGCGAACGCCAGCAGGTCGGCCGGGGATTTCTCCTTCAGCTCCTGCAGGGACATGGACTTCAGGCCCAGCGCCGCGACGGCTTCGGCGATCCCGGAGCCATCGTCTTCGCCTTCGGCCTCGGCTTCCGCGTCGGCGGACGCGGCCTCCACCGTCGTATCGATATCGACGGAGCTCTCTTCGGGGGTCGCCTCTTCGGCGGTCCCACCATCCGAGGCGAGAATTTCGTTTTCGGTTTCTTCGGTCATGACAAGACTCAAGAGTGGGCGCGGACCCCAAGACGGAGTCCGGCCGGTAAGACTTCGATAGTCACACCGGTCCGCCCATGCGGACGGACCAGGCGAGCGCGTCGATTGACGATGACGCGGATCGTTCGGGGGACGGACCTTGGAGCGGATCGCTCGCGGGGCGCGCCAGGACGGGCGCCGGTCCGTAGAGAGGGAGTTCGGAAAATCCGAACTTCCCTGGATGCAAACCACGCGGCGAACCGGCGGTCAAGCCGCCGGCCGGACTCAGTGGTTCAGGAACTTGGTCGTCACCGACAGGACGATGACGATCGCCAGCACGAACGGGATCTCGTTGACCATCCGCCAGAACTTTTCGGACCGGGGATATTCGCCCTTCTCGAACTTCTTGCGCGAGGCCGACAGAAAGCCGTGGAAGCCGTAGAGCCCGACGAGGGCCACCAGCTTGGTCGCCATCCAGGGCTCGACCAGGAAACTCCAGCCGCGGATCTGGGCGTCGGCCAGGATCAGACCAAGACCGAACAGCGCCGTGGCGATCGAGGCCGGATTGATGATGCCGCGCAGCAGACGCCGCTCCATGACCGTGAAGGTCTCGTGCATCTCCGAGCCCGGCGTTGCCTTGCTGTGATAGACGAACAGGCGCGGCAGGTAGAGCATCCCGGCCATGAAGGCGATGACCGACAGGATGTGCAGGCCCCGCACGACGTTGAAGTGCGCCACCAGGAAATCGGTCATGCCGAGGCCGCCTCGTTGCACGGACAGTTGAACGCGCCGCAGCGCCAGTCGCCGCCGGGAACGACGCCATTGCTGGCGAGGGCCTGACGGACCATTCCGGCCAGGCTGGCTATGAACTCCGGCGCGACGCCCAGGGCCGGTACGCGGATATAGGGCGCGACGCCGACCGCCTTCGCCAGCTCGGCGTATTCGTGGTCCAGTTCGACCAGGGTCTCGACGTGTTCGGAGACGAAGGCGATTGGGGTGACGATCAAGCCCTTGCCTTCGGCGCCCGCGCGGCGGATCTCGTCGTCGGTCGAAGGACCGATCCACTTCATCGGCCCCACCCGGCTCTGATAGCTGACGGTCCAATCCAGGCCCGCCGGCAGCCTGGCCGCCACCGCGGCGGCCGTGGCCTCGATCTGCTTCTGGTACGGGTCGCCGCCCAGGATGACCTTCTCCGGCAGGCCATGGGCCGAGAACAGCAGGCGGACATTCGCCGGCGAACCGGCCTTCTCCCAGGTGTCGCGGATCAAGCGGGCATGCGCTTCGACGAGCCTGGTCTCGTTCGGATAGCAGCAGACCGTGGTCTGACGCCCGGGACCCGAATAGCTCTTCGCCCAGGCCTTCAGCGACGAGCCAGTCGTGGTCTCCGAATATTGCGGATAGAGCGGCAGCAGCACGATCTCGTCCGGCGCGAAGGCCTTCACCTGTCTGGCGGTCTCAGCCGTCAGCGGGTTCCAGTAGCGCATGGCGATGAAGCACTTGGCCTCGACGCCCGGCAAGCTCCTGGCCAGTTCGGCCTCCAGCGCGCTGGCCTGCTTCTCCGTCTCCGGCAGCAACGGCGAGCCGCCGCCCATGATCGCGTAGTTGGCCTTGGCCATCTTTTCACGGCTGGTCGAGATCAGCGCCGCCAGCGGATAGCGGAAGATGGCCGGCAAGCCGATGATGGCCGGATCACGGAACAGGTTGAACAGAAACGGTCGCACCGCGCGCGGACCGTCCGGCCCGCCGAGATTGAACAGGACGACGGCGAGCTTGCGGGTCATCCGCCAACCTTATGGCCGGTCACCCGCTCCAGCACCAGCTCGACATTGGCGATCGGCGTGTCGGGCAGGATGCCGTGTCCCAGATTGAAGATGTAGGGACCCTGGTTCCACTGTTCCAGCAACTGGTCGACGCGACGCAGCAGCGCATCGCCACCGGCCCGCAGCAGCAGCGGATCGAGCGCGCCCTGGATGGTCTTGGTCTTCTGGATCGCTTGACCCAGCTTGGCCGAGGCCGAGGTGTCGAGCGCCACGCCCTGCACCGGAACCTTGGCCGCGTAGTCCTCGACCAGCGTCCCGGCGCCACGCGGGAAGCCGATGATCGGCACGGTCACGCCGCGCGCCCGCAAGCCCTCGATGATCCGGATGTGCGGCTGGGTGACCAGCCGATCGAACAGCGGCTCGGAAAGGCCCTCGGCCCAGCTCTCGAACAGCTTCAGGGCCTGGGCCCCGGCGTCGACCTGCATGGCCAGATAGTCGACCGTCGAGTCGACCAGCACCTGGATCAGGGCGTCCAGCTTTTCAGGGTTCTGATAGGCGTAGGTCCGCGCGCCGCTGCGATCGCTGGAGCCGCCTTCGATCATGTAGGTCGCCACCGTCCAGGGCGCGCCGGCGAAGCCGATCAGGGCCTTGGACGGATCGAGCTCTGAGCGAACCCTCGTCAGCGTCTCCCCGACGAGCTTGAGGGCCTCGCCCGCATTCCCGGCCCTTTCGGCCATGGACTCGATCGACGGCATCTCACCCAGCTTCGGGCCTTCGCCGGCCTCGAACCAGACTTTCTGGCCCAGAGCGCCCGGGATCAGCAGGATATCGGCGAACACGATCGAGGCGTCGTAGGGAAACCGGCGCATCGGCTGCAGGGTGACTTCCGCCGCCTTCTCCGGATCGAAGCAGAAACTGATGAAGTCCGGAGCCGTGGCGCGCACCGCCCGGTACTCCGGCAGATACCGTCCCGCCTGACGCATGAACCAGATCGGAGGATTCGCGTGCTTCTCGCCGGACAGCGCGGAGAGAAACTTCGGGGTCCCATTTTCAGGGCGTTGGGTCGGAGACGTCATGGAACGGGTTAAAGCCCGGCGAGCGTCCAGGCTCAAGCCCGTAAGGCCCCTAAGACCTTCCTCTCATATCTTAATAAGAAATTAAGTTTGAAAGAGGGGGTGGGAGGGCAACTGCATAGTGGGGAAAACGCCTGACGGGCGAGTGACTCGCACAGCCGCTCCCTCGTTACCCCCAGCCCTTCCCACATGGGGTTAAGGATCTGTTAATCATGTGGACAGACCCGTAAGCGCCTTGAAGGTCTTAATGAATTCTTAACACGCCGAGGCGGGAGAAAGACCCTTCGCGAGACTCTGTCCCGAGCCTTGGACGGTTGGGATTCACTTATCGGGGGATGCGGGGCGAGCCTGGGGATGGTACGCGGGCAATGCGACCGTTGATCACAGCGGCGCTATGACACGACGTCTCTTGGGCCATTCGGCGCCCGGGCGTCCCCAGAGGCAGGACAAGTGGTTAAGCAACCGTTAACGGATGATCCACAGGAGAGTCTGGCTCGGGGGGAAGCGGAACGGCTGCCACCGCGCTTCGCCACCTACTTCCATATCCACCTGGTGTCCGATTCAACCGGCGAGACTCTGAACGCCATGGCGCGCGCGGTCTGTGCTCGCTTCACCGACATCCTGCCCATCGAACATATCTACGCGCTGGTTCGCTCCACGCGGCAGCTGGATCGGGCGCTCGAGGAGATCGGCGGCGCGCCTGGCGTGGTGATGCACACCATCGTCGATCCGGGCCTGCGGGCGGCGCTGGAAGAAGGCTGCCGCAAGCTGGAAATGCCCTGCATCGCCGCGCTGGATCCGGTGATCAGCGCTATGTCCCGCTATCTGGGCGCGCGGATCTCGACCCGGGTCGGGGCCCAGCACGCGCTGACAAACGACTATTTCGACCGTATCGAGGCGCTGGACTACGCCATCGCCCACGATGACGGCCAGGGCGGCCAGGACCTGACCCAGGCCGACGTCATTCTGGTCGGCGTGTCACGGACCTCCAAGACCCCGACTTGCATCTATCTGGCCCACCGCGGCGTGCGCGCCGCCAATGTGCCGCTGGTCCCGGGCCGGCCGCCGCCGCAGGATCTGTTCGAGCTTAAGAACACCCTGATCGTCGGCTTGATCACCTCGCCCGATCGCCTGATCCAGATCCGCCGAAACCGCCTGCTCTCCCTCAAGGAAAACCGCGAGAGTGACTATGTCGACGGCGACGCCGTTCGCCAGGAGATCATCGCCGCCCGCCGCCTGTTCGAGCGGATGAACTGGCCGGTCATCGACATCACCCGTCGCTCGGTCGAGGAGACGGCGGCGGCGGTCATCAACCTCTTGTCGGGCGGCCGCGGCAAGGTCGAGGTCCTGCGATGACCCCCGTAACGCTCGCGTCCAAGAGTTCGGCGCGACAGATGATCCTGAAGAACGCCGGCGTCGCCTTCGAGGCGGTCAGTCCCGGCGTCGACGAGGACGCGGCCAAGGCCGGTCTGCTGGCCGAAGACGTCACGCCACGCGACATCGCCGACGCGCTCGCGGAGATGAAGGCGGTCAAGGTCTCGACCAGGCGGCCCGGCCTGGTGATCGGCGCCGACCAGACGCTCGACCTCAAGGGCCGGCTGATCGACAAGGCCAATTCCCTGGAAGAAGCCCGCGAACGCCTGCTGGAACTCCGCGGGACAAGCCACAAGCTGCACTCGGCCGTGGTCGTGGCCCGTGACGGCCAGCCGATCTGGCGGATCGTCGAGACCGCCAAGCTGTCGGTGCGGCCGTTCAGCGAGGCCTGGCTCGACGCCTACATGGAGCGGCGCGGCGAAGCCCTGCTGTGGTCGGTCGGCTGCTACGAGCTGGAAAGCGAGGGCGTGCAGCTGTTCGACGCCGTCGACGGCGACTATTTCGCCATCCTGGGCCTGCCGTTGATCGGGCTTCTGGACTTTCTGCGTCTTCACGGAGCCCTGGCCGCATGACCTCCCAACTGGCTTCGGGGATCTCGGGAGCCGCCATCGTCGGCGGCGTCTGCGGCGCCCCGATCAAGCATTCGATGAGCCCGCTGATCCACAATGCCTGGATCCAGGCGGCGGGGCTCGACGCGGCCTATGTTCCGTTCGCGCCCGGCGTGGACAATTTCGAGACCTTCGTGAACGGCTTCCGAGGCGGCGCCATCCGGGGGCTCAACGTCACCATCCCGTTCAAGGAACGCGCGCTCGCGGTCGCCGACCTCGCCAGCGACCTCGCCAGCATGGCGGGCGCGGCGAACCTGCTGATCTTCGAGGCCGATGGCTCGATCCATGCCGACAACACCGACGGGCCGGGCCTGTTGGGCGCGATCGCAGAGCAGGCGCCAGGCTTCGCCGTCTCGGCCGCGCCGGTCGTGATCCTCGGCGCCGGCGGCGCGGCGCGCGGCGCGACCGCCGCCCTGCTGCTGGCCGGCGCGCCCACGGTCCGGATCGTCAACCGCACCGTCGAGAGGGCTCAAGAACTGGCCGACGCATTTGGCGAAAAGGTCGTGGCGGCCGGCGAGCCGGACCTTTCGGTCTTGCTGGCCGATGCGGGCCTCGTCATCAACGCCACCTCGCTCGGCCTGGGCGGCGGCGAAGGCCCGGCGGCGGATCTGGCCCTGACGCCGGAGACGGCGGTGATCATGGACATGGTCTACAAGCCGCTGCGAACCGAATTTCTCCGTCGCGCCCAGGCCGCCGGTCGCCGCACCGTCGATGGCCTGGAAATGCTGCTGCGCCAGGCCGTCCCAACCTTCGAGCGGATGTATGGCGTGACGCCGCCAGCCGAAGTCGACGCGCGTGGCCTGTTGCTGCGCCTTCTCGGAGAGGCCTGACATGTTGATCCTGGGTCTCACGGGCTCCATCGGCATGGGCAAGTCGACGACCTCGGCCCTGTTCCAGGCCGAGGGCGTGCCCGTCTACGACTCTGACGCCGCCGTCCACGCGCTCTACGCCAGCGGCGGCGCGGCGGTCGGGCCGGTGGGAGAGGCCTTCCCCGGCGTCGTCGTCGACGGCGCGATCGACCGGGCCAAGCTCAGCGCCCAGGTGGTCGGCAATTCCGAGGCCCTGGCCAAGCTGGAGGCGATCGTCCACCCGCTGGTCGGCGCCCATCGCATCGGTTTCTTCGAGAAAGCCCAGGCCGAGGGCCACGAGATCGTGGTGCTGGACATCCCCCTGCTGTTCGAGACCGGCGGCGAGAAGAAGGTCGACAAGGTGGTGGTTGTCTCGGCGCCCGCCGAGATCCAGCGGCAGCGTGTGCTGGCTCGCCCCGAAATGACGCCGGAGAAGTTCGAGGCGATCCTGGCCCGCCAGACGCCGGACGCCGAAAAACGCGCCCGCGCCGACTTCGTGATCGATACCAGCCAGGGCGTCGAGCACGCTCACGCCCAGGTCCGCGACCTTCTGACTCTGTTGAGAAGTCCCGGCCCCGCTTGAAGCTCGCCACGAACGGCGGCATTGAAGGATCATGGCCCGGGAAATCATCCTCGACACCGAAACCACCGGCTTCGATCCGAAGACGGGCGACCGCCTGGTCGAAATCGGCTGCATCGAGGTGGTCGACTTCATGCCGACCGGCCGTTCGTTCCATGAATATTGCGACCCACTGCGCGACATGCCGGCCGAGGCCGAAAAGGTCCACGGCCTGTCGTCGGCCTTCCTGACCGGCAAGCCGAAGTTCCACGAGATCGCCGACCGGTTCATCGACTTCGTCGGCGACAGCGTCGTGGTCGCCCACAACGCCGCCTTCGACCGCTCGTTCGTCAATTTCGAACTGGAGAAGTGCGGTCGCGCGCCGATCCATGAGGAGCGCTGGATCGACACCCTGGCCATGGCCAAGAAGCGCTTTCCGGGCATGTACAACTCGCTCGACGCGCTGTGTAAGCGGTTCAAGATCAGCCTGGACAGCCGCGACAAGCACGGGGCGCTGATCGACTCGCACCTGCTGGCCGAAGTCTATCTGGAACTGCAGGGCGGCAAGGAACGCGCCCTGGAACTGACTCACGTCGAGGTCCTGTCGATCTCGGCCGCGATCCAGGGCTCGTACGGCGCCCGGCCGCGTCCGCTGGCGCCCCGCTCGACCGACGCCGAACGCGAGGTCCACGCCGCCTGGATCCGCAAGAACCTCAAGGACTCGGCGCTCTGGATCAAGCAGGGCATCGTCGCGGCCGAGGGTTAGGACCGCGCGTCTCTAGAAGCCGTACTTGGCGAACGCCTGGATCCGGTCGAGCGCGCCGTCGGCCCCGCTTTCCAGAACCCGCCGGCCCTTCATGTACTCGATCCCCACGTCGAAGCCCGCCACGGGCGTCCAGATCAGGTTGCCGTGCAGACTTTCGGCCCGACGATTGACGTTGAGGCCCGAGACGGCCGGATTGTCGACGACCTGGGTCGAATAGAACAGGCTAGACCGCAAGGCCGGGCTCCACAGATGGCGGTAGGCGACGAACCCGGCCGTGACGCCGACCGGCCGGATGGCTCCGGCGCCGTCCGCGGCGACGTCGTTGGCGAAGTTCAGACCGACATAGCGTCCGATCCCTCGACCGCGCGTCATCATCAGCCGGATATCGTCTCGCCCGCCGACCTTCACGCGCGCCGCGGCCGAGAGACCCCAGCCGAAAGCGGCGTCGCGAAGCCCGCCCTGGTCGACCGAGAGCCGGCGGCCCAGGGCGGCAAGCGACCAGTCTCCCCACGGGCGGCGACCGTCGAGACGAACCACCAGGTCGGGCAGGCGATTGTCGTCGGCCACGAGGCGGGCGCCGCCGCCAGCGGGGGTGACCGTCGTCTCGGGATTTTCCAGGGCCAGGGTCAGCGGTCCGCGCGAGCGCCGGATCTGCGCCTGACGGACGAAGACGAGACCCTCGCTCGGGCCGAGATAGTCGGCGGTTTCCGGCAGGACCGCGATGTTCTGGAACGTCGACCAGTCCTGGCCAAACAGCCAGCCGTCGACCGACACATAGGCCCGGCGCAGCGCGAAGGTCGACGGATTGGTGGTGCGCGCGTCGCCGCCGCCCGGCAGGGTCTGGAAGTCGCCCTCGATCCTGGCCTGGATGTCGTGACCGCCCAGTCGGCGGCTGGCGCTCGCCCAGAGACGGGTCTGGCGGGCGTTGAAATCGACCTTCGCGCCCTCTCCCGCCCCGGCGATCGGGATCGCCCCGGGCGAATAGAAGTCGCGAATCGGATCGCCCAGCGCCGGATCGGCGCGCTGGAACCGGGTGGCCATGGCGTCCAGCTTCACATAGCCGCCGAAACGCAGCTCGAGCCGGTCCGTAGCCGTCGAAGCCGTTGGATCGGACGGCGGCCGAGCGGCTGGAACGATAGCTGGCGGCGCGGCCTGGGCGTCCCGGGCCGCCATCCGGGCCTTGAGGTCGGCGAGGGCGCTTTCGAGTTCGCGCACCCGGGCCTCCAACTGGGGGTCGGCGGCCCGGGCCAGGGACGGGACGGCAAGCATCGCCAGCATCGCGGCCAGGGCGGCGCGGTCGCGGAACATGGCGCGGCCCAGGGTTAGCCGGCCGCCCGCAGGGCGGGCCCGGCCCGTCCGGCGGCGCGCCCGACTTGTTCGCCCAGACGGAAACGGCCCATCAGCCGCACCAGCTCGACGGTCTCGTTGCGCAGCGAGTGCACCGCGGCCGTCGATTCCTCGACCATGGCGGCGTTCTGTTGCGTCGTCTGGTCGATCTGGCCCATGGCCATGTTGATCTGGCCCAGGCCGTGGGACTGTTCCTGGGTCAGGTCGGCGATCTCTCGGACGACGGTGTCGATCTCGGCGACCTTGGAGACGATGTCGCCCAGGGCGGCGCCCATGACGCGCACCTGGTCGACCCCCTCGGCGATCTGGGCCGTGGTCGAACCGATCAGGCTCTTGATCTCGCGGGCGGAATCCGCCGAGCGCTGGGCCAGGGCGCGGACTTCCTGGGCGACGACCGCGAAGCCTCGGCCGGCTTCACCCGCGCGGGCGGCCTCGACGCCGGCGTTCAGGGCCAGCAGGTTGGTCTGGAAGGCGATCTCGTCGATGACGCCGATGATCTGATGGATCTGTTGCGAGGAGTTCTCGATTTCGCTCATCGAGGCGATCGCCCGCTCGGCCACGCCGCCGCTGTATTCGGCCTGCTTCTGGGTCTGGGCCACGGCGGCGCGGGCTTGGCCCGCGCCCTTGGCCGAGCGGCTCACCGCGTCGGTCAGCTCACCCAGCGCCGCGGCGGTCTCCTCCAGGGTCGCGGCCTGCTGCTCGGTGCGCCGCGACATGTCGTTGGACGCCGAGGCGATCTCGTCGGCGCTGCTGCTGATGCCGGCGGAATTGTCCTGCACCACCTTCATGGCGTCGGCCAACTGGTCCAGGGCGGCGTTCAAGTTCTCGCGCAGCACGGCGTATTGCGCGGGGAAATCGGCGGCCAGCCGGATCGTAAGGTCTCCGTCGGCCAGGCGGGCGGCGACGGCGGTGACATCGGCCACCACGCGCTCCTGGATCCTCGCCGCCGCGAGGTTCTCGGCCTCGCGTTCGTGGCGAGCGGTCTCGGCGGCCGCCCGTTGCAGCGCGGCTTCCGATTCCAGCCGGTCCTTCTCCACCGCGGCCTCGCGGAAGACTTCCAGGGCCTGCGCCATCTGGCCGACCTCATTCGAGCGATCGACGAACGGCACCGGGCTTTCCTTGTCGTTGCGGGCCAGGGCGGTCATTCGCAGCGTGAGGGCCTTGACCGGACGCGAGATGGTTCCGCCCAGCAGGCTGGCCAGGGCGGCCATGGCCAGAAGGAGAACCAGGCCCACGGCCGAGAGCTCCAGCGCGGCCTTGTTCACGGCGGCCTCAATGTCATCGACATAGACGCCCGAACCGATGACCCAGCCCCACGCAGGCAGCAGCTTGACGTAGGAGATCTTGGGCTGGGGCGCCTGGTGGCCGGGCTTGGGCCACTGGTAGTCGACGAAGCCTTCTCCCTTGGTCTTGGCCACCTCGGTCATCGCCGCGAACAGCGCCTTGCCATTCGGATCGCGCAGGTTGGACACATCCTGGCCATTCAGCGCTGGCTTGAACGGGTGCAGCACCATTCGCGTGTCGAGGTCGGTGATCCAGAAATATTCCTGGTCGCCATAGCGCAGCGCCGACACGGCCTCCCGGGCGGCGGTCTGGGCCTGGGCGCGGGTTATGCGCCCGGTCCGGGCCTCGGCCGCGTAGTGCGCGACGATCGAACTGGCGGTCTCGACCTGGCTTCGGGTCTTTTCGGCGATGTCGGCGTGCATGGTCGCGCCCAGCTTCACCAGGCCCAGGCCGATCGCCACCGCGAGGCCCAATCCGGTGAGCAGGATAACCAGTCGCAACCTGGCCATGATCGAGAAATCGCGGAATTTTCGCACACCGTGCCCCTGGAGAGGATTGACCAAGTTAACCAAGGATCATGGGGCGCTCAAAGCAGTTAAGCAAAGATGGTCGCTAGGCTCTTGCAGCTGCGACAACTTGTCTTGGTTTCGACCTCAACAAGAAAGTTACCGTTATCATTTTCCGGATTTGGGTAAAGTGTACTCAAAATCGGGAAATAGTACTTTTGGCTAGGTCGGAAACGCGACGACAGCCCTACAGCCGCAAATCCGCCGTCACCGGGGCATGGTCGCTGGGTCGCTCCCACTCCCGGACGGTGTCGTGGACCCGCGAGGAGACCTTGCCGTCCACGATCGCCGCGTCGCGCAGGCCGGGGCTGGCCAGGATGTGATCCAGGCGCAGGCCGCGGTTGGACTTGCGGAAGTCGGCCGCGCGATAGCTCCACCAGGAGAACAGTTTTTCCGGCTCCGGCGTCGCCAGGCGCGGCAGGTCCAGCAGGTCCATCGACTTTATCATCGCGTCAAAGGCCTCGAGCTCGGCCGGGGTGTGGCTGACCACCTTCAGCATCTGGCGGTGGCTCCAGACGTCGTTCTCGCCTGGTGCGATGTTGAGGTCGCCGGTGACGATCAGCGGCGCTTTGGGGTCGCGCTTCTTCAGGGCGGCGGTCAGGGTCTCGTAGAAGTCCAGCTTGTGGTCGAACTTCGGATTGCCGATGCGGTCAGGCGTATCGCCGCCGGCCGGGATGTAGAAGTTCTGGATGTCGACGCCGGCCACCTTGACCGCGACGCACCGGGCATGGCCCTCGCGACAGTTCATCAGGGTCGGGACATCCTCGAACGGTAGGCGCGAGGCGATGGCCACGCCATGCCAGCCCTTCTGGCCCGCGATCTTGAGGTGCTTCAGGCCCATGGCTTCGAAGGCCTCTCGCGGGAACTCGCCCTCCTGGCACTTGATCTCCTGCATGCACAGGACATCCGGCGCCTGCTCGTCGACGAAGCGGGCGGCCTGTTCAGCGCGGAGGCGGACGGAATTGACGTTCCAGGTGGCGATACGGAGGCGCATCCGACGGCTCTAACGTGGAAACGCGAGCTGTAAAAGAAAAACGCCCTAGCGCAGGGCCCCAGCCGGCCGCAGGCCGGCGTTCCTAAAGAAAAACGCCCCAACGCAGGGGCGTTGGGGCGAAAGTCTAGTCTCTCATGCCGCCGCCGGGAGGGGATAGGATCCGGCACGGTTTGCGAAGAGCGGGTCGGTCGCTCATCGCCATGCGTGTTAAATATGCCACTTCAAAACTTTAAGTCAACCCTGGATCAGGTTGATTCTTGCCTGTTGTGAGAATGTCACATTTCGGCAGCGCTAGGGTTTGCCGACCTTGCGGCGGGGGTCGGTCAGCACGAAGAGCTTGGGATCGAGGTCCGAGGTCTCGGCGAAATCGATCAGCCGCACGCGGATCTGACCGCCCTTGATGTCGGTGACCGTCCAGCCCATCAGGCCGACCGGCGCATTGGAGAAGTCCATCGAGATCCGGCCCAGCGCCTGGCGCTTGGCGTCCTGGGCGACGATGGTGAAGCCGTCGGCCAGCGGGCGAATGTCGGTGATGGTCACGCCGCGATCCAGGCGCACCTCGCGGGCCAGCAGCAGGTTCAGCGGAGTCTTGCTGAGCGGATAGCTCTCATAGGTCTTCAGCCGGCTATCGAAGATGTTGACATTATTGCCGTTGCTGACGACCAGCAGGCCCGCGGGCGGGTCATAGGCGAACCGCGCCTTGCCCGGGCGCTGCATGTAGAAGGCGCCCTGCGTCTGGGTCCCGCGCGCGTCGGTCTGCACGAAGCGGCCCTTGGCCGAGCCCAGGCCCTGGATATAGGCGGTGGCCTTGTCCAGCAGGGCCTTCTGTTCGGTGGTCAAGGCGGCCGGGACGGGCTTGGCGTCCTGCGCCAGAACCGGAGAGGCGATGGCGGCGGCCAGGCCGGCCGCCAGAAGAATACGGCGAGTGGTCATGCGATCTCCTTAGCCTCAACCTTGGCCCGCGCGAAGGCCGCCGCGAGGCCATTTTCCGGCGCCCCGATGAAGCGCCGTTCAGGTTGGGATGCTGGGAACGCGTCCAAACGGCCAAGGTTTCCCCTCATCCCGCTCTCCCCGGCGAAAGCCGGGCCCAGATTCATCCTGAGCGTCAGATGTTGAAGCGCCCTCCGCCGAGGCTCGACGAAGGGCGCTCTGGGTTCGATCTGGACCCCGGCTTTCGCCGGGGAGAGCGGAGTAGAAATTACATGGGCGGTGGCGGCGGGGCCAGGATCTCGCGCTTGCCGGCGTGGTTGGCGGCGCCGACGACGCCTTCCTTCTCCATCCGCTCCATCAGCGAGGCGGCGCGGTTGTAGCCGATCTGCAGGCGGCGCTGGATGTAGCTGGTCGAGGCCTTGCGGTCGCGGGTGACCACGGCCACGGCGTGGTCGTAGAGGTCGTTGGAGCCGCCCTCGCCGGCGAACGCGCCCTCGATGGCCTCTTCCTGTTCCTCGTCGCCGCCGGCGGTGACCTCTTCCAGATATTGCGGAATGCCCTGGTCGCGCAGGAACTTGGCGACCTGCTCGACCTCGCCGTCCGAGACGAACGGACCATGCAGGCGGGTGATGCGGCCGCCGCCGGCCATGTAGAGCATGTCGCCCTGGCCCAGCAGCTGCTCGGCGCCCTGCTCGCCCAGGATGGTGCGGGCGTCGATCTTGCTGGTGACCTGGAAGCTGATCCGGGTCGGGAAGTTGGCCTTGATGGTGCCGGTGATGACGTCGACCGAGGGGCGCTGGGTGGCCATGATCAGGTGGATGCCGGCGGCGCGGGCCATCTGGGCCAGGCGCTGGACGGCGCCTTCGATGTCCTTGCCGGCCACCATCATCAGGTCGGCGACCTCGTCGATGACCACGACCAGATAGGGCATGGCCTCGGGACGGATCTGCTCGGTCTCGTAGATCGGCCGGCCAGCGTCGTCGAAGCCGGTCTGGACGGTGCGCTCGAAGTGCTCGCCCTTGTCCAGGGCCTCGTTGGCCTTCTCGTTGTAGCCGCCGATGTTGCGCACGCCGATCTTCGACATGCGGCGATAGCGGTCCTCCATCTCGCGGACGGTCCACTTCAGGGCGACGACGGCCTTCTTCGGATCGGTCACCACGGGCGCCAGCAGGTGCGGGATGCCGTCATAGACCGACAGTTCCAGCATCTTCGGGTCGATCATGATGAAGCGGCACTTGTCGGGCGGCAGCTTGTACAGGATCGACAGGATCATGGCGTTGACGCCGACCGACTTGCCCGAGCCGGTGGTGCCGGCGATCAGCAGGTGGGGCATCTTGGCCAGGTCGGCGATATAGGGTTCGCCGCCGATGGTCTCGCCCAGGGCCATGGGCAGGATCTGGCTGGCTTTCTCGTAGTCGGCGCTCGAGAGCAGGTCGCGCAGATAGACCGTCTCGCGCTTGGAGTTCGGCATCTCGATGCCGATGGCGTTGCGGCCTTGGGCCACGGCCACGCGGCACGAGATCACGCTCATCGAGCGGGCGATGTCGTCGGCCAGGGCCACGACGCGGGCGGTCTTGACGCCAGGCGCCGGCACCAGCTCGTACATGGTGACCACGGGGCCGGGACGGATCTGGTCGATCTGGCCCTTCACCCCGAACTCGGCGAGTACGCTTTCCAGCAGGCGGGCGTTCTGGCGCAGGGCGGCGGCGTCGACTTCTGACGAGCGTGGCTTGGACTTGGCCAGCATCGCCAGCTCCGGCAGTTGGAAGCCCGCCTCGTCGTCGAAATCGAAGGCCTTCTGCTGCTCGCGCGCCTCGCGACCCGATTCCTTGGGTACGGTCTTGGGTTTGGCGATCGCCATCGGGCGGGCGTCCAGCGAGTCCTCGAAGGCGTCCTCGTCGTCCTGCGGGGGCGGGGTGTAGGCGCGCTCCGTCGCGCGCTGCGACACCGGGGTCGGCGCAGCGGCGACCACGGCCTCGTCGTCATCGGCGTCGATCGGCGGCAGGCGGCCCGGCCGCTCGCGCTGGGGCGGGGCCTCGGCCTTTTCCCTCTTGGCGCGGGCCGGCTTGGGGGCCGGCTCGGGCATCGGTTCCGGCTCGGCGCGGACCCGCGGTTGCAGGGCGTTGCTGACGGCGCTGTGGATGGCGTCGGGATCAACCTCGCGCACGCCGATGGCGAAGCCCAGGGCGACGATGGCCGCGACGGCGAACAGGATGGCGGCGACGATCGTCGCGCCGGGAATGTGGGCGAAGCGCAGGACTCCGGCCACCATGTGCAGCAGGGCGTCGCCCCAGAAGCCGCCCAGGCCCTTCTCCAGCTGCCAGATCGCCGGCGGCGGCGGAGCCGCGAGGGTGGCGGAGAGCGCCAGCAGGCCCAGGGCGCCGACAAGGGCGCGCTGGCGCAGATCCTTGCGCTCGGCGTCCGGGTCGGCCTGGGCCACGCGGGTGACGCCGAAAACGAGCATGAACAGGGCCACGCCCCAGCCGGACAGTCCCAACGACTGCATCAACAGGTCGGCGATCGCCGCGCCGGGCGCGCCCAGGGCGTTGCGGGCCGGCTCACCGGTGGCGGCGTTCAGGCTGGGGTCGGTGGCGTTGTAAGTGGCGATGGCCAGCAGCAGGACGGCCCCGATCACGGTGATGATCCCGCCCCGGAACCGGGCGGTCCAGGGCTGGACCCAGCCGTAACGGATCGCATCCCAGAGGAGCTCCGTCGTGGATCGCCGCGCGGCTCGCGCCATGAAAGTCTCCGAACTCAACTTCGTCGTCTGACCCTCAGAATGGGTCGAACCGCGATGTTGTGCCCGAAGAGCGTTAAGAGGCGTTTACGGCGTTCGTCAGGACATGATTCACAACGTCGCGGATGCGCCAGGACGCAGGGCGTTATCCGGGCAATGTTCAGGCCGCCTCGAACGTCACCGGGCCACCCCAGAACCCCTGAACCAGGCCGTTCTGCGGTCCCGGCGTTCCGGTGGTCAGGAATACCCGCCCGCCCTTGGTTCCCGTGGCATAGTCCGGATGGCGCTGCAGATAGAGCTCCAGCGCGTCGGCCGTGGCTTCGGGCTGCTGGATCAGCGGCGTGCCGGCCGGCAGGGCGGCGCGGAACAGGTCGGCGATGATCTCGTAGTGGGTGCAGCCCAGCACCACGCGGTGCGGATAGCGGCCGATGCGGGTCTTCAGGGTCTCGACGTGACTCTCGACCGCCTTGGCCAGCTCGACCACCGAGGCGTCGCCCTCGATCAGGGGCACGAGCTCCGGGCAGGCCTCGGAGAACACCGCCAGGTCCTGTTTGCGCTTGTCGATCTCGATTTCGTAGACGCGCGAGCGGACCGTGGCCTGGGTGGCGAAAACGCCCAGGATGTCCAGCTGCTCGACCTTCTCGCCGCGCCGCTCGGCCTCGTGCTCCCACGGCAGGCCGGTGGCCTTCTCAATGGTCGGCACGATGATGCCCAGGATGTTGACCGGCCGGTCGATGTCCTTGCGGTAGCCCGGCAGCCAGGTCTGCTGCAGGCGGCGCAGGGCGATGGCCGAGGCGGTGTTGCAGGCCAGGACCACCAGGCTGGCGCCGCGGTCGAACAGGCGGATGCAGCCGGCCTTGGTCAGCTCGACGATGTCCTCGCCGGTGCGCACGCCATAGGGCGCGTGGGCCTGGTCGGCCAGATAGGTGAAGTCCGCCTGGGGCAGACGCTGCACGAGGGCGCGGTGGACCGTAAGGCCGCCCACGCCGGAGTCGAAGACGCCGATCATGGGCCAAGCTTTAGTCCCCAAAGCGGGCGCCGTCCACGGACGGGGCGCGGTTCCTGAAAGGTTACGCGCCTGTCATGTGACACGCCCCGGAACCTTGTTAGGGTCGCTTCCAAATCTTCACCGGAGACACTCCGTGCAACGTCGTACATTCCTGGCCTCGGCCGCCGCCACCGGCGCGGTCGTCGCCCTCAATCCGAGTTTGTCCATGGCCCAAGCCAATACGTCTTCGGGAAGCAATCCGATGACCCAGAAGTGGGTCGGCCCCTATGGCGGCGTGCCGGCCTTCGACAAGGTCAAGGTCGCCGACTTCAAGCCGGCCCTGGAAACGGCCATGGCCAAGAACCTGGCCGAGATCGACGCGATCACCGCCAACAAGGCCGCGCCGACTTTCGACAACACCATCGGCGCGCTGGAAGACGCCGGCCGGATGCTGAACGACGTCTCGACCTATTACGGCGTCTGGGGCTCGACCATGAGCACGCCGGAGTTCCAGAAGGTCGAGGAGGAGATGGATCCGAAGCTCTCGGCCCACGGCGACAAGGTCAACCAGAACGCCGCTCTCTTCGCCCGCATCGAGGCCGTCTACACGTCGCCGGACAAGGCCAAGCTGACGCCGGAACAGCAGCGCGTGCTGTGGATCTACTACACCAACTTCGTGCGCTCGGGCGCCAAGCTGTCGCCCGAAGCCAAGGCCCGCGTCGGCGCGATCAACACCGAGCTGGCCGGCCTCTACACCAAGTTCAGCCAGAACCTGCTGGCCGATGAAAGCACCTGGATCGAACTTTCCGACGCCGATCTCGCCGGCCTGCCCCAGGGCCTGAAGGACGCCGCCGCCTCGAACGCCGCCGCGCGCAAGCTCCCGGGCAAGTTCGTCGTCGTCAACACCCGCTCCAGCGTCGACCCGTTCCTGGCGGCTTCGCCGGTCCGCTCGGCTCGCGAGAAGGTCTGGCGCGCCTTCGTCAATCGCGGCGACAACGGCGGGGCGACCGACAACAACGCCATCATCAGCAAGATCCTGAAGCTGCGCGTCGAGCGCGCCAAGCTGCTGGGCTACAAGACCCACGCCCACTGGCGCCTCGAGAACGCCATGGCCAAGACGCCCGAGAACGCCATGGCGCTGATGGAGGCGGTGTGGACCCCGGCCATCGCCCAGGTCGCCATCGACGTGGCCGACATGCAGGCGATCATCGACAAGGAGGGGGGCGGTTTCAAATTGGAGCCGTGGGACTACCGCTTCTACGCCGAGAAGGTCCGCCTGGCGAAGTACGCCCTCGATATGAACGAGGTGAAGCCGTACCTGCAGCTGGACAAGCTGCGCGAGGGCATGTTCTGGGCCTCGGGCCAGCTCTACGGCTTCCAGTTCCAGAAGCTGGACGGCATCCCCGTCTATCACGAGGACATCACCGTCTATGAGGTGACCCGCGCCGGCAAGCATGTGGGCCTGTGGTACTTCGACCCCTATGCCCGCCCGGGCAAGCGCTCGGGCGCGTGGATGAACGCCTACCGCACCCAGGAGCGGTTCAAGGGCGAGATCACCACGATCGTCTCGAACAATTCCAACTTCATCAAGGGCAAGCCCGGCGAGCCGCTGCTGATCTCGTGGGACGACGCCGTCACCCTGTTCCACGAATTCGGCCACGCCCTGCACGGCCTGAACGCCAACGCTGCCTATCCGTCGGTGTCGGGCACCAACGTGGCGCGCGACTATGTCGAGTTCCCCAGCCAGCTGAACGAGCACTGGCTGCCGACGCCGCAGGTGCTGAACCAGTTCGCCCTGCACTACCAGACGGGCAAGCCGATTCCGCAGGCCCTGGTCGACAAGATCGAGGCCGCCGGCAAGTTCGGCGAGGGCTTCGGCACGACCGAGTACCTGTCCAGCGCCCTGATCGACATGAAGCTGCACCTGGCCGGCGACGTCGACATCGATCCGGACAAGTTCGAGCGCGAGGAGCTGGCCAAGCTGAACATGCCGCACGAGATCGTCATGCGTCACCGCACGCCGCAGTTCGGCCACGTGTTCTCGAGCGACGGCTATTCGGCCGGCTACTACAGCTACCTGTGGGCCGACACCCTGACCGCCGACGTCGCCGAGGCCTTCGAGCAGGCGCCCGGCGGCTTCTATGACAAGCCGACCGCCAAGCGCCTCTACGAGACGATCATGTCGAAGGGCAACGCGGTCGACCCTGTCGACCAGTTCCGCGCCTTCCGCGGCCGCGACGTCAAGATCGGGGCCCTGATGCGCAAGCGCGGCTTCCCGGTCCCGGCAGGGGCTTAGGCGCCTGACCCAAGCCCTTCTCCCGCCACGGGAGAAGGGCTAAATGGGCTGGGGGGCTGAAGGAGTATCTATGGCTGCGTCCAAGCTCGTACCTCTGGCCCTTTGCTTGGCCCTCGCCACCCCTGCCCTCGCCCAGACCGCGCCTTCTCCGCCCGTGGTCGACATCGGCCAGGCCCCGGCTCAGGACGAGAGCGCGGTGGTCGCCGAACTGACCGTGGTGGCCAAGCCCAAGGGGCCGGCGATCTGGTTGGTCGAGAAGGACGGGGCCAAGCTCTATATCCTCGGCTCGGCCGCGCCCCTGCCCCATCAGCTGAAATGGGAAAGCCCGCGCCTGAACAGGGCCTTGGACAAGGCCAGCCTGGTGCTGGTCCCGCCTCAGGCGGCGGTCGGCGTCACCCAGGCGGCGGGTTTCATCCTCAGCTTCGGCGGCGGGCTGCGCCAGCCGATGGGCAAGAACCTGGAAGACCAGTTGCCGCCCGACCTCAAGGCGCGCTTCGTGGAGTCCCGCAACCAGGCCCGCAAGGGAGCGGGCGAGTACAAGAACTGGAAGCCGGGCGTGGCCGGCTTCCTGCTGCTGTCGGATTTCCGCCAGGCGGCCGGCCTGTCCGAAGCCAAGCCGGTCAGCACGGTCGAGCGCATGGCCAAGGCCCGCAAGCTCAAGGTCAAGTCGGTCGGCCAGTACCGGATGAGCGCGGTGACCTCGATCGTCTCCAAGCTCTCGCCCGAGGACCAGCTCTACTGTCTGCGGGTGGCGCTGGACGAGATCGCCTATGACGGGGCCCATTCCACCACGATCGGCCAGGATTGGGCGCAGGGCGACCTCGGCTCGGTGCGCGCCCGCTACCGCGCCAGCGGCGCCCAGCGCTGCCTGCTGCGCGCGCCGGGGGGGCCAGCCCTGCTGGAGAAGGGTGTCGACCAGACGACGGACGCCATGACCGACGCGCTGAAGCGTCCCGGCGTCACGGTGGCGGTGGTCGATCTCGGCTTCCTGCTGCCGGCCAACGGCGTGCTGGACCGGCTGAAGGCTGGCGGCGCGACGGTGAGTTCGCCCGTCGAGTAGGGGATCGTTGACGCCTGCCCGCCCCTGCCCTCAACCTCGGGCGGGGAGGGACCTCACATGAAGACGATGATCGCCGCCGCCCTGGCGCTGCTGGCCGCCGGTTCGGCGCGGGCCGAGGTCGCGGACGCCCAGCCCAACGGATTCGAGGTCAGGCATCAGGTCGTGATCGCCGCGCCAGCCAGCGCCGTCTGGGCGACGCTGGTGCAGCCTGCGAAATGGTGGGCCTCGGCCCACACCTGGTCGGGCTCGGCCGCCAACCTGTCGCTGGGCGCGGCCTCGGGCGGCTGCTTCTGCGAGCGGCTGCCGAACGGCGGCTCGGCGCTGCACATGACCACGGTCAACGCCGCGCCTGGGACGAAGCTGGTGCTGGTCGGCGCGCTCGGTCCGCTGCAGAGCTCCGGCGCCAGCGGGGCCCTGACCTTCCTGCTCGCCGAGAAGGACGGCCAGACGACGGTGACCGTCACCTACGATGTCGGCGGCTATTTCAAGGGCGGGCTCGACAAGATCGCCGCGCCCGTCGACGGGGTGCTAGGCCAGCAGGTGGCCGGGCTGAAGGCGGCGGCGGAGGCGAAGTAGCCCGCCCTCCTCCGATCTCCCCGGCGAAAGCCGGGGCCTGGATCGCAGGGCTGTGAGGCGAACGCAGAAACGCCCGCGATCCTGTCTGGAACGCGGGCGCTTTCGCATCTGGGTCCCGGCTTTACGCCGGGGAGATCGGACGTCTGAGTTAGGCGCTTTCCGCCATGCCGTCGTCCGAGGCGCCCAGCAGGGCCATCTGCAGGCGCGATCGGTCGCGGCGGGCCGCTTCCAGGGCGCCTTCGGCCAGGGCGGCTTCCGAGGTGAGGCGCTCGATCGTGGCCTGGAGTTCGGCGACCTTGTCCTCGTGTTCGCGACGGAGCTGGTCCTGGGCTTCCTGCATGCCGTCGAGGCGGGTGCGCAGTTGCTGAGCCCGTTCCTCGGCGCGCTTCATCGCCTTTTCCTGGGCGACGGCGCTCTTGGCCAGCTGGTCGGCGCGCTCGATCGCCGTGGCGCGGGCGGTGTCGACACCGGCGTGGCGCTGACGCAGGCCTTCGGAATCCTCCTCCAGCGTGCGGATGCGTTCCAGGGCGCGTTCCAGGGCGACGTTGAGGTCGCCGGCGCGGCGCTCGACCGCCTTCTGGTGCGCGGAAGATTCGGCGAGACGAGCCGAGATCTGGCCGTTCATCTCTTCCAGCTTGTCGGCGCGACCGGTGGCGGTCTCCAGGCGGGTCTGCAGGGCCGAGATCTCGGCGCGGGCCGCCTCGACCTGGCTTTCCAGGTTACGGATGGTGCGGCCGCTGTCGGTCTGGTGGGCCGAAAGGGCGTTCTCGATCGCCTGCACGCGGGCGCGCTCGCCGGCCAGCTGGGCCTCGAGGTCGGTTTCGATGCGCGACAGACGGGCGACGTCCAGGCCGGCCTGGTCGACACGCTTCTTCAGGGTCGAGACTTCGTCGCCCAGCAGGGCGTTGTCCTGGTTGGCGCGGGCGAGCGCCGCCTCGGCGTCGCCGCGGCGGGTGTCGATGTCCTGGGCCTGAAGGCGCAGGCCCTCGACGTCCTGCACCAGGTGCTCGATGCGGGCGGTGGAGTCGCGCAGGCTGGCGTCGAGGCTGGAGACCTTCAGATCCGACTGCAGCAGGGCGTTGCGCAGGCGGTCGATTTCGAGGGCGTTGTCTTCCAGCGCCGCGTCCTGGGTCTGGCGGCGGGCGTCGGACTCTCCAAGAGCGGTTTCGGCGGCGGCCAGGCGGGCGCTGACCTCGCGTTCCTCGGCCTGGATCTGGGTGACCTGACGCTGGGCGTGCTCGTAGTTGGCGCGCAGGGCGATCAGCTCGGCGTGTTCGGCGCGGCGGGCTTCGAACTCCTGGGCGACCGGACCACGGATCTCGGCGATCAGCGGCTCGATGGCCTTCAGGTGCTCCATCACGCGGCCGATGCTGTCGAGACCGCCGTGAATGGTCTCGTAGCGCTGGCCGATCGCCTGGGTGGATTCGATCTGGTGCTGTACGGCCTCGACCCGGGCCTCTTCACCCAGAACGGCCGGTTTGCCGTTCTTGTTATCGCGAGGATTCTTCGACAGCAGTCTCATATCGCCCACCTTCACCCCGTGCGGCCCCAGCGCGACTTCAAAAGTCGCCTTGCGGACGCCGCGAATCTCTTACCCAGAGGTTAACAACTTAGTTTATTGGCAAGGTGAATGTCGAGGGGCGGACGCCGCGACCTGGCGTCGCGCATGGGCCTCAGAACCCCGAAAACTGGGGACGATCCACCGTTTCGACCGCCAGCACCCGGCCGACCGCGTGAACCACGGCGGCGATGCGCAGGGCGGCCTGGACCTGGACGGGCGCCACGCCGCGCTTCCGCAGTTCCGTCTCATGGCTTTCGAGGCAGGCGCCGCAACCGTTGATCGCCGACACGGCGAGGCACCAGAGTTCGTAGTCGACCGCCGCCACGCCGGAATGGGTCAGGCGGTTCATCCGCAGACGCGAGGCCAACGCACCGTATTCGGGCGCTTTCATCAGGTGAACGGCGCGAAAATAGACGTTGGTCATGGCCATCATCGCCGCGGCGGTCTTGGCCGCGGTGAAGGCCTCGGACGAGATGTTGGCCTCATGCGCGGCGATGGTGATCGCCTTCAGGGTCTCTGGCTCGCCGACCGCGCAGGCGCTGGCGACGAAGCAGCCCCAGCGCGCCTGGTCGCTCAGCACGGTCTCGCCGGCCAGGGCGCCCAGATTGGTCCCGATATCCTTGGCGTAGTCGGGCAGCTGGGCGCGTAGGGCCTCGATCGACATGGGGACGCTCCGTGAGATCTGGAGCGGGCTTAGCATCGCGGGAAAGGTTCGTCCCGGTCCGCGCCGCTGGGAGGGGGAGACGCGGGCGGACCGGGTTCAACGGGTTGGGGCCCGGCGTCGGTGGGGGGAGACACGCCGGAACTTCACCGCGAGACAGAGGTATGCGCTGACCGATCAGATAGCCAATCGATAGTTTTTGGCTTTCCGATAGATCACGCCTATATCTAGGCCATGCTTCTCCCGACCCTTCGCCAGCTGCAGTATCTGAAACTCCTCTCGGAGCACGGCTCGTTCAGCCGGGCCGCCGAGAGCGCCTATGTCACCCAGCCCACCCTGTCGGCCGGCATCCAGGAACTGGAAAAGATCCTGGGCGCGTCGGTGGTCGATCGCGCGCGCTCGGGCGTGATCCTGACCGCCGCCGGCCAGGAGGCGGTGCGGCGAGCCGAGGATATCCTCGCGCGGGCCGAGGACCTGGTGCAGGCCGCGCGCGGCGCCGGCCAGCCGTTGGCCGGTCGTTTCCGCCTGGGCGTGATCCCGACCGTGGCTCCGTACCTGCTGCCGCGCGCCCTGCCCGTCCTGCGCGACAGGTTCCCGAAGCTGAAGCTGTTCCTGCGTGAGGACCTGACTCAGCGGCTGATCGCGGCCCTGAAGAGCGGGGCGCTGGACGCGGCGCTGATCGCCCTGCCCTACGACATGTCCGGCCTGGACTGGGCTCATGTCGAGGACGACGAACTGCTGGCCGCCGCGCCCGCCAACCACCCGATGGCCGCCTCGACCCGGGTCGATCCCGACAGCCTGCGCGGCGACGACCTGATCCTGCTGGAAGATGGCCACTGCCTGCGCGACCATGCCCTGGCCGCCTGCGGCCTGGAGCCGCCGCGCGGCGTCGGCGACGACGAGACCTTCGCCGCCACCTCGCTGCCGACCCTGGTGCAGATGATCGGCTCGGGCCTGGGCGTCTCGTTCCTGCCGGCCATGGCGGTGCACGCGGGCCTGACCGACAAGACCGCGCTGACGATCCGTCCCCTGGCGACCGAGCATCCCAGTCGCGAGATCGTGGTGGCCTGGCGGGCAGGCTCCAGCCGTGGCGTCGAAGGGCGGCTGCTGGCCGAGACCCTGCGAGAAACCGAAGCTTAACGCGCCGCCGGCGTGGCGGCGCGCGACATCCTAGTGTGCTGGATTTGGAGTTCGTCGGAGCTTGCCACAAGCGCTTGCGAACTTCGGAATCGGGACACTAGACCGCGTGCGAGATCGGACCCTCGGCGCGGCCTTCGACGAACTGGCGGACATACGGATTGTCGGTTGTGCGCAGTTCGGCGGCCGGCCCGCGCCAGATGATCTTGCCGCCGTGCAGCATGGCGATTTCATCGCCGATGGTCTGGGCCGAGGCCAGGTCGTGAGTGATCGACACGGCGGTCGAACCCAGGCGCCGCACCTGGTGGGAGATCAGCTCGTTGATCGCCGCCGCCGTGATGGGGTCCAGGCCGGTGGTCGGTTCGTCGAAGAACAGGATCTCGGGTTGGGCGACGACGGCGCGGGCCAGACCCGCGCGCTTCTGCATGCCGCCCGACAGCTCGGACGGGAAGCGATCGGCGACGTCGGGAGACAGACGCACCTGCTCAAGGGCTTCGATCGCCCTTTCCCTGGCCTCCTTGCGCGGCGCGCCGTCGGCGTTGATCAGGCGGAAGGCGACGTTTTCCCAGACGGTCAGGCTGTCGAACAGGGCCGCGCCCTGGAACAGCACGCCGACGCGGGAGAACAGCTTGCGGCGGGCGCCCTCCGACAGGGTGACGGTGTTCTTGCCGTCCAGCTCGATCTTGCCGGCGTCGGGGCGCATCAGGCCGAGCGCGGTCTTGATCGTCACCGACTTGCCCTGGCCGGAGCCGCCGATGATGACCAGCGACCGGCCTGGCGCGACCGACAGGTCGAGTCCGTCGAGGACCGCGCGGCCCTCGAAGCGCTTGGTGACGCCCTTCCAGGCGAGTTTCGGGGTCACGTCGGTCATGAGGCGTGGGTGAAGAGGGTGGTCAGGAGGTAGTCGGAGCCGAAGATCAGGATCGCCGACGAGACCACCGCGTGGGTGGTGGCCCGGCCGACGCCCCGCGCACCGCCCTTGGCGTTGTAGCCGTGGTAGCAGCCCATCAGCGCCACGATGAACCCGAACACCGCGGCCTTGATCAGGCCCGAGACGATGTCCCAGCTCTGCAGGAAGTCGATGGTGTTGCGGATGTAGACGGCCGAGCTGAAGTCCAGCACCCGCGTGGCGACCAGCCAGCCGCCGGCGACGCCGATGGTGTCGGCCACCGCGGTCAGCAGCGGCGTCATCAGGACGCCGGCCAGCAGGCGCGGGCCGACCAGATAGCGGAACGGGTCGGTCGACAGGGTGCGCATGGCGTCGATCTGCTCGGTCGCCCGCATGGCGCCGATCTCGGCGGCGATGGCGGCCGAGACCCGGCCGGCAAGCATCAGCGCCGCCAGAACCGGGCCCAGCTCGCGGGTGATCCCCAGGGCCACGATCTGCGGCATTACCTGCTCGGCGTTGAAGCGCCCGCCGCCGGTGAAGATGTTCAGGGCCAGGGCCGCGCCGGTGAAGATGGCGGTCAGGCCCACCACCGGCAGCGAGAAGAAGCCGATGGCCACGAACTGGCGCCACAGCTGGCCGAGGAACCAGGGCGGGGTCAGGGCGGCGGCGACGCCGCGCACGGCGAAGACGCCGACCGACCCGACCATGCGCACGGCGGCCAGTGTCGAGCGACCCAGAGCCCGGACGGGGTTGGCAAGAGAACGAGGGGCGACCTGCCGGGTCGCCTCGGCCGCGGCCATGTCAGTAGCTCGCGGCGGGCTGCGAGGCGTCCGGCGCGGGTGCGTCCGACGAGGCCGCCGCATCCGAACCGCCCTGCGGACGGATCACCGAGCCGATCAGGCCGAAGATGTCCACGGCGCCTTGCGTGTTCTCGATCTGGCCGCCCGGCTTGATGTCGTCCATGGCCGCGCCCGGCGCGATCGAGACGTGCGCGCCGCCCAGCAGGCTGTCGCTGGTGATCTTGGCGGTCGAGTCCGACGGCAGCTTGACGGTCGGGTCGATGCTCAGCTTGGCCACGGCCAAGAAGGTCTTCGGCTCCAGCGTGATCTGCGAGACCGTGCCGACCTTGACGCCGGCCACGCTCACCGCCGCGCCCGGGGCCAGCGAACCGGCCTCGCCGAACTTGGCGTTGATCTCATAGTTTCCGCGCTTCATGTGGACGCCGCCCACGCTCAGCGAATAGGTCAGGAACCCCGCCGCCAGGGCGAGGACGACGACGCCCATGGCTGTCTCGGCCCATTGTTCGCGCAATGCCAAATCCCCTTGGTCCTTAACGTGTCGTCCCGTCGCTACTTGCGACGGCCAGAAGGCGCCGAGCCGCCCTTCTGGAGTTGATTGATCAGCACGTCGATGTTGCCGCCGGCGTTGTCGATCGTCGAGACGAAGTCCTGCTGCTGGGTGATGGCCAGCCAGATCCCCTTGAACTGGACATCGACGACCTTCCAGGTCTGGCCGCCGCCCAGCACGCGCCAGGAGACCGGCAGGGGCTGAGTGATCTGGCCGCCCGAGATCACGGTCTTGACCGTCACGTCGCCCGGCTTGTTGACCACCGAGCCGACCACCTTCAGCTGCTCGCCGCGATAGTCGTCGATGCGGCTCTGATAGACGTTCTCGGCATAGGTGCGGAACACCGGCGTGAAGCGCGCGCGCTGCTCAGGCGTGATGGTGCGGGCGTACTTGCCCAGAACGAAGTTGGTGATGCGCGGCACGTCGGCCAACTCGTCCACCGCCTGGTGGAAGACCTGGGTCTTCTGGGCGTCGCTCATGCTCTTGTTGGCCAGAACGGTGATCACGCGCTGGGCCTTGGCCTGGACGAAGGCCTCGGCGCCGGCGTCGCGCGCGCTGTTCTGGGCCAGGGCCGGGCCGCCGATCGCGACGGCCCCGAAGAACGCCAAAAGCGCGGCGTTGGCGCCGCGCCGGGTGGAGGGGGTGTTGGTCATGGTCTTACCGGTCATGGTTTGGGCGTCGCGGGTGAAGCGTCCTGAGGCGGAGCTTCCGGGGGCGGCGCGTCGAAGTCGGGCAGCACCTCGGCGTCGCCCGTGGCGTCGCGGACGAAGGCCTCGCGATACTGGGTGTAGGCCGAACGGGTGGTGACATAGGGGTCGGCGGCGTCCTTCAAGGCCTGGAACGCCGGGTCGGTGTTCGAGCGCAGATCGACGATGGTCGCGCCCGTACGGGCCTTGCCGAAGTCGGTGGAGAGGCCGCCGACATACAGCGAGACGGGGTCGGTGACGAAGTCGAGCGCGCGGCCGACGCCGTCGCGGACATTCAGCGGACCCATCAGCGGCACATAGAGATAGGCCCCGGGCTTGGCGCCCCATTTGCCGAAGGTCTGGCCGAAGTCGGAGTCGCGACGCGGCAGGTTCATCTTGGCGGCGACGTCGAACAGGCCCAGGACGCCGAAGGTTGAATTGACCACGAAGCGGGTGGTCGAGCGCATGGCGCGCTTGGGCTTTCCTTGCAACACCATGTTCATGACGGTGTTCGGCTCGCCCAGATTATAGACGGCCGAGCTGACCCGGTTGCGGACCACGCGGGGCGTGACCGCCATGTAGCCGTGGGCGATCGGCGCCAGGATCACGTGATCCAGGCCCATGCCCAGCTTGAAGGCGCCCCGATTGAAGCCTTCCAGCGGATCGTTGGCCGCCTCGACGTTCGCGGTGGTTCCGACCGACTGGCCCTTAACGCCCTGTTCCCGAGCGAGGGCCGGCGAGAACGTCGCCAGGCTGGCGGCCGCGGCAAGCCCCATGGCGGCGATACGCCGACCGGTCGCCCTGCGGCGGAGGCCGTTATCCTGGTCGTTCAAGCCCGTGCTCCTGCGTCTACACGCCGGCATGTATTCACGCCGCAATCCGTATCAAGACTGATTACGTTGTATTTCGGCCACGTTGGGTCGGCCTTGCTTCAAATCGCCCTGACTTGAAGCGGCGGGCCACGAAAAGGGCGGCGCCGCGCCGCCGGGTTCTCCGATACAATCAGATATATCGAAAATAGCTCTTGACCTAGTCGCAATCCGATATATCTATAAATCCGATATAACGAAACAGGATCTAAAAACACAATGTTTGGACGACATCACCATCACCGCGGTCACTGGCGCGGCCACGCCGACGAGCATCACGGCCGTCATCCCTTCGGCTTCCACGGCGGTCCCGCCGGTCATCATGGCGGCCCGCGCGGTCGCGGCGGCCGTATGGGCCGGTTCTTCGATCATGGCGACCTGCGCTTCGTGGTTCTCAAGCTGATCGCCGAGAAGCCCAGTCATGGCTACGAGCTGATCAAGGCCATCGAGACCGCGGCCGGCGGCGCCTATACGCCCAGCCCCGGCGTGGTCTATCCGACCCTGACCCTGCTGGAAGAGTTGGGCTACGTCACCGCCAGCGACGCCGGCGGCGGCAAGAAGCTCTACACGATCACGCCGGAAGGCGAGGCGTTCCTGGCCAGCAACGACGCCCCCGTCCGCTCGCTGTTCGAGCGCATGGCCGAGGCCGCGTCCGCCAGCGCCGCCTTCTCGCCGCAGATCATGCGGGCTCGCGAGAACCTCAAGACCGCGCTGCGGCTCAAGCTGCACGGCGGCCAGCTGAGCGCCGAGCAGATCGCGGCCATCGCCAAGGCGATGGACGACGCCGCGGCGGTCATCGAGACCATCTAGGGGACGAACGGCGATGGAAAGCCACGCTCGCGTCGCCACCGACAAGGCGGCCCGCTACATGACCCAGCTGGCCAAGCACTGGGCCCACAGGTTCGAGGTCGCCTATGACGAGACCTCGGCCCTGTTCCCGCTGCCGTTGGGAACCTGCCGGATGGTTGCTCATCCCGATGGCCTCGACATCACCGTCGAGGCCGCCGACCTCGAAGGCCTGGCCCGGCTTGAGGACGTGGTGGCCAAGCACCTGGACCGCTTCGCCTTCCGCGAGGGCGAGCTGAAATACGGTTGGACCCGAGCCTGGGCGGCCGGTTCGGTTGATCCGCGGGCCATGCGGATCAACGCTGTCCACTAAGCGCGTGATCCTAGCCCTTCGACAAGCTCAGGGTGAGGATCAGAATAAAGGCCTGTCGATAGAGAACCTCATCCTGAGCTTGTCGAAGGACGAGGTTCGCGGACCCGCTAGTGCAGGCCGCGCAGCAGGTCGATGCGGCGCATGGCCTTGCCGGGGATTTCGGAGATCCGGCCCAGCGGCAGGGATTCGGCGACGCTGCGCATGCCGTAGGCGGCGTGGCGGACCAGGGTCGGCAGCGAGGGCGAGCCCAGGAAGCCGAACACCACCGTCTGACGGGCGTTGGACAGCTCACGCTTGAACCGGTAGTCGCCGGTGCCGAGGTCCAGACGCGAATAGTCCGTGCCGTCCATGCTCTTCAGGATGTCCTGAAACAGCAGCATGCCGGGCGAATAGCGCTCGAGCTCTGGATTATGGGCGATCAGCCAGCCGTGGAGCGTGTGCTCACCGCGCAGGTGCAGGTGCACGGCGGCCAGCTGGTCTCCCAGATGCAGGGTGTAGAGCCCGCCGCCGAAGTGGGGGGCGCGGTTCTGGAACAGCGCCTCGACGAGGTCATTGACCCAGGGCGTCTTGAAGAGGTCGGTCTGGCCGGTGGCCAGCAGTTGGGCCCGCTTCCAGGCGATCAGCTGGTCGAAGTCGCCGCGGCTTTCCGACATGGCCGTGTAGCGCGAGGGCCCGACCTCGCGCTCGGCCTTGCGGCGCTTTTTGTCGATGTCCTTGAGCACGCCGACATTGGCGGCCTTGCGCTCGCCGGCGTAGGCCTCGTAGCCGTCTGGCAGTTCGATGATCCAGGAGTCCGCCTGGCCACGCCCGTGGCGGGCCAGGGTCTCGTCGTCGGCCAGCATGTGACAGAAGTCGATGCGCGAGGCGTGCAGAGCCGCCAGCAGGTCGCGCGGATTGACCGCGACGCCCGGGGCCGAAACCAGGGCCTGATAGTCGCACATCGGAGCGCCGGCCGGCATGGCCACGCCCTGGCGGATGCGGGCTGGAAGGAAGGCCAGGGCCTCGCCCTCGGCGCCGCGCACGATCGCGACCTTGACGGCCTCGCCCTTGTCGCCCTGGGCGCGGGCGACCGCTACGGCCCAGTGCGGCGACAGGAACGGCGAGTCCAGCCGCGCCTGGCTACGCTGCAGCTCCATCCACCGCGCGATATCGGCGGGGGAAAGGTCAAGGGCTTTGACGACTTGGATGGGCACTGTGACGGGTCCGACAGCTTTGTCGAAGCGCATCTTGGCGTCGATAACTTTCGTTTGGGTTGACGGCGCGGCGTTATCCGAAACGCCGCGCCGTTTTGCTCAATCCATCAGCTTGCGGCTGAGATAGACATATTCCAGAGCCTGGCGACGGGCGGTTTCGGCCAGGTTGGCGCTGGCCGCGTGCCCGCCGTCGATGTTCTCGTAATAGAGCACCGGATAGCCCAGTTCCTCCAGCTTGGCCGCCGCCTTGCGGGCGTGGGCCGGGTGGACGCGATCGTCCTTGGTCGAGGTCTCGATGAACACCTCGGGGTACTTCTGGCCGGCCTTGAGGTTGGAGTAGGGGTCATACTTGGCGATCACCGCCCGCTCGGACGGGATGGCCGGGTCGCCATATTCGCCCACCCACGAGGCGCCCGCCCCGATCTGGCTGTAACGGATCATGTCGAACAGCGGCACCTGAACGACGATGGCGTTGTAGAGCTCGGGCCGCTGGGTCAGGGCCACGCCCATCAGCAGGCCGCCGTTGCTGCCGCCCATGATGCCCAGGCGGCGCGGCGAGGTGATCTTCCGCGTGATCAGGTCCTGGGAGACGGCGAAGAAGTCGTCATAGACCTTCTGGCGGTTGGCCTTCAGGCCCGCCTCGTGCCAGGCCGGGCCGAACTCGCCGCCGCCGCGGATGTTGGCGACGACATATGTGCCGCCGCGCTCCAGCCAAAGCTTGCCCATCACGCCCGAATAGCCTGGGGTCAGCGGCACCTGGAAGCCGCCATAGGCGTAGAGCAGGGTGGGGGCCTGGCCGTCGTACTTGACGCCCTTGGGCCGCACGACGAAGTAGGGGATCTTGGCGCCGTCGGTGCTGGTCGCCTCGAACTGCTCGACCACGTGGGTCGAAGCGTCGAAACGGGCCGGCGAGGCCTTGACCTGCTCCAGCTTCAGCGAGCCGGCGTCGGCCAGCCAGTAGGTGGTCGGGGCCAGATAGCCGGTGACGGTGACGAACAGGCGCTCATCCGTCTCGGCGGTCGAGCCCAGGCCGATGGCGCTGTTGGCCGGCAGGCCCAGGGCCTGCGACGTCCAGCCCTTCGGGCCGTGGGTCAGCACCAGCGCCGCGCCCTTGACGTTGTCCAGCAGGCCGACAATCAGCTTGGTGCGGGTGGTGGTCACCTGCTCGACCGACTGACGGGCGGTCGGGCGCAGGACCAGGGTTGCCACCGCTTTGTCCGGCGCTGCCTTCAGCCTGGCCAGGTCGAAGCTGACCAGATCGCCGGTCTTGAAGCCCTTCCAGTCCTGCTCCATCAGCACGATCATCTGACCGGCGACATAGCCCTGGACCGAGCTCTTCAGCGGCAAATCGAGCTTCACGGGCTTGTCGCCCTCGAGCAGATAGGTTTCGGCCTCGAAGAAGGTCACGCCTCTGCCGGCCATCACCGCCACGGCCTTGCCGTCGGCGTCGCGCAGCACGAACGGATTGACCGAGACGTCGGTCTCCGCCCCTCGGAACACCTCGACCGCCTGGTCCAGGCTCTGGCCGCGCTTCACGGTTTTCAGGACATAGGCGTAGCCGGACTTGGTCAGCTCGCCGGGTTTCCACTCGCGGCCGACCAGCAGGGTGTCCTTGTCGAGCCAGGTGTAGTTCTGCTTGCCCTCGGGCAGGGTGAACCCACCCGGGACGAAGCTCTTGGTCGCCGTGTCGAATTCGCGGACCGTCACGGCGTCCTTGCCGCCATCCGACAGGGTCACGAGGCAGCGCGTGTCCTCGGGCGGCAGGCACGAGGCCCCCTTGAACACCCAGTTGGCGTTCTCGGCCTTGGACAGGGCGTCGATGTCGAGGATCGTCTCCCAGGCCGGCGTCTCGGTGCGATAGCTCTCCAGCGTGGTCTGGCGCCAGACGCCGCGCACATGGTCGGCGTCCTGCCAGAAGTTGCGCAGGGAGCCGTCGCCGGCGAACGAAACGCCGGGCACGCGGTCCTTGGCGTTCAGGATCGCCAGGGCCTTGGCCTCCAGGTCCGCATAGCGCTTGTCGCCCTGCAGCACCGGCAGCGTCCTGGCGTTCTGGGCCTTGGCCCAGTCCATGGCGCGAGTCCCTTCGATCTCCTCCATCCAGAGATAGGGATCGTTCTTGCCCAGCTCGGTCAGCGGGGTTCGGGCTTCTTCGGCGGCCTTGGGCTTGTCGGTTTCGGCGGCGATCGCGGGGGTTATGGTCATCAAACTCGTGGAGGCCATGAGAACGGTCAGCAGCTTACCCACTTAGTGATCCATCAGCTGGCGCGACAGGTAGGTGTAGTGCAGCGCCCAGCGGCGGGCGTTGTTCTTGGGGTCGGCGCCATTGGCGTGCCCGCCGTCGGTGTTCTCGAAATAGAGGTGGTCGACCCCCAGATCGTCCATCCTGGCGGCGAACTTACGGGCGTGGCCCGGATGGACGCGGTCGTCCTTGGTCGAGGTGGTGATGTAGGCCAGCGGGTATTTCACGCCCGCCTTCAGGTTCTGGTACGGGCTGTACTTCTCGATCCAGGCGCGCTCGGCGGGGATGGCCGGGTCGCCATACTCGCCGATCCACGAGGCCCCGGCCGGCAGGTAGGTGTAGCGGATCATGTCCAGCAGCGGGCTCTCGACCACCACCGCGTTCCACAGGTCCGGACGTTCGGTCAGGGCGACGCCCATCAGCAGGCCGCCGTTCGAGCGGCCATAGGCGCCCAGGTGGCGCGGCGTGGTCGCCTTGGCGGCGATCAGCGTCTCAGCGACCGCGAAATAGTCGTCATAGGCCCGCTGGCGGTTGGCCTTCAGCGCCGCCTCGTGCCAGGCCGGTCCGAACTCGCCGCCGCCCCGGATATTGGCCACGGCGTAGGCGCCGCCGCGTTCCAGCCACAGCTTGCCGATCAGGGGGTCGTAGACGGGCAGCTTGGAGAGGTTGAAGCCGCCATAGGCGTGCAGCAGGGTGGGGTTCTGGCCGTCCAGCTTCCAGCCCTTCTTGTGGACCAGGAAGTAGGGGATGGCCGTGCCGTCCTTCGAGGTCGCCGATTTCTGCTCGACCACCAGGTCCTTGGTCTCGAACTGGGCGGGCAGGGCCTTGATCGTCTGGGCGGTGGTCCCGGTGGCGTCGGCCAGCTTCAGCTCGGTCGGCGTCAGGAAGCCCTCGTTGGTGTAAAAGACGTCGTCGCCTTCGTCGGAATGCGAGACCAGGGCCACCGAGGCGTTGTCGATCACCGGCAGGGGCTGGGAGGTGACGCCGAATTCGCCGCGCAACCGCAAGCTGACCAGACTGCCGCGCACATTGTCGTAGACCACGGCGACGACGCGGTTGTCGGTGACGGTGAGTTGGTCGATCGACTGGCGCGGACCCGGGGCCAGGAGCTGGCAGGGATCACAGTCATTGCTGATGACCAGCGTGTTATCGGTCGACGGAACCAGGACCTTCAGCGACACGGCGACGATCGAGCCGGCCGGATAGGTCCGGGGCGTGTTGGCCACCGTGACGGTCCAGGGCTCCTCGGTCTTGACGATCAGCTTGCCGGCCAGAAGGCCACGCACGCTCAGCTTCTGCGGCAAGGGCAGGGGAACAACCTTGGCGCCGTCCCACAGATAGGTCTCGTCGTGGAAGAAGTCGGTGGCGCGCGAGATCAGCACGACCCGATTTCCAGCCGCGTCGCGCAGCACGTTCGGCCGCGCGGAGACGTCGGCCGCCTGGCCGCGATAGACCTCGACCGCCTGGTCCAGGGCCTGGCCGCGCTTCAGGGTCTTGATGACGAAGCCGTAGCCGCTCTTCGTGGTCGTGCCTTCACCCCAGTCGCGGGTCAGGATCAGGGTGTCGGGGTCCAGCCACTCGATCGACTGCTTGCTCTCGGGCAGCACGAAGCCGCCCGCGCCGGGGTCGACGAAGCTCTTGGTGGTCAGGTCGAACTCGCGGACCGTGACCGCGTCCTTGCCGCCGTTCGACAGGTTCACCAGGCAGCGGTCGTGGGTCTTTGGACGGCAGTCGGCGCCTTTCCAGATCCAGTTCTTGCCCTCGGCCTTGGCCAGGGCGTCCAGGTCGATGACCGTTTCCCACTGCGGGGCGGCGGTCTTGTAGGACTCCAGGCTTGTGCGCCTCCAGACGCCGCGCACATGGGTCTCGTCCTGCCAGAAGTTGAACACCGTCTTGCCGATGAAGGTCGGCATGGCGATCCGGTCCTTGGTCGACAGGATCTTCAGCGCCTGGTTCTGCAGGCCCGCATAGCGCGGGTCGCCCGACAGGACCGGCAAGGTCTTGTCGTTCTGGGTCTTCACCCAGGCCAGGGAGTCGGGGCTTTCCACCGCCTCCAGCGCCAGGTGCGGATCGGCGTCCTGGGCGAGGGCGGGAGCGGCGAGGGCGAAGGCCAGGGCGATCGCCGAGCAGGTGCGGAGCAGGGTCATGGCGCGGGACGGTATCGGAAAATTTCCCCCGCGCCAGAGCTAGGCCGAGCCGATCACGCCCCGTCGTCCGGAATGTTCAGCAGGACACCGCAGGCCTTGCAGTGGACGGCGTCCGGATCGTGCCGGCGCAGGCCGCAGGCGTGGCACTGATAGACGACCTTGTGCGGCCGCAGGATCGACTGGATCAGGCCGATGAACAGCGACACGCCGCCCAGCATCACCGCCATCGACAACAGCTTGCCCCACACGCCCGGCAGGGTGACGTCGCCATAGCCGGTGGTCGTCAGGCTGGTGACGGTGAAATAGAGCGCGTCGACATACCCGCCGATCCCGTCGTGGCGGCCGGCGAAGCTGGAATAAACGAAGCCCGTGACCACGAAGACGAAGGTGACCAGCGAGCTGGCCGCCCGGGTGATGTCCTCGATCCGGGTGTCGTCGTAGCGCCGTCCGACCGTGCGCCAGAAGAACTCGCTGTGGATCAGGGTCCACAGGCGCAGCACCCGCAGGAAGCCGAAGTTGAACAGCCAGGCGGGAAACAGCAGGGTGGCCAGCACGAACAGGTCCAGCCAGACGATCGGCTTCCTGAGCCAGGACTTGATGTCCCCGTGCGCAACGGCGCGGGCGCTCAGGTCCAGCGCCAGGAAGGCCGCCACCCCGTAGTCGATCAGATAGAAGGTCAGGCCGTGCCGCTGCATCAGCGGGGCGGCGATGAAGAAAGCGATGATCGCCAGGTCGATCAGGATGATCCCGTAGCGGAACCGCACCGCGACCGGCGAGGCGCCGTGATAGAGGGCCCGCAATCGCGCGCGCAGGCGAAGGCCGGCGTGGTCCTGTTCGTCGCGGTGCATTTCGCTCTGCTTTCCACTATATAGCCCGGCTATGAGCCGCACCTTCCTGAAGATGAACGGGCTGGGCAACGACTTCGTCGTCATCGAGACCCAGACCCAGTCCTTTGAACCGACCCCCGAGGAGATCCGCGCGATCGCCAAACGGGGAGACGGCGGCGTGGGCTGCGATCAGGTCATCGCCATCGATCCGCCGAAGGCGGAGGGCGCGTCGGCCTATGTGCGCTTCTGGAATTCGGATGGCGAGGAGACCGGCGCCTGCGGCAACGGCGCCCGCTGCGTGGCGTGGCTCTTGATGCAGTCGTCCGGCAAGGACGCCGTGGCGTTCGACACCGTGGCGGGCCGCCTGTCTGGCGTCGCGGCGGGCGAGAAGCTGGTGACGGTCGACATGGGGGTCCCGGGCCTGGACTGGACGCAGATTCCACTGTCCGAAGAGATGAACACCGAGCGGGTCGAGCTGCAGGTCGGTCCGATCGACGCGCCGCTGGTGCATACGCCGGTCTGCGTCTCGATGGGCAATCCGCACGTGGTGTTCTTCGTCGACGCCCCGGTCAGCGACGCCTTCGCCACGGGCACGGGCTCGCTGGTCGAGCATCACCCGCTGTTCCCGGAAGGCGTCAATGTCGGCTTTGCACACATCGCGGCGCGCGATCATATCCAGCTTAAGGTCTGGGAACGGGGCGCGGGCCTGACCGCCGCTTGTGGCACCGGCGCCTGCGCGGCCCAGGTCGCCGCCGTGCGTCGCGGCCTGACCGACCGCAAGGCGCGCGTCCAGTTCGAGACCGGCTCGCTGGTCATCGAATGGCGCGAGAGCGACGGTCACGTGATCATGACCGGCCCGGTCAGCATGGATTTCGCCGGCAAGCTGCCGGAGCGGGTCGCGGCTTGAGGTCATGACCACCTACACCGTCATCAAGGCGACGCCGAAGCCCAGGCCGGAAGCGGGCGAGGAGGGCGGTCCAGCCACGACCATGTCTGGCCCGGACGGCGTCGACGTCGTCACCTTCGGCTGCCGCCTGAACGCCTATGAGAGCGAGGCCATGCGAGCCCGCGCCGCCGCCGACGGTCTGTCCGACGCGGTGGTGTTCAACACCTGCGCCGTGACCAACGAGGCCGTGCGTCAGGCCCGTCAGGCGATCCGCAAGGCGCGCCGCGAGCGGCCGGGCGCGCGGATCATCGTCACCGGCTGCGCCGCCCAGGTCGATCCGGCCGCCTTCGCCGCCATGCCCGAAGTCGACCTCGTGCTGGGCAACGCCGAAAAGGCCGCGCCGGGCGCGATGACGGACACGACCGCCCGGGTGCGGGTCAACGACATCATGTCGATCAAGGAGACCGCCGGTCACCTGATCGACGGCCTGAAGGATCGCGCCCGGGCCTATGTCGAGGTCCAGAACGGCTGCGATCACCGCTGCACCTTCTGCATCATCCCCTATGGTCGCGGCAATTCGCGCTCGGCGCCGGCCGGCGAGGTCGTCGAGCAGGTTCGCAAGCTGGCCGCCGAGGGCTATCGCGAGGTGGTGCTGACCGGCGTCGACGTCACCTCGTGGGGCGCGGATCTGCCGGGCCAGCCGACCCTGGGCCAACTGGTCGGCCGCATCCTGCGCATGGTCCCGGACCTGCCCAGGCTGCGGCTCTCGTCGATCGACGCGGCCGAGATCGATCCTGACCTGTTCAAGCTGCTCGAGACCGAGCCGCGTCTGATGCCGTACCTGCACCTCAGCTTGCAGGCGGGCGACAATATGATCCTCAAGCGCATGAAGCGCCGCCACAGTCGGGAGGACGCGCTGAAGCTGGTGGCCGAGGTGCGCCGCGTGCGTCCGGACACCGCCTTCGGCGCCGACCTGATCGCCGGTTTCCCCACCGAGACCGAAGAGGCGTTCCAGAACACGCTGGACCTGGTCGAGGAGGCGGGTCTGGCCTTCCTGCACGTCTTCCCCTACAGCGCCCGCCCCGGCACCCCGGCCGCGCGGATGCCGCCGGTGAAGGGTCCGCTGATCAAGGCGCGCGCCAAGCGCCTGCGCGAAGCCGGCCAGCGCGGCCTGGAGCGCCACCTGCAACGCCAGATCGGCCGCACCCTGCCGGGCTTGGTCGAACGGGAAGGCGTCGCCCGCGCCGACGACTTCACCGAGATCCGCTTCACCGGCGCCGCGCCGCTGGGCGAGATTGTAACCTTCACGATCACCGGCCATGACGGGGCTCACGTCATAGCGGAGCGTGCAAACTGATCCGGTCAGCCTGGGCCCTTCTGGCGCTTTGCCTGCTGACGGCCGCGCCGGCGCGCGCCGACGAGCCCAAGCCGGTGACGCTCAGCGTCATGACCTACAATATCGAGGGCCTGCCCTCGCTGGTCCGCAAGGGTCGCGGGACGGCGCTGAAGCAGATCGGCCACGAGCTGGCCGCCATGCGCGCCAAGGGCAAGGAGCCGGACGTCGTCCTGATCCAGGAGGGCTTTCGCGACGAGACCTGGGATCTGATCGACGAGAGCGGCTATCCGTACGTCGCGCGGGGGCCGCGCAAGGGTCAGCGCGACGAGAATTACCTGAAGAGCGAGAAGACCGACTACCGGCGCGTGAAGTATCGCCGCCAGGGCGAGGGCTGGGGCAAGTGGGGCTCCAGCGGCCTGTGGGTGCTGTCCAACCATCCGATCGACTGGGTCAAGTCGCACGCCTACCGTTACTGCGCGGGCCTGGATTGCCTGGCCAACAAGGGGGTGATGCTGGTCTCGATCCAGGTCGCCGGCCTGCCGACCTCGGTCGAGATCGCCGACACCCACATGAATTCGCACGGGGCTTCGAAGGTGCCGCGCAAGCGCTACAACGAGGCCCACGCCCTGCAGACCCAGGAGCTGGGCCGGTTCCTGCAGGCCAGCCGCACGCCCGGCGCGCCGCTGATCGTCGGCGGCGACTTCAATGTCCGCCGCTCGCCCGACCGCTTCGACAAGATGATGAGCGACTACCCCTTCGTGGTGGTCAGCCGCTGGTGCCACGAGAACCCGGGCGCGTGCGACACCCAGATCTCCTACACGGGCGAGGCGCCGTGGCTGAACACCCAGGACCTGATCGGCTTCCTGGGCGGCGACGCGGTCGAGGTCACGCCCAGAGCGGTCGAGGCCACCTTCGATGGCGCGGACGAGCCGGTGCTGTCCGATCACAACGGCTACAAGGTCACCTTCAGGCTGACTCCGAAGGGGTAGGGACATCCTGCTTCAGGTCAGGCGGTCGAGGCCGCCAGAGGTCAGGCGTCGCGGGCCTCTTCTTCTCCCGCGAAGCCTGGCAGGCTCCAGCCGAACTTGATCGCGCAGGCCCGCAGCCCGAACGCGGCGACGAACCCCGTGACGCCCGCCGGCCAGAACGGCGCGCCCAGCAGCTGCAGCACCGCGAACACGCTCGCCCCCAGCAAGGCGGCGGTGATGTAGATCTCGCGGCGCAGCAGCAGGTTCGGCTCCTCGGCCAGGACGTCGCGGATCACGCCGCCGAAGGCGGTGGTCAGCACGCCCATGACCACGGCGCTGAACGGGTGGACGCCCAGGCCCAGGGCCTTGGCGGTGCCGACCACGGCGTAGGCGGCCATGCCCAGAGCGTCGAGCCAGAGGAGGGCGCGGAACCGCCATCCGCGTTTGCCCAGCAGCCAGACCACCGTGGCGGCCGCCAGGCAGGCGATGATGTAGCCCGGCCGCTGCACCCAGAAGACCGGCGCGCCGATCAGCAGGTCGCGCAGGGTGCCGCCGCCCACGCCGGTGATGGCGGCGAAGAATCCGAAGGTGATGATGTCATGCTTGCGTCGGGCGGCCGCGAGGGCGCCCGTTGCCCCGAAAACGGCCACGGCGGCGTAGTCGAGCCAGAAAAGCGCCGCGCCCAGTGGGTCAAGTTGCAAGTCCATGCCCTTTCTTCGCACGCGTTGCGCGACCGCGCTAACCTCGCGCCGGTAATCTCTGATTTACACTTTCGCCCGTTCCACTAAAGGGGCGCGGATGAGCGAGAAGCCCGAACAGAAAAAAGGCTGGTTCCAGCGCCTGACGTCCGGCCTGACCCGGTCGTCCCAGCAGATGACGGACCAGGTCACCGGGGTCTTCACCAAGAAGCCCTTGGACCAGGAACAGCTGGACGCGCTGGAAGAGATGCTGATCGAGGCCGATCTCGGTCCGCAGATCGCCGCCCGCATCACCGAGGCCTTCGGCAAGTCGCGCTTCGGCAAGTCGTCGACCGACGACGAGGTCAAGGAAGCCCTGGCCGAGTTGATCGCCGCCGAGCTGGCCGATCGCCAGGGCGATTTCGACCCGCTGAGCGGTCCGCGCCCCTATGTGGTGCTGTTCATCGGCGTCAATGGTTCGGGCAAGACCACCACCCTGGGCAAGATCGCCGCCGACCTGACCGAGAAGGGCGCCCGCGTCCTGATCGCCGCCGGCGACACCTTCCGCGCCGCCGCCGTCGAGCAACTGAAGGTCTGGGCCGATCGGGCCGGGGCCGACTTCATGTCCAAGCCCACCGGCTCCGACGCCGCCGCCCTGGCCTACGAGGCCGTCGAGCGCGCCAAGGCCGAGCACTACGACGTGGTGCTGATCGACACCGCCGGCCGCCTGCAGAACAAGCAGGGCCTGATGGACGAGCTGCTCAAGGTCATCCGTGTCGTGAAGAAGGTCGATCCCGACTATCCGCACGAGACCCTGCTGGTGCTGGACGCCACGGTCGGCCGCAACGCCCTGGCCCAGGAGAAGATCTTCGGCAACCAGGTTGGCGTGTCCGGGATTGTCATGACCAAGCTGGACGGCACCGCGCGCGGCGGGGTGCTGGTGCCGGTGGCGCGCGCCTCCGACAGCCCGATCAAGCTGATCGGCGTCGGCGAGGGCGTGGAAGACCTGCAACCGTTCGACGCCCGCGCCTTTTCGCGCTCCCTCGTCGGCCTGAAGGACTGATCCGTGAGCGAAGCGTCCGCAGAGACTCCGAAGAAGAGCAACGGCTGGGTCCGGACGGTCGTCGACTACGGCGCGGCCATTGCCTTCGGCGTCGCCTATTTCGTCACCAAGGATTTCCAGAAGGCCACCTGGGTGTTGGTCGCCGCCTCGGCCGCGGCCCTGGCCATCGGCTTCGCGGTCGAGCGGCGCCTGGCCCTGCTGCCGCTGTTCTTCGGCGGGATGGCGCTGATTTTCGGCGCGCTGGGCCTGATCTTCCACTCCGACGTGTTCGTGAAGATCAAGGTCACGGTGATCAACCTGGCCCTGGCCGGCTTCCTGTTCGGCGGCGTCTTCACCGGCCGCCAGCCGCTGAAGCTGATCATGGGCGAGGCCCTGCACCTGTCCGACGCGGCCTGGCGCACCCTGACCCTGCGCTACGGCGGCTATTTCGGCGTCGTGGCTCTGTTGAACGAGATCGTCCGCAATACCCAGGACACCGACACCTGGGTGAAGTTCCGCCTTGGTCTCTTGCCTTTGGCGCTTGTGTTCGTCGCCACCCAGGTGCCGTTCATGATGAAACACATGGCCAAGGGCGACGAGCCGGCCGCGGTCGAGCCGCCGGACGCCGGTTTCTAGAGGCGCCGTTTCCGCCGTCCACGGACCGTTGTCGTCAAATCGACGTGTAAAGGTGCTACCGTTCGTCCGTCGGCCGAGCACGGCCTGCGGAAACGGGGCGCGAGCATGGCCAAGAGCAAGGGCGAAAAGACGGTCGGGGGTCTCCTGGAGCGCTCGCCCAGCCACCTGCTTCACCGGGTCCTGCAACTGGCGCTCGACATCTACGCCGAGGAGTGCGGCGAGGCCGGGGTCACCCAGCGCCAGTTCGCCGTGCTGGCCGCCGTGGCCGAGAACGAGGGCGTCACCCAGACGGCCCTGGTCCGCGCCACCGGCATCGACCGCTCGACCCTGGCCGACATGGTCGCCCGCATGATCACCAAGGGTCACCTGGAGCGCCAGCGCTCCAGCGAGGACGCCCGCGCCAACAGCGTCCGCCTGACCGACGCCGGCCGCGAGGCCCTGGAGGCCATCCGTCCGATGGTCGGCATGGCCGACGCGCGTATCCTGGCCCTGCTGAAGCCCGGCAAGCGCGAGGGCTTCCTGGATCTGCTGTCGGACATGGCCGGCGCCGAGCTGCACCCGGCCGAACCGGAGCCCAAGGCCAAGAAGCCGAAGGCCGAAAAACCCAAGAAGGACAAGAAGCCCAAGAAGGACAAGGCCGCGAAGAAGGCGGCCTGAGCCTCTCTGGGCTAGACCACGATATTCAGCAGCGAGCCGGGGCGCAGGATCCTCGTGGGCTGGGCGTCCGGCTGCACGAACGGCTTCTGCGGCGCCTGGCGCTGTTGCGGCTGGGCCATGGTCTGCATCTGCACCGTCGACGGCGCGACGGCCGGACGGGTCGGGGCCGCGTCGCCCAGGGCCTGCTGGAAGAACGCCGCGCGTGTCTGCGCCGCCGGACCCGTAGCGGGGGCGGAAGCGGGTTTCGACGGGACGGACGGCCAGCCGGCCGGGCGAACGTTGCTCATGACGCGAACTGTAACATGGTTAACAGAGGTTCGGCGAGTATGGTCAACGCCGCGTTAACGCGATAGCTCCGCGACCTGAGAGCGCACCCCCGCGCGAGACATGACGTCTGGAGACCCCGTGAGCCGGCAGAAGATAATCTTCCTGATCGTCCTGGTCGTGGTCGGGCTGTTCATCGCCTCGATGGTCGGCTCGATGATGCCCAGCAAGCAGGTCCTGCCGAATGGCTACCAGGTCTCGGTCGGCGGCAAGGGCGAGACCTGGCTCCGGTCGCCCGACCGCCAGACCCTGGTGACCGACGTGAGCTCGGTCTGGATCTCCGCCGACCGGATGCTGGTGGAGCGGCATGCGACCGACGAGAAGCCGCCGTTCGAGCTTCTCGATTGCGACTACCAGGTCGCGGAGGGGCGCGGCGCCTTGCATCCGGTCGCCAAGGCCGAGGCGCTGGCCATGCTGGCGGGCCTGGAGCGTCAGGCCGTGTCGCCCAAAACCTGCGTGAAATAGCGCCTGGAGCCCTTTAGCTTCAGGTGGCGTCACCTAAAGCTAAAGGGATATAAATATTTGATTCTATAGCCTTTCGTCCCGTTAGGCGGCTCCGCTAAACGGGACAGGCCTTAGGTGCGCGGCGGCCGGCTAAAGCCGCTCCGGGATCCGCACCATCATCCGCTCGTAGCCCTTCACGAAGGTCGAATAGACTCGCTTGGGCTCTTCCAGCACCTCGATCCGGGGGAAGCGCTTGAGGATCTCTTCCCAGACGATCTTCAGCTGCATCTCGGCCAGGCGATTGCCGACGCAGCGGTGGATGCCGAAGCCGAACGACAGGTGACGGCGGGCGCTGGGCCGGTCGATGATGAAGGCGTCGGCGTTCTCGATCACCGTGTCGTCGCGGTTGCCCGAGACGTACCACATGACGACCTTGTCGCCCTTCTTGATGGTCTTGCCGCCCAGCTCGTAGTCCTCCAGCGCCGTGCGGCGCATGTGGGCCAGCGGGGTCTGCCAGCGAATGATCTCCGAGACCATGTTCGGGATCAGGCTGGGGTCGGCGCGCAGCTTGGCCTCTTCCTGCGGATTCTTGGACAGGGCGTAGAGACCGCCGGTCAGCGAGTTGCGGGTCGTGTCGTTGCCGCCGACAATCAGCAGGATGACGTTGCCCAGATACTCCATCGGCGGCATGTCGCGGGTGGCCTCGCCGTGAGCCAGCATCGAGATCAGGTCGTTGCCCGGCTCGGTCTGGTTGACCCGCTCGTTCCACAGATTGGTGAAGTAGCCCAGGCACTCCAGCAGTTCGGCGCGGCGGGCGTCCTCGCTCTCGATGATGCCGCTCTCGGGCGAGGCGGTGGCCACGTCCGACCAGCGGGTCAGCTTGCGGCGCTCTTCCCAGGGGAAGTCGAACAGAGTGGCCAGCATCTGGGTGGTCAGCTCGATCGAGACCTTGTCGACCCAGTCGAACGGCTCGTCGATCGGCAGGTTGTCGAGGATCTGGCAGACCCGTTCGCGGATGACGCCTTCCAGCCGGCCCAGGTTCTGCGGCGAGACGATCGGGCTGACCGTCTTGCGCTGGATGTCGTGCTTGGGCTGGTCCATGGCGATGAACATCGGCAGGACGAAGTCCTCGTCGAAGTCGCGGATGGTGATGCCGCCCAGGTGCGCGTCCGACGAGAAGACCTGATGGGTCGTGTCGACGGTCATGATGTCGTTGTAGCGGGTGATCGACCAGTAGGGGCCTGTCTCCTCGTCGCCCTTGGAATAGTGGACGGGGTCTTCTTTCCGCAGCCGCTCGAAATAGGGCCACATGGCGTCGGCCTGGAACAGGGCCGGGCTGGCCACGTGGATGTCTTCCAGGGGCATCGCGTAGGCTTCAGCCCGCGCGGCTTCCTTCAGGTCAACCGAACCATCGCTCATCTTCAGGATCCTCCCGCGGACCATTGTTATTCCGCCATACCGCCAGAAAATGACGCCTGTGTCACTTTTAAAATTCGCCGGTCTACGGTCTTGTGAACGCGGCGGCCGGTCTTGCGTCACGACCTCGCGAGGTCCATTTCAGAGTCATGTTCATTCAGACCGAAACCACCCCGAACCCCGAGGTCCTGAAGTTCCTGCCCGGCCGCGAAGTGCTGGGCTCAAATACTTCAGGCGGGGGCGCGCGAGAATTCCGCACCCCGGAAGAGGGCGATGTCTCGCCGTTGGCCAAGGCCCTGTTCGACCTGGGCGACGTGACGCGGGTGTTCTTCGGTCCCGATTTCCTGACCGTGACCAAGGGCGAGGACGCCCAGTGGCCGCACCTGAAGGCGCCGATCCTGGCGGCCATCATGGACCACTTCACCAGCGGTCGGCCGGTCCTGCTCGACCAGAGCGCCAATGGTGGTGGCGGCCACGACGAGGACGGCGTCTATGACGAGGAGACCTCGCAGATCGTCGCCGAGATCAAGGAACTGCTCGACACCCGCATCCGTCCCGCCGTGGCCCAGGACGGCGGCGACATCGTCTTCTCGCGCTTCGAGCCGCAGACCGGCGTGGTCTGGCTGCACATGCGCGGCGCCTGCTCGGGCTGCCCGTCCTCGTCGGCGACCCTGAAGGCCGGCGTCGAGAACATGCTCAAGCACTATGTGCCGGAAGTGACCCGGGTCGAGCAGACGCTCTGAGCGCGAAGGGTTGATCCCGTCGCGTGGGCGGCTATATCGTAACCCATAGAGTTACAGATAGCCTCCCGAAGGATCGATCATGGCCAAGCTCGAAGACGGCGCGCTCGCCCAGCTGTTCACCGAAGCCCGCACCCGCAACGGCTGGGACCCGACCCCCCTGCCGGAAGAGACGCTGCACGCGCTGTACGAGCTGGTGAAGTTCGGCCCGACAGCCGCCAACGCCAGCCCGGCCCGCTTCTATTTCCTGACCTCGCCGGAGGCCAAGGAGCGCCTGGCCAAGCTCGCGTCGGGCTCGAACGCGCCGAAGATCCTGCAGGCGCCGGTGACGGTGATCGTCGGCTACGACCTCGATTTCCCGGAAACCCTGCCGAAGCTGTTCCCGCACGCCCCGGGCGCCAAGGACTGGTTCAGCGACATGACGGCCCGTGAGTGGGGCGCGCTGCGCAACAGCTCGCTGCAGGGCGGCTATCTGATCCTGGGCGCGAGAGCCCTTGGCCTGGACGCCGGTCCGATGTCAGGCTTCGACAACGCCGGCGTCGACGCCGAGTTCTTCGCGGGCACGAACATCAAGAGCAACTTCATCGTCTCGATCGGCCACGGCACGGACGAGGGCCTGTTCCCGCGCAATCCGCGTCTCGCCTTCGACGAGGCGGCGAAGATTCTTTGACTTTGAAGTGACAGCCTCCTGTCGGCTTTGCCGACAGGTTGGGTGACGGCGGAGGGGCGTCGGGTTAAAACGCCCGCATGACCCTCCGCCACACCCTCCTCGCCCTACCGCTCGTGCTGCTCGCCGCCTGCGGGCCGGCCAAGAAGGACGAGACTCAGCCCGCTCCTGGCGCGACGCCCGCCGCCGAGACTGGCGCGAAAGCCCCCGTGCGTGTCGCCATCGCGCCCTATGCCGGCGGCCCGCTGAAAGTCGGCAACGACGGTGTCGGTCCGATCAACAGCTCGGTCGCCTTCGATCTGGCCACGTTGAAGGTGCTGTTCCCCAAGGCCAAGGTCGAGCAGGCCTTCATGCACTTCGGCGAAGGCCCAGCCCAGCCGATCATCACTGTCGAGCAGGACAACACGCCCTTGGCCGAGATCGGCAAGAACGACGAGGCCGAGATCGCCTATGTCCGGGTCGACGCCGGCGATGCACGGGGCCCCAAGGACGAGCAGCTCCTGGCCAAGTGGGCCGGCCTCGGCTTCACCGTCGACCAGTGCCGGGCCGGCGAAGGCCGCGAGATCAACCAGACGATCTGCGTCCGTCCCGAGGCCCCGAACGTCTCCTACGTGTTCGGCGTCCCCGGCTACACCGGCAAGGCCGTGCCGCCCGAGGCGACCCTGAAGGCCAAGGGTCAGCTGAATGCGTTCATCTGGCGTCCGGCCGAAGGCGCGGTCGTCGGCGCCGGCTGATCCATGATCCTGTCGATTGACACCTGTCTCGGCGCCAGCTCGGTCGCCGTGCTGGACGGCGAGCGCGTGCTGGCCGCCCGAAGCGAGCCCATGACCCGCGGCCATCAGGAGCGGATCGGCGTCCTGGCGCGCGAGGCGGCCGCCGAGGCCGGCGTGGCCTTTACGGATCTGACCCGCATCGGCGTGACGGTCGGCCCCGGCTCGTTCACCGGACTGCGCGTGGGCCTGGCCTTCGCCAAGGGCCTGGCCACGGCGCTGTCGATCCCGTGTGTCGGCGTCAACACGCTGGAGAGTCTGGCGTTCGGCCACAAGGGCTTCGTCGCCGCCGTCATCGACGCGCGGATGAACCAGGTCTATATCCAGGTCTTCGCCGACGGCGCCTCGCTGATGGCGCCGGACGCCCTGGGCCTTGGCGAGGCCGCCGCGCGCCTGGCCGAGCTCTATTCCGGCGGCCCCGCGACCTTGGTCGGCTCCGGCGCGCCGCTGCTGGCCGACACGCTGAGCGGCGTCACCGTGCTGACCCTGGCCGCGCCGGATCCCGTCGCCGTCGCACGCCTGGCCGCCGCCAAGCCCACGCCGAGCCATTCGCCCCGGCCGCTCTATCTGCGCGCGCCCTACGCGACCTTGCCGGCCGCCCAATCATGAACCTGCGTCCCGTCGGCTCCGAAGCCGCTTTCGATCTCGCCGATCTCCACGACAAGGCCTTCGACCGGCCCTGGACGGCGCCGGAGTTCGACGACCTTTTGAAATCCCCCGGCGCTTTCGCCGTTCTGGGCGAGGCCGGTGAGCCGGCCGAAAGCAAGGGCTTCATCCTGTGCCGCTCGATCGCCGGCGAGGCCGAGATCCTGACCATCGCCGTCGATCCGGCCGCCCGCCGTCGCGGCTGGGGCGCGGCGCTGGTGGAAATCGCCGCCGGAATCGCCGCCGAGACGGGGGCCGAGGCGATGTTCCTGGAGGTCGCCACGGACAATCTGGCGGCCATCGCCCTCTACCAGACGACCGGTTTCGCCAAGGTCGGCCTGCGCAAGGGCTATTATCCCCACCCGGATGGGGCCAAGGACGCGCTTGTCATGCGGCGGGCGCTTAACACTTAAGGGCCGACCGCCTATCTTGCCGCGACTCAAGACGGAGCTCCGCCGTGGATCGACTCGAAAAGGCCTGTATCGAAAAGGGCATGCGCATGACGGACCAGCGCCGCGTGATCGCGCGCGTGCTGTCGTCGGCCGACGACCACCCGGACGTCGAGGAACTGCACCGCCGGGCCCACGCCATCGACCCGCACATCTCGATCGCCACGGTCTACCGTACGGTCCGCCTGTTCGAGGAAAGCGGCATCATCGAGCGCCACGACTTCCGTGACGGTCGCTCGCGCTACGAAGAGACGCCCGATCATCACCATGACCACCTGATCGACATGAAGACCGGCAAGGTCGTCGAATTCGTGGACGAGGAGATCGAGGCCCTGCAGAACGCCATCGCCCGCAAGCTGGGCTACAAGCTGATCGACCACCGGCTGGAGCTCTACGGCGTTCCGCTGGAGGATTGATCCGGCGACGGTGTGACCCTGGCGAACTTGCGCCAGGGGCCGCGTGACCCCATAACCTCGCCCATGAGCGAGACCCCGCAAAAGCGCCTCTATATCAAGACCTACGGCTGTCAGATGAACGTCTACGACAGCGAGCGCATGGCCGATGTCCTGCGCCCGCTGGGCTATGGCGTGGTCGACGACCCGGAAGGCGCGGACCTGGTGGTGCTGAACACCTGCCACATCCGCGAGAAGGCGACCGAGAAGGTCTATTCCGAGCTCGGCTATATCAAGCAGATGAAGGACCGGAAGGCCGAGAGCGGCGGTCGCATGACCATCGCCGTGGCCGGTTGTGTCGCCCAGGCCGAAGGCGTTCAGATCATGCAAAGGCAGAAGGCGGTCGATCTGGTGGTGGGGCCTCAGGCCTATCACCAGCTGCCCGAGCTGATCGCCCGCGCCCACCGGGCGACCGGCGAGCGCCTGGCCGCCGACTTCGCCGCCGACGAGAAGTTCGACGCCCTGCCGGCCGAGCGCCACGTCACGGGCGTGACCGCGTTCCTCACCGTGCAGGAAGGCTGCGACAAGTTCTGCACCTTCTGCGTGGTGCCCTATACGCGCGGCGGCGAATGGTCGCGGCCGGTCAACGACATCGTCGAGGAGGCCAAGCAATTGGCCGGGAAGGGCGTGCGCGAAGTCACCCTGCTGGGCCAGAACGTCAACGCCTATGACGGCGACGGCTCCACCCTGGCCAAGCTGGTTCGCCGGCTGGCTCACATCGATGGCCTGGACCGCATCCGCTACACCACCAGCCACCCGCGGGACATGGGCGAGGACCTGATCGAGGCCCACGGCGAGCTGCCGGAGCTGATGCCCTACCTCCACCTGCCCGTGCAGGCGGGCTCGGACAAGATCCTCAAGGCCATGAACCGCGATCATACGGCCGAGAGCTATGTGAAGCTGATCGAGAAGATCCGCGCGGCGCGACCGGACATCGCCATGAGCGGCGACTTCATCGTCGGCTTCCCCGGCGAGCGCGACGGCGATTTCGAGAAGACCCTGGAGCTGGTCCGTGAGGTCGGCTTCGCCAGCGCCTTCTCGTTCAAGTATTCGCGCCGTCCGGGGACGCCGGCCTCGGCGATGCCCGGCCAGGTCGACGAGGCGGTCAAGGCCGAGCGCCTGGAGCGCCTGAACCAACTGCTGGACGAGCAGCAGCGCGCCTTCAACACCAGCCAGGTCGGCAAGGTGATGCCGGTGCTGTTCGAGAAGTCGGGCCGCCACCCTGGCCAGATCGTGGGGCGCAGCCCATATCTGCAGGCCGTCCACGCCGAGGGCCCCGAAAGCCTGATCGGTAGGATCGCGCCTGTCCGCATCGAAAGCGCCGCCAAGATGAGCTTGGCGGGCGTTCTGGAAACCCAACCCGACACGATCCAGCCCATTTGGGAGACCGCTTGAGCCGCACCCCTGAGTTCCTGCCGCTGTCCGATGACGCCGTCGTCGCCGTTACCGGCCCGTCCGGCCGTCACGCCGCCCTGATCGAAGACGCCTTCAAGGTGCTGATCGAGACCCCGGGCGGCGGCGTCACCATCACCGGCGACGCGCGCGGCCGCACCGGCGCCAAGCGGGTGCTGCAGACCCTGGCCGCCCGCGCCGACGCCGGCGAGGAGGTGGTCGAGGCCGACGTGCGCATCGCCATCGGCTCGGCCCACGAGACTGGCGGCCAGGCCTCGCCCCGCGCGGTGCGCAAGGGCAATGTCTCGCCCAAGACCAAGGGCCAGGCCCGCTACATGGAGGCCATGGCCAGCCATCCGCTGAGCTTTGGCCTCGGTCCCGCCGGCACCGGCAAGACCTTCCTGGCCGTGGCCCATGGGGCGGGCATGCTGATGCGCGGCGAGGTCGATCGCCTGATCGTCACCCGTCCCGCCGTCGAGGCCGGCGAGAAGCTGGGCTTCCTGCCGGGCGACCTGAACGAGAAGGTCGATCCCTACATGGCGCCGGTCTGGGAGGCTCTGACCGACATCATGGGGGCCGATCAGCTGCGTCGGCGCCGGGAAAAGCTGGAGATCGAGGTCGCCCCGATCGCCTTCATGCGCGGCCGCACGCTGGCGCACGCCTTCGTCATCGTCGACGAGGCCCAGAACTGTTCGCGCCTGCAGATGAAGATGGTTTTGACCCGCCTGGGCGAAGGCGCGCGCATGGTGGTGACCGGCGATCCGACCCAGGTCGATCTTCTGAACCCGCGGGATTCGGGCCTGGCCCATGCCGTCTCGATCCTGGAGGGGGTCGAGGGCGTGTCGGTGTCGCGCTTCACCTCGGCCGACGTCGTCCGCCATCCGCTCGTCGAGCGGATCGTCAAGGCCTATGACGCCGACGCGGCCCAAAGCACGCCCAGGTAAATGAGTACGCCCCGCTAGATGACCATCACCGTCGACATCGAGATCGAAGACGAGGCCTGGACCAGGGCGCAAGCCGATACGGAGGCCCTGGTCTGGCGCGCGGCCCAGGCCGTGCTGGACGCGCACGAGGACATCGAAGGCCAGGGGATCGTGATCCTGCTGACCGACGACGACAGCGTCCAGGCCCTGAACCGCGACTTCCGCCAGAAGGACTACGCGACCAACGTCCTGTCCTTCCCCTCGCCGCAAAATCCGGAAGCCAACCCCGAGGGTCAGATCGGCGACATCGCCCTGGCTTATGGCGTCTGCGCCCGTGAAGCGGCCGAGCAGGGCAAGTCCCTGGCCCACCATCTGCAACATCTGGTGGCGCATGGCGTGCTTCATCTCCTAGGATACGACCACAAGGACGACGAAGAGGCGGAGGCCATGGAGTCGTTCGAGCGCGAAATTCTGGCGGGTCTGGACGTTCCGGACCCTTATGCCGGTGATGAAGAGGGGCGCTGACAGGGGCCATGCCCAGCGACGAGCCTAGTCAACAGCCCGCCGGTCCGGCTCGCAGAAGCCGGGGCGTGCGGGCGTTTCTTCGGCGTATGCGCCGGCAACTGACCGGCGGCGAGCCCTCGCGGCCGCCCGAACCCCCAGCCGCGACCGGCGCCGTCGACATCGTCGACCAGGCCGAGGCCTTCCAGACCTTGCGGGTCGCCGACGTCATGACCCCGCGCGCCGACATCGTCTCGGTCGAGCTCTCGACCCCATTCGAAATGGTGGTGGCGCAGTTCGCCGAGGCCGAGCACTCGCGGATGCCGATCTATCGCGAGACCCTCGACGATCCCGTCGGCGTCGTCCACGTCAAGGACATCTTCCGCCTGCTCTCCGACGAGGCCAAACGGCCGGCGGCGGGCGATCTGGTGCTGAACAAGCTGCGCCGTGACGCGTTGTACGTGCCCGCTTCGATGAAGGCCGCCGACCTCCTGCTCCGCATGCGCACCAGCCGTATCCACATGGCCCTGGTCATCGACGAGTTCGGCGGCACCGACGGCCTGGTCTCGATGGAAGACCTGATCGAGGCGGTGGTCGGCGAGATCGACGACGAGCACGATGACGCGGCCGCCGTCGCGATCGTGGCGCGGCCGGGCGGGGTTTTCGACGCCGACGCCCGCGCGCCGCTGGAAGAACTGGAGGCCGCCCTCGGCCGCGAGCTGGCCCCCTCGGACATGGAAGAGGACATCGACACGGTCGCCGGCCTGGTCGTGGCCCTGGCCGGCCGTGTGCCGCAGCGGGGCGAGGTCATCGCCCATCCGGACGGCTACGAGTTCGAGGTGGTCGAGGCCGATCCGCGCCGGGTGCGCCGGGTGCGTGTGCGCGGCGGTTCGTCACCGCAGGCAGCGCCGGTCGCCGAGGATGTTTCCGCTTCGTGACCGCCTGGCAGGACTTCCGAGCGAAGGCCTGGAGCGGCCCGGTTCTGGCGCTGCTCGCGGGTCTGGCCGCCGCTCTGGCCCACCCGCCGTTCGGCTTGCTGCCGGGATTGCTGGGTTACGCCGCGCTGCTCTTCCTGCTGGACGACGCCAATCCGGCCAAGCCGCTGCGTTCGGCCTTCTGGCGCGGTTGGCTGGCCGGGGTGGGGTATTTCGGCCTGAGCACCTGGTGGATCGCCGAGGCCTTCATGGTCGACGCCGCCAACCAGGGCTGGATGGCCCCGTTCGCCGTGGCGGCCATGGCCTCGGGCCTGGCGCTGTTCTGGGGCCTCGCGGCGCTGCTCTACCGCTGGGTTCGGCCGGCCAGCGCCTGGCGAGTCCTGACCTTCGCCGGGGCCTTCGCGGCGCTGGAATGGGCGCGCGGCCACGTCCTGACCGGCTTTCCCTGGAACCTCCCGGGCGAGACCTGGCGCGCGGGCTCCTGGCCGTCCCAGGCCGCCGCCCTGGTCGGCGCCTACGGCCTGACCTGGATCACGCTGGCCATCGCCGCCGCTCCCGCCGCGTGGCGCGAGGGCAAGGCCGGGAAGGTCGCGCTGGGCGCGGCGGGCGCCGGCCTCGTCGCGCTCTACGCCTACGGCGCGGTGGCGCAGTCGCGACCGCTGGCCGAGGGGCCGTCGACGACCGTGCGGATCGTCCAGGCCGACATTCAGCAGGACGCCAAGTGGGACGCCGACCGCTTCTCGCGGATCGTACAGTCCTATGTCTCGCTGACCGCGGCGCCGTACAAGGACAGGCCCGCGGACATCGTGATCTGGCCCGAGGGCGCCTTGCCGGCGGCGACCAACGATTATCTCGCGCCGGGGACATGGGTCCGCCAGGCGATTGTCGACAGTCTCCAGCCTGGGCAGCTGCTGCTGATCGGCGGTTATCGTTACGAAGGGCCGATTCAGGCGCCAGTCTATTATAATAGCCTGATCGCCCTGCGTCGCACGGCCACGGATCTCGCGGTGGTCGGGATCTATGACAAGCATCGGCTGGTGCCGTTCGGCGAATACCTGCCGGCGGAGAAGTTCCTCACCCTCATCGGCTTCAAGAGCCTGACGCATCTGGGCGACAGCTTCGCCACGGGCCCGCGCCCGGCCCCCCTTCGCATCGCGCCCGACCTGCTGGTCCAGCCGCTGATCTGCTACGAGAGCCTGTTTCCCGGCTTGGCTAAAAGCGATCCGAACGTCCGCGCCCTGATCAATGTGTCGAACGACGCCTGGTTCGGCGTGACGTCCGGACCTTTGCAACACCTCAATCTCGCGAGCTATCGCGCCATCGAGAGCGCCAAGCCGATCCTGCGCGCCACGCCGACCGGCGTTAGCGCTATCATCGACGCGCGTGGTAGAATCATCACTGGGGCCCGCCTCGACCTAGGCAAAAGCGGCGTCATCGACGCGTCAATACCGGGGATGGGTGACGTTACACCCTTCGACAACTTCGGGGATCTCGCGTTTCTCGCGCTTCTACTGACATCTGCGGTTGCGTCAGTTCGCCCGCGGGCAGGTAAATCCTTTTCCTCTATTGCGCGCTTGTAAGACTTAGGCTGAATTAAAACCGCAATTTCAGCTATCAAGCGTGGGTATGAGCGACCTGCCGCACACCGAGCGCCACCCCAACCCCATCGACCTGCACGTCGGGGCGCGTATCCGCATGCGCCGGAAGATTCTGGGCGTCAGCCAGGAGCGACTGGCCGAGCATCTGGGTCTGACCTTCCAGCAGATCCAGAAGTACGAGCGCGGCGCCAACCGGGTCAGCGCCAGCAAGCTCTATGAAATCGCCAAGAGCCTGCAGTCGTCGGTGGCCTATTTCTTCGAGGGCCTGGCCGATACCGCCAGCGAGGGCGTGGCCGAGGGCGGCGAGGTGTTCGTCCACGATTTCCTGATGACGCCCGAGGGCCTGGAACTGGCCAGCCTGTTCCCTCGGATCACCAAGCCGAAGGTGCGCCGGCGGATCCTGGAGCTGGTTCGCTCGATGGCCGAGGAAGAGGAACCCGGCGACGACGAGGCGTAAGTCTCTCAGGCGCCGCTTGATCGCATAAACATATCTTTATATGGTTCCGGTCTAACTGACGCCGTACCGGGCGCCTGTCCGCCTGCGCGGAATTTCATGACCGGAGCTGTCTCTTGAGCCGTTCGTCCTACATCTTCACCAGCGAGAGCGTCTCTGAAGGTCACCCCGACAAGGTCGCCGACCGTATCAGCGACACCGTCGTCGACGCCTTCCTGACCGTCGATCCGGAGGCGCGCGTCGCCTGCGAGACCCTGGTGACGACCAACCGTATCGTCCTGGCCGGCGAGGTCCGCGCCGGCAAGCCGGATGGCGACAAGAAGGCCAACAAGCAGTTGACCAAGGACATCCTCGCCTCGCTCGAGCCCAAGGTTCGCGCGGCGATCAAGGACATCGGCTACGAGCAGAAGGGCTTCCACTGGCAGAAGGCGAAGTACTCGAACTTCCTGCACGGCCAGTCGGCGCACATCGCCCAGGGCGTGGACGCCACCGAGAAGAAGGACGAGGGCGCCGGCGACCAGGGCATCATGTTCGGCTACGCCAGCACCGAGACCCCGGAACTGATGCCGGCCACCCTGCAGTACAGCCACAATGTGCTGAAGCGCCTGGCCGAGCTGCGTCACAGCGGCGAGCTCTCGGCGCTGGAGCCGGACGCCAAAAGCCAGGTGACCCTGGAATATGACGGCAATGGCCGTCCCGTGCGCGTCGTCTCGATCGTCGTGAGCCACCAGCACAAGAAGAAGATCGACGGCAAGGCCGCGACTTCCAAGCGCGTGCTGGACCTGATCAAGCCGCACATCCTGCCGGTCTTCCCGGACGGCCTGATCACCAAGAAGACCCAGTGGCTGGTCAACCCGACCGGTCGCTTCGAGATCGGCGGCCCGGACGGCGACGCCGGCGTCACCGGCCGCAAGATCATCGTCGACACCTACGGCGGCGCGGCTCCGCATGGCGGCGGCGCGTTCTCGGGCAAGGATCCGACCAAGGTCGACCGCTCGGCGGCCTATGCCTGCCGTTACCTGGCCAAGAACGTCGTGGCCTCGGGCCTGGCCGACCGCTGCACCATCCAGATCGCCTATGCGATCGGCGTGGCCCAGCCCGTCTCGTTCCACGTCGACCTGCACGGCACCGGCAAGGTGGATCCGGCGGTGCTGGAAAAGGTTCTGCCGCAGCTGATCGGCGGCGCTACCCCGCGCTCCATCCGCGAGCACCTGCAGCTGAACCGCCCGATCTACGCCCGCACCGCCGCCTACGGCCACTTCGGCCGCACGCCGGACAACGAAGGCGGCTTCTCGTGGGAGAAGACCGACCTCGTGGGCGAACTGAAGGGCCTGGCGTAAGCCTCACCTTCGACCCCTCGCGAAACGGGCTCCGATCCATCTGGGTCGGAGCCCGTTTTCATTTCGCTTTCAAAGCTCTAAGACGCCGCCATGACTTCCGCTCCCATTCCTCACGGACCGCTGCGCTCGTTCGGTCGTATCAAGGCGCGCCCGGTGAAGCCGCGCCAGCAGGCTCTGCTCGACACACTGCTGCCCGAGATCGCCGTGCCGCAGGGCCCGTTCCAGCCCCTGGACCTGATGCCCGACGCCAAGGCCGTGTGGCTGGAGATCGGCTTCGGCGGCGGCGAACACATGGCCGCCCAGGCCGGCCGCGTTCCCGAAACCCTGGTCATCGGCGCCGAACCGTTCGTCAACGGCGTGGCCAGCGCCGTACGCCATGTGGAAGAGCAGGCGCTGAAGAACGTGCGCATCCATGAGGGCGACGCTCGCGACGTGGTCGACTGGCTGCCCGACGCCTGCCTCGATCGCGTGTTCATCATGTTCCCCGACCCCTGGCACAAGGCGCGCCACAACAAGCGTCGCCTGATCCAGCCGGAGTTCGTGGCCAAGCTGGCGCGCGTCATGAAGCCGGGCGCGGCCCTGCGCTTCGCCACCGACTGGGCCGACTACGGCGAGTGGACCACCGAGCGGGTCCTGGCTGATCCGAACTTCCGCTTCGCCGACCCGGACGCCGACCGCAACGCGATCCCGGCCGACCACGTGACCACGCGCTACGAAGAAAAGAAGCTGGGCGATTGCGCCCCGGTGTTCCTGGATTTCGTCAGGGCATAGGCGCTGACCTTCCCTCCCCACGAGGGGGAGGGGCGTCATCGTCTGGCCTAGTACGTTTCGTTGTAGCGCTTGATCGCCGTGCGGATGATGTCGGCGGTCTCCTCGATGTCCGCCCAGCCGCTGATCTTGGTCGACTTGCCCTTTTCCAGATCCTTGTAGTGCTGGAAGAAGTGGGCGATCTGCTCGGTCAGGATGGTCGGCAGGTCGCGCCAGCTGGACACGCCGGTATAGAACGGGTGCAGCTTGTCGACCGGCACGGCCAGGATCTTTTCGTCCGAACCGGCTTCGTCGACCATCATCAGGGTGCCGATCGGGCGGCAGCGGATGATCGCGCCCGGCACCACCGGGGTCGGGCCCACGACCATGATGTCGGCCGGGTCGCCGTCGTCGGCCAGGGTGTGCGGGATGAAGCCGTAGTTGGCCGGATAGAACATCGCGGTGTGCAGGAAGCGGTCGACCATCAGGGCGCCGCTTTCCTTGTCGATCTCATACTTCACCGGCTCGCCGCCCTGCGGGATCTCGATGATGGCGTTGAGGTCGTAAGGCGGGTTGGCCCCGGTGGGGATCTTGGAGAGGTCCATTGTGACTCTTCGTCTTATGAGGTCCGCGGGGAGGCGGCCTGCGCGGGCTGGCTTATAGAGCGTGATAGCCAAAAGTGTGAGCGGTTTTGGCGGCCATCACGCTCTACTTTTTTCAAAACGAGCCTGTTTATCCATTTTGGATGCAGGCATCCAAAAAGGACAGGCTCTTCCTAAAATTGCTGCGGCGCGGAAGGGGCGTACGCCGATGGAGTCGACAAGGTTTTTCAATTCGCCTATAAAGCGTCCTACATCGTCCGTTAGCGCTAGATGGCGCTTTCGAGCGGCGGCCGAAAGGCTGCCGCTTTTTGTTTGGCTGAACGGGAGTTTTCCCGCCAGCCGTATCGAGTTGAGAAGAACGTGCGCGGCAAGACGCAGGAAGACCGTGATCTGATCGACATGCTCGATCCCGTGGCCGAAACCCTTGGCTACGAGATTGTCCGGCTGCGCCTGATGGGCGGCGCCGAGCAGCGTCGCCTGCAGATCATGGCTGAACATCCGCTGCAGGAAGACGGCAGCGGCGGCGACATGAACGTCGAGGGCTGCGCGAAGCTGTCGCGCGGGATCTCCGAAATCCTCGACGCCGCCGACCCGATCGCCGGCGAATATACGCTGGAGGTCTCCAGCCCCGGCATCGACCGGCCGCTGACCCGCCTGAAGGATTTCGCCGACTATGCCGGCCTCGAGGCCCGCATCGAACTCGACCGCGTGGCCGAGGGCCGCAAGCGCTTCAAGGGCGAGCTGGCCGGGATCGAAGACGACCAGGTCGGCCTGAACATCGAGGGCGAGGACGACGTCACCGTCTACTTCCCCTTCGCCTGGATCATCGACGCCAAGCTCGTCATGACCGACACCCTGATGGAGCGGGGCGCGAAGCAGCGCGCCGCCCGCATTCAATCCGACAACGACGACCTGTCCGAAAGTGAAGAGGACTGACCATGGCCATCGGCATCTCCGCCAACCGGCTCGAACTCCTGCAGATCGCCGACGCGGTCGCGCGTGAAAAGAGCATCGAGAAGGAAGTCGTCATCGAGGCCATCGAGGACGCCCTGCAGAAGGCCGCCCGCGCCCGCTACGGCGCCGAGCACGACATCCGCGTCAAGATCGACCCGCGCACGGGCGAAATGACGCAGAAGCGCGTGATCGAGGTGGTGCCCGACGACGCCGAGCTGGAAGGCGAGATCGGCAAGATGCAGCTTTCGATCGCCAAGCGCACCTGGCGCGACGCGGAGGTCGGCAAGATCTACGAAGAAGTTCTGCCGCCGTTCGAGATCGGCCGCGTCCAGACCCAGATGGCCCGCCAGGTCGTCATGCATAAGGTCCGCGAAGCCGAGCGCGAGCGTCAGCACGAAGAGTACAAGGATCGCGTCGGCGAGATCGTCAACGGCAGCGTCAAGCGCGTCGAATACGGCAATGTCATCGTCGACCTGGGCCGCGGCGAAGGCATCATGCGCCGCGACCAGTCGATCCCGCGCGAGAACTTCAACGTCGGCGACCGCATCCGCGCCTACATCTACGACGTCCGCCGCGAGACCAAGGGCCCGCAGATCATGCTGAGCCGCGCCCACGGCGGCTTCATGGCCAAGCTGTTCGCCCAGGAAGTGCCGGAAGTCTACGACGGCGTCATCGAGATCCGCGCCGTGGCCCGCGACCCGGGGTCGCGCGCCAAGATGGCCGTCATTTCCAACGACAGCTCGATCGACCCCGTCGGCGCCTGCGTCGGCATGCGCGGCTCGCGCGTGCAGGCGGTCGTGGCCGAGCTGCAGGGCGAGAAGATCGACATCATCCAGTGGTCGGAAGACGAGGCCACCTTCATCGTCAACGCCCTGGCCCCGGCCGAGGTCTCCAAGGTCGTCATGGACGAGGAAGACGAGCGCGTCGAAGTCGTGGTGCCGGACGAGCAGCTGTCGCTGGCCATCGGCCGCCGCGGCCAGAACGTCCGCCTGGCCTCGCAACTGACCGGCTGGCAGATCGACATCATGACCGAGAGCCAGGAGAGCGAGCGCCGTCAGCGCGAGTTCGCCGAGCGCACGACCCTGTTCCAGGAAGCCCTGGACGTCGACGAGGTCATCGCCCAGCTGCTGGTCACCGAAGGCTTCGCCGCGGTGGAAGACGTGGCGTTCGTCGAACCGCACGAGATCGCCTCGATCGAGGGCTTCGACGAGGAGACCGCCGAGGAACTGCAGGCCCGCGCTCGCGAATTCCTCGACAAGGAAGCCGCCGCCCTGGACGCCAAGCGTCTGGAGCTGGGCGTGCAGGACGAACTCCTGGCCGTCGAGGGCGTGACCCTGGCCATGGCCGTGGCCCTGGGCGAAGGCGACGTGAAGACGGTGGAAGACCTCGCGGGTCTGGTGCCGGACGACATGCGCGGCTGGTTCGAGACCAAGAACGGCGAGCGCGTGCGCGAGCCGGGCATCCTGGAAAGCTTCAACCTGTCGCCGGAAGACGCCGAGGCCCTGATCATGCGCGCCCGCGTCGCCATGGGTTGGGTCGAAGCGCCGCCGGAACCGGAATACGAAGCGGAAGCCGAGTATGAGGCCGAAACCGAAGCCGAAGCTGACGGCGAAGGCGAAGCCGTCGCCGAGGCCCCCGCGACCGAAGAAGCCGCCTCCGAAGAAGAGGCCTAAGCCCTTCGGAGCGTGAAACGACGGCCTCGCGGAGCGATCCGCGGGGCCGTTCGCCATTCCGGAGCGCGGCGTTCGCCTCGCTCCAAGCAAAAGACAAGATGACCGAGACCGACCCCAAAACCCACGCCGAGGCCAATCGTCTGCGCAAGGACATCGTCCTGGGCGAGGCGACGGACGAAGCGCGCCTGGTCCGCTTCGTGGCGGGGCCGGACGGGACGGTCACGCCGGACGTGGCGCGCAAGCTGCCGGGCCGAGGTATCTGGGTCGGCGCCGACCGGGACTCGATCGCCACGGCGGCCAAGAAGGGCCTGTTCTCGCGCGCGGCCAAGACCAAGCTGACGGTTCCGGCGGATCTCGCCGACCAGGTCGAGGCCTTGCTGGTTCGCCGGCTGCTGGACAGCCTGGGTCTTGCGCGCAAGGCTGGAAGCATTATCTCGGGATACGAAAAGGTGGTCGCCGCCCTGGGAACGGGCAAGGTGGCCTGGCTGATCGAGGCGTCCGACGCGGCCGCCGATGGTCGCCGCAAGATACTTAACGCCGCCCGAAAGGCCCCCACGCCGCCTCGTTTGCTGGGCGCCTTCAATTCGGATGAATTGAGTTTGGCCTTGGGCGGGGAGAATGTGATACACACCGCACTCCTCGCCGGGCGCGGCGCCGAACGTTGGACATTGGATGTCGAGCGTTTGTCAGGTTTCCGCCCGCTTTTGCCTCCCGAATGGTCGGCGAACGGACGTGAGGACGGCTAGCGGCCTTCCCGCCCTCGGCGGATGAGAAGGCTGCTGGACTAAGAGGGCGGGCCTGTTCGCCCTGGTCGGTCAGCCGGCCGGGACAGGCTCTAGGGCTTTTGCATCCCACTGGATCCGCTTCAGTGCGATGGAAAAGCTCTAGAATCTTAGACGTTGGGCGCGGCTATTCGGGTCGCGTTCGTGAGTGAAGGGTCGGGAAACGCGCTTGCCTCGGCAGGTACGTCCAGGCCCCTTTCTCACATGGAAAATGCGGTTTTTTAGCCAGGTACCGCCTGGCGGAAGTACAAGCGAGCGCATGAGCGACGAGAACGAAAACGGCCGACCCGGCGGACGAGCCCCCATCACCCTGAAGCCCCGCCAGGGCTCGGTGAGCGCCGGGGTCGTGAAGCAAAGCTTCAGCCACGGCCGGACCAAGACGGTGGTGGTCGAAACCAAGCGCACGCGTCCGCACGCGTCCGCGACGGGCAATCTCGCCGCGCCGTCTTCGGCTGAGCGTCGCCATGACGCGCCGCCGCCGCGCCAGCAGTCGTCGCAAGGCGGCGGCCACGCCCCGTCGGGCGGCGGTTCGGCCGGTGGTCTCTCGCAGGAAGAACTGCGCGCTCGCCAGCGCGTCGTCGACGCCGCGCGCGAAAACCAAGCGCGTCAGGCGGCCGACCAGGCCGCCGCCGAGGCGCGCGCCCGCGCCGCCCAGGAAGCCGCTCAGCGCGAAGCCGCCGCCAAGGCCGCGGCCGAACGCGCCGCCGCCGCGCCGCCGGTTCAAGCGCCCGCCGCTCAAGCACCGGCTCCGGCGCCGGCTCCAGTCGCGCCCGCCGCACCGGTGACGCCGCCACCGGCCGCGCCGGTTCAGCGTCCCGTGGCCCAGGCTCCGGCGGCGCCGCGCGCCGAGGCTCCGCGCCAGGACGCGCCCCGTCATGAAGGTCCGCGTCACGACGGGCCTCGCCCGGCGGCTCCCGCTGGCCAGACCCGCACCTACGAGCCTAGCCGCGAGCGCCGCGACGATCGTCCGAGCACGACGACCTATCGTCCGGCCCCGCAAGGCGACCGTCCGTTCAACCAGCGCGCGCCGCGCCCCGACGCCGGCGCCAACTTTGGTCAACGCGCCCCGCGTCCGGAAGGCGACCGCCCGCGCGGTCCGCGTCCCGACGGCGATCGTCCGCAGGGCGACCGCGGCGGCTATCGTGGCGACCGCCCGCAGGGTGATCGTCCGCAAGGCGACCGCCCGCAGCAGACCGTCCGCTATTCGGCCCTGGCCCCGCGCCCGGCGCCCGGCGCCCGCACGGGTCCCGGCGGCCCGCCGCGCGGTCCTCGTCCGGGCGTGCCGGCTCAGGCTCCGGCCACGCCGGAAATCCAACGCGCCATGCGTTCGGCCCCGCGTCCCGGCGGCGAAGTCAGCCGCCGTCCGGACGACGACGATGATCGCCGCAAGGCCGCCAACGCGCCCAACAAGGCCGTCTCGCGCGTCAAGGGCGCTCCGCAGCGCCGCGAAGGCCGTCTGACCATCCAGGCCGTGGCCGGTGATGGGGATTCCGCCGACCGCATGCGCTCGCTGGCCTCGGTTCGCCGGGCCCGCGAACGTGAAAAGGAAAAGCGTCGCGGCGGCGTCGCCGAACAGACCCGCGTCGCGCGTGAAGTCGTCATTCCCGACGTCATCACCGTGCAGGAGCTGTCCAACCGGATGGCCGTGCGCGGCGTCGAGATCATCAAGTTCCTGATGCGTCAGGGCGTGATGCTGAAGATCAACGACGTCATCGACAACGACACCGCCGAGCTGGTGGCGACCGAATTCGGTCACACCGTGCGCCGCGTGTCGGAAGCCGACGTCGAAGAAGGCTTCATCGGCGCCGAGGACATCGACGATCACCTGGAACCGCGCCCCCCGGTCGTCACGATCATGGGTCACGTCGACCACGGCAAGACGTCGCTTCTGGACGCCCTGCGCTCCACGGACGTGGCGGCCGGCGAACACGGCGGCATCACTCAGCACATCGGCGCCTATCAGGTTCGCCTGAAGGACGGCCAGCGCGTGACGTTCCTCGACACGCCCGGCCACGCCGCCTTCTCGGCGATGCGCGCCCGTGGCGCCAACATCACCGACATCGTCGTGCTGGTGGTGGCGGGTGACGACGGCGTGATGCCTCAGACGATCGAGGCGATCAAACACGCCAAGGCCGCCAACGTGCCGATCATCGTCGCCGTCAACAAGATGGACAAGCCGGGCTCGGATCCGACCCGCGTGGTCAATGAGCTGCTGCAGCACGAGATCGTCGTCGAAAGCCTGGGTGGCGACACCCAGATCATCGAGGTCTCGGCCAAGGCGCGCACGGGTCTCGACGAGCTGCTCGACGCCATCCTGCTGCAGGCCGAAGTGCTGGACCTGAAGGCCAACCCCGACCGCACCGCCGACGGCGTGGTGATCGAGGCCAAGCTGGACAAGGGTCGCGGCGCGGTTTCGACCGTGCTGGTCAATCGCGGGACGCTGAAGCGCGGCGACATCGTCGTCGCCGGCGCCCAGTTCGGCCGGGTTCGCGCCCTGCTGAACGAGCGCAACGAGCAGCTGACCGAAGCCGGTCCGGCCACCCCGGTCGAGATCCTGGGCCTGGACGGCGTCCCCTCGCCCGGCGAAGCCTTCGCCGTGGTCGAGAACGAAGCCCGCGCCCGTGAACTGACCGAGTACCGCATCCGCCAGAAGCGCGAGAAGTCGATGGCCCCCGTGGGCGCCGGCGCCTCGATGGCCGACATGATGGCCAAGCTGCAGGACAAGAAGCTGAAGGAACTGCCGCTGGTCATCAAGGCCGACGTGCAGGGTTCGGCCGAAGCGATCATCGGTTCGCTGGACAAGATGTCGACCGACGAGGTCCGTGCGCGGATCATCCTGTCGGGCGCCGGCGCGATCAGCGAAAGCGACGTCATGCTGGCCAAGGGCGCCGGCGCGCCGGTCATCGGCTTCAACGTCCGGGCCTCGGCCCAGGCGCGGGCCCTGGCCGAACGCGAAGGGGTCGAGATCCGCTACTACGCGATCATCTACGACCTGCTGGACGACATCAAAGGCGTGCTCTCGGGCATGCTGGCCCCGATCCAGCGCGAAACCTTCCTCGGCAACGCCGAGGTCCTGCAGGCCTTCGACATCTCGAAGATCGGCAAGGTCGCCGGCTGTCGGGTCACCGAGGGCGTGGTCCGCAAGGGCGCCAAGGTCCGGATCATCCGCAACGACATCGTCGTTCTGGAACTGGGCACCCTGGCGACGCTCAAGCGCTTCAAGGACGAGGTCAACGAGGTCCCGTCCGGTCAGGAGTGCGGCATGCTGTTCGCCGGCTTCCAGGACATCAAGGTCGGCGACACCATCGAGTGCTTCACCGTCGAAGAGATCAAGCGCCAGCTCGACTAGGGCTGATCGCGAGATCGAAAATTCGAAGGGCGCGGATCGCGAGGTCCGCGCCTTTTGTCTTTGTCCGGGTATTGCTTGGGGACTCGAAGCGAGACTGGAAATCGCCCCAATCCGGCGCTACCCCTTTCGCATGCGTATCAAGGCCCTCCTCGCTCTCACCGCCGTCGCCGCATCGCTCGCGGCCTGCGCGACCGTGAATCGTCTCGACGCCGGCGGTGACGTGCACGACCTGCTGGTCGCCATCCGCGACAACGACCGGGCGACGTTCGAGGCGCATGTCGATCGCCGGGCGCTGAAGGCCCAGATCGAGACGCGGCTGATGGAAGAGGCGCGTCAGCGCGGCGGGCAGAGCAGCGGGGTCATGGCCCTGGCCGCCCTGGCGGCGGGCCCGTTGGCCGACGCGGCCGGCGAGGCGCTGATCCGGCCGGAAACCTTCCACGCGGCCGCCAACTACTATGGCTACACGCCTGATCGGCCGATCCCGGGCCGGGTGGCGATCGCCGGCGCGCTACGCCCCGTCGGCGACGGCCGGGTCTGCGCGGCCAAGAAGGACGGCCCCTGCCTGCTGACCTTCACTCAAGAGGGGGCGACCTGGCGCCTGACGAGCTTCGACGCCGAGGCCGCGAACCTGCATCTGAAACGATGAAGCCAGTCGTCTGGGGGGGCGTCGCCCTAGCCTTGCTGTCGGCCTCCGCCGCCCGGGCCGAGACCCGGCTGTTCTCGTACGACCCGATCTCGGCCGACGCCAAGCGACTGACCGGCGCTGGCGTGACCATCCTGTTCAACCAGGGCTTCATGGGCGCCAGCCGGCCGATCAAGGTGCTGGCCACCGGCGTGCCGGCCGAGGCGCGGCTGAAGGACGGCCGCCAGAAGGATCTGGGTCCAGGCGGCCTCTCGGGCATGGAGGGCGTCGACGCCGACGCCTCGCTCTACGAGGTCGACGCCACGGCGGCCCAAGGCAAGATCTATGTCCGCGCCTTCTGCCCCGGCTCGACGCGGCTGTGGCTGTCGTTCAGCACCATCGCCCTGCGCCGCGACCTGCGGATCCAGGCGTTCGGCGACGATCCGAAGGCGGAGGGGAAGGCGCGGCTCTGTGGCACGCTGGACTTCTCGTATCGCGGCGAGTGGCGCCTGCCGCGCGGCCGCGACGGACCGGACCCGATGTCGGACTGGACCGACAATCCCCAGCATCCCGACACAACCAACTAGGCGATCGTTCAAGAATTTAGCCGCCGCATGTCGCAACAACAGGGGCTGGTGCGTCTTTAGGATGAGGCCGGCGATTTCCCGGCGGGAGACGCGCGATGCGGTTCATGGTGTTGCTGAAGGTCGAAACCGACGTCGGGCCGGAACTGGGCCAGGCCATGCGGAACTATGACGCCGAACTCGTCAGGGCCGGCGTGGCGGACCGGGCGAGGCTGTCGGCCCGCGGCGCGCGGATGGAAGCCGACGCCTCCGCTGAAGGTCGAACCCTGGCCGGCTTTTGGGTCTTCGATGTCGCCTCGCGCGAGGACGCCGCCGCCTGGGTGCGCCGTTGTCCCGCGCCGGCGGACGGTTCGGCCGAGATCGAGATCCGCCTGCTGCTTGAGCCGGGCGATCTCTCCGAACGTCCCGAGCCGGGCAGGCCGCGGCCCGCCTGGAAGCGGGCGATGGCCTTCTGATCCTGACCGGGAGCCTTTTGCTTTGACGCATTTTCCGACGCCGAACCGGTATCCACTTCGTCGGAAAATGCTCTAGCCTTCTCGAAACAAAGAGGGGGCGGGCATGGCTGACGACGGGCTGTCGGGATTCGAGCGCTTCGAGTTCGACGACGGGCGCTGGACGCGCGAGGTCTACAAGATCGGCTCCGGGCCGGCGGTGATCGTCATCCACGAGGCGCCGGGCCTGCATCCGGGCGTGCTGGCCTTCGCCCGCGACCTGGCCGCCTCGGGCCTGACCGCCTATTGCCCCAGCCTGTTCGGCAAGCCCGCCAAGCAAGTCACGCGCGGCTATGCGATCGGGGAGATCCTCAAGAACATCTGCGTGCGCCGCGAGTTCAGCGTCTGGAAGGATGGCCGCTCCAGTCCGATCGTCGACTGGCTGCGGGCCCTGGCCCGCAAGGCGCACGAGGACTGCGGCGGCAAGGGCGTCGGCGCGGTCGGCATGTGCTTCACCGGTGGCTTCGCCCTGGCGATGATGACCGAACCGGCCGTGGTGGCCCCCGTGCTGTCCCAACCCTCCCTGCCGCTGAAGGACAAGGGCGGCCTGGACTGCTCGGCCTCCGAGCTGGCCTGCGCCAAGCGGCGGTTCAAGGACGAGGATCTGTCGCTGCTGGCCCTGCGCTTTTCCGCCGACAAGCTGGTGCCCGATGCCCGTATCGCGCGGCTGAAGGCCGAGTTCGGCGACAAGGTCGAGGTGGTCGAGCTGGATGACGCGGACGCCGCGCCGGGCGTGCCCATGGCCCCGCACTCGGTGCTGACCCTGCACCTGCACCGCTCGGTCCCGGACAGCGGGTCGATGAAGGCGCGGGACAAGGTGATCGCGTTCTTCAAGGATCGGGTTGGAGCCTAGAGAAGGGGCGGGGCTGGACTTCCGCCGCTTACGCGCCTAGACACCCGCCTCCGATTTTCCCCGCGCACCGGCGTTCGATCCGCCGGCCGGGCCACAAGGATTCCGCGCCATGAAGCGCCTCTCGGGCCCCAAGAAGGCCGAAACCAAGAAGGCCTCCCCGACGGGCCCTTCGCAACGCCAGCTCCGCGCCGGCGAACTGATCCGCCATGCCCTGGTCGATGTCTTCCGCGAGGAAGGCCTGGCCGATCCGGTGCTGGTCAACGTCTCGTTCACGGTGTCGGAGGTGCGGATGAGCCCCGATCTGCGCCACGCCGTCTGCTTCGTCGAACCCCTCGGCGCCGGCTTGAAGGGCGAGGCTGGCCGCGGGGACGAGGACATCAAAGAGGTCATGAAGGCCCTGAACCGGGGGGCCAGCTTCCTGCGCGGGCGCCTGGGCAAGGTGATCGACATGAAGTTCACGCCGGACCTGAAGTTCATCCACGACGAGAGCTTCGGCGCCGCCGCCTACATGGACCGCCTGTTCGACGACCCGCGCGTGCAGCAGGACGTGCGCACCCTCGCGGACGTCGCCGGCGAAGACGATCAGGGCCATGGGGACGAGCACTAGGCATGGCTCGCCGCAAGAAGGGTGACGCCGTCTCGGGCTGGATCTGCCTGGACAAGCCCTACGACCTGACCTCGACCACGGCCGTCAGCCGGGTGCGCCGCGCCTTCAACGCCCAGAAGGGCGGCCATGCCGGCACGCTGGACCCGCTGGCCACGGGGATCTTGCCCATCGCCCTGGGCGAGGCGACCAAGACCGTCCCGTTCCTGATGGACGCCGACAAGGCCTATCGCTTCACCATCGCCTGGGGCCGCGACACCACGACCCTGGACCGCGAGGGCGAGACGACCGGAACCTCCGACGTGCGGCCGACCCGCGAGCAGGTCGAAGCCGCCCTTCCCGCCTTCATCGGCGAGGTCGACCAGGTCCCGCCGAACTTCTCGGCCATCAAGGTCGACGGCGAGCGCGCCTATGACCTGGCGCGTGACGGGGTCGAGTTCGAGCTGCCGACCCGCAAGATCAAAATCCACGACCTCCGGATCGCCGACATTCCCGATCCCGATCACCTGACCCTGGAGATGGAATGCGGCAAGGGCGCCTATGTCCGGGCCGTGGTCCGGGACCTGGCCAAGGCGCTGGGAACCTGCGGTCACGTCGCCGAGCTGCGCCGGACGCGGGTGGGCGACTTCGCCGAGGCGACCGCGATATCGCTGGAAACCCTTGAGAATTTGAGCTATGAGGCCCGGCTGTCGGAGGCATTGCTTCCGGTCGAGACCGCGCTGGACGACATCCCGGCGTTGGCCGTGACCGACGAAGACGCCTTCCGGCTTGCACAGGGACGCGCCATCGTCCTGCTTCCGAGGCAGGTTGAAACGCTGAAAGCCGAGCTCACGCCCGGCGATCGCACCGTTTCCGCCATGTCCGGCGACAGGTTGGTGGCCCTGTGCGAGATGCGCGCCGGGAAGCTCAATCCGGTGCGGGTCTTCCAACTCACCTGAGCGGAGACAACCCGATGTCGATCACCATCGAGCGCAAAGCCGCTCTTATCGCCGAACACGCCCGCACCACTGGCGACACCGGCAGCGCTGAAGTCCAGGTCGCGATCCTCTCGGAACGCATTTCGAACCTGACCGAGCACTTCAAGACGCACAAGAAGGACAACCACAGCCGTCGTGGCCTGCTGAAGCTGGTTTCCCAGCGTCGCCGGCTTCTCGACCACCTGAAGAAGTCCGACGCCGGTCGCTATCAGGCCCTGATCGAAAAGCTGGGTCTGCGTCGCTAAGGCACAATTCGGCCGCTCTGCTTTCGTAGAGCGGCCGAATGCTTTTTTGGAGCGTGCCGGTCGAGCTGGTTTGCCGAAAGTGGTTTCCGGCTTCGATATTCGTCACGCGACAAGTCTAAGCCTTCGTTTCGAGACAGGCCGAAACGAAAGGTCGCCGCGGGTCCGCTGTATGCGCGATCTGAACACGTAAGCCGGAGATCACGATCTCCGGACGCCTGTCGAACTGGATGAGGAAATCTCGGGACCGCCCTTCGGCCGCCCGCCCCTGTCCGTCCTGAAGGAAATGGGTCCTTCGGAACCGAAAGAAGCAAAAATGTTCGATATCAAGCGCAAGACGATCGAGTGGGGCGGCAAGACGCTGGTCCTCGAAACCGGTCGCATCGCCCGTCAAGCCGACGGCGCCGTTCTGGCCACCATGGGCGAAACCGTCGTCCTGGCCACCGCCGTGTTCGCCAAGAAGGCGAAGCCCGGTCAAGATTTCTTCCCGCTGACGGTCAACTATCAGGAAAAGACCTTCGCGGCCGGCAAGATCCCCGGTGGCTTCTTCAAGCGTGAAGGCCGTCCGTCGGAAAAGGAAACCCTGGTTTCCCGCCTGATCGACCGTCCGATCCGTCCGCTGTTCGTCAAGGGCTTCAAGAACGAAGTCCAGGTCGTCGTCACCGTGCTGCAGCACGACCTCGAGAACGATCCCGACATCCTGGGCATGGTCGCCGCCTCGGCCGCCCTCGTCCTGTCGGGCGCCCCGTTCATGGGCCCGATCGGCGCCGCGCGCGTCGGTTACGTTGACGGCGCCTACGTGCTGAACCCGACGCTCGACGAGCTGAAGGAAAGCAAGATGGACCTCGTCGTGGCCGGCACCGCCGACGCCGTGATGATGGTCGAATCGGAAATCCAGGAGCTCTCGGAAGAGATCGTGCTGGGCGGCGTCAACTTCGCCCACAAGGAAATGCAGACGGTGATCGACGCGATCATCGACCTGGCCGAGCACGCCGCCAAGGAGCCCTTCGACTTCCAACCGGAAGACACCGACGCCCTGAAGGCCGAAGTGAAGAAGGCCGTCGGCAAGGATCTGGCCGAAGCCTACACCATCCGTGGCAAGGCCGAACGCGTCGCCGCCCTGGGCGCCGCCAAGACCAAGGCCATCGAGACCTTCGCCAAGAGCGACACCAACCCGGCCGGCATCGACCCGCTGAAGCTGGTCTCGGTCTTCAAGGAACTGGAAGCGGACATCGTCCGTCGCTCGATCCTCGACACCGGCATCCGCATCGACGGCCGCGACGTCCGCACCGTCCGTCCGATCCTGGGCGAAGTCGGCATCCTGCCGCGCACCCACGGTTCGGCCCTGTTCACCCGCGGCGAGACCCAGGCGATCGTGGTCGCCACCCTGGGCACCGGCGACGACGAGCAGTTCATCGACGCGCTGGAAGGCACCTACAAGGAATCCTTCCTGCTGCACTACAACTTCCCTCCTTACAGCGTCGGTGAAACCGGCCGTATGGGCAGCCCGGGCCGCCGCGAAATCGGCCACGGCAAGCTGGCCTGGCGCGCTCTGCGCCCGATGCTGCCGGCCAAGGAAGACTTCCCCTACACGATCCGCCTGGTCTCGGAGATCACCGAGTCGAACGGCTCGTCCTCGATGGCCACGGTCTGCGGTTCGTCGCTGGCCATGATGGACGCCGGCGTGCCGCTGATCCGTCCGGTCTCGGGCATCGCCATGGGCCTGATCCTGGAAAAGGACGGCTTCGCGGTTCTGTCGGACATCCTGGGTGACGAAGATCACCTGGGCGACATGGACTTCAAGGTCGCCGGCACCAGCGAAGGCCTGACCTCGCTGCAGATGGACATCAAGATCGCCGGCATCACCCCGGAGATCATGAAGCAGGCCCTGGCCCAGGCTCACGAAGGCCGCGCCCACATCCTGGGCGAAATGAACAAGGCCATGGACGCCCCGCGTGAAGACGTCGGCGACTACGCGCCGAAGATCGAGACCATCACCATCCCGACCGACAAGATCCGCGAAGTGATCGGCACCGGCGGCAAGGTGATCCGCGAGATCGTCGCCACCACCGGCGCCAAGGTCGACATCAACGACGAAGGCGCCGTGAAGGTCTCGGCCTCGGACGGCGCCAAGATCAAGGCCGCGATCGACTGGATCAAGTCGATCACCGACGAAGCCGAAGTGGGCAAGATCTACGACGGCAAGGTCGTGAAGGTCGTCGATTTCGGCGCCTTCGTGAACTTCTTCGGCGCCAAGGACGGCCTCGTCCACGTCAGCCAGATCAGCAACGAACGCGTCGCCAAGCCGTCGGACGTGCTGAAGGAAGGCCAGATCGTCAAGGTGAAGCTCCTGGGCTTCGACGATCGCGGCAAGACCAAGCTGTCGATGAAGGTCGTCGATCAGGAAACTGGCGAAGACCTGTCCAAGAAGGAAGCGGCGGCCGAAGAAGCGTAAGCTTCTTCAGCTTCCATTCCGGACGCTATCAGGCGGGCGGCTCCGAAAGGGGCTGCCCGTTTTGCGTTTTGGCTTTTCATAGTTCTCTCTTTGTTCCATTCTGAATTGCGGAACAGGAGGCGAGCGATGGCCGACCATGTCGTGCAGTGCGGAGCGTGCCGCGTCGATGTCCAGGTCGTGCGAGAGGGCGATGGTTTTGCCGCGCGCTGTCCGGCCTGCGCCCGGACCGCGCCCAAGGATGAGGCCATCCGGGTGGCCCGCAGTTCTCTGATCGACGTCGTCATGCGCGATCTCGACGAGAACCTGCGGGAAATCGTCCGCGCCAGTCCGATCGTCGGCTACCAGCCGGCCCAGCGCTACGACTGGGTGCTCAAGGGCGTCGGCGGATAAAGTTCAAAATCAGAAACGATGGGTTTGCATAGTTTCCATATCCGCGATGATCGTCCGCGTTCATTCTCTCCTCATCGGAACAACGGGACGGGCCAGACGGCCTCCCAGTCAGAGGGAAAACGGACATGAGCAGCGGCTATTTCACCACCAGTGACGGCGCCCAGATCTTCTTCAAGGACTGGGGTTCGAAGAGCGCCCAGCCGATCGTCTTCCACCATGGCTGGCCGCTGTCGTCGGACGACTGGGACGCGCAGATGATGTTCTTCCTGGCCAAGGGCTATCGCGTCATCGCCCATGACCGTCGCGGCCACGGCCGGTCCAGCCAGACCGACACCGGTAACGAGATGGACACCTACGCCGCCGACGTCATCGCCCTGGCCAAGCATCTGGACCTGAAGAACGCCATCCACATCGGTCACTCGACCGGCGGCGGCGAGGTCGCCCACTACGTGGCCCGGGCCGAGCCCGGCCGTGTCGCCAAGGCCGTGCTGGTCGGCGCCGTGACGCCGCTGATGCTGAAGACCGAGACCAATCCGGGCGGCCTGCCGCTGGAGGTGTTCGACGGCTTCCGCAATGGCACGGCCAATGACCGCGCCCAGTTCTTCCGCGACGTCGCCGCCGGCCCGTTCTACGGCTTCAACCGCGAGGGCGCGCGGGTCAGCCAGGGCGTGATCGACAACTGGTGGCGCCAGGGCATGATGGCCGGCGTCAAGGCGCTGTACGACTGTGTGGCGGCCTTCTCGGAAACCGACTTCACCGAGGATCTGAAGGTCATCGATGTGCCGGTGCTGGTGCTGCACGGCGAGGACGATCAGGTCGTGCCGATCGACGCCTCGGCCCGCCAGGCGATCAAGCTGCTGAAGAACGGTCAGCTGATCACCTATCCGGGCTTCCCGCACGGCATGGCGACCACCGAGGCCGAGACGATCAACAAGGACCTGCTGGCCTTCATCCAGGGCTGAGGCCGACGCTCTGGGGCCGCGTCCTTCCTTCGGGAAGGGCGCGGTCTAGCGGGCCTTCTTCAGCAGGTCCTCGGCCGCGTCGGGCGTCAGCGGGCCGGTGTGTTTGGCCAGGATCGTGCCGTCCGAGCCCACCAGATAGGTCTCCGGCACGCCGGTGACGCCGAACTCCAGGCCCGCGCGGCCGTCGCGGTCGACCAGCCGCTCGGCGAAGGGATCGCCCAGGCGGGTCAGAAAGGCCTGGGTGTTGGCCGGCGCGTCCTTGTAGGCGATCCCCACCACCTTCACGCCCTGGGCCTTGAGGGCCATCAACTGCGGGTGCTCGACCTCGCAGGGGGCGCACCACGAGGCGAAGAAGTTGACCAGGATCGGGCCGTCCGTTGTGGCCCGGATCGGGGCCGGGCGGCCGCTGTCCAGTTCGGGCAACGACAGGGCCGGCATCGGCTTGCCGACCAGGGCGTGCGGCTGGACGTGCGGATCACGCTTCAGGGCGAAACCCGCGAACAGGGCCGCGAGGGCGATCAGGATGATCAGCGGCGTGAAGGCCAGCCAGCGCCTCACGGCCCAACACCTTCTTGGCCGACCTCGTTCAACTCGGCCTGCAGGCGTTCGGCCTCGCGCTTCCACCGGCGGGTCGTCAGCAGGCTGTCGGCGATCATCCAGGCGAAAGCCGCCGCCGAGATGGCGAAGGCGGGCCACAGATAGACGGCGTACTTGCCGGCGTCGAAGTCGAAGCTCATCGCGCGCCCTCCGCCAGCTTCATGGCCAGGCTCCGGGCCTTGCGCCGCCACACCAGGCCGCGGATGCGGACCAGCCACAGCGCGCCGAAGCCGCCGAGATAGGCCAGGCCCATCAGGACGGCCGGCCAGGCGTAGATGGCCGGCAGGCCGTCGCCATCCTTGGCCATGAAGGTCGAGGAGCCCTGGTGCAGGGTGTTCCACCACTCGACCGAGAACTTGACGATCGGCAGGTTGATCAGGCCGACCAAAGCGAGGATCGCGGCGGCGCGGGCGGCCTTCTGCTCATCTTCCAGAGCCCCCCGCAGGGCCATGTAGCCGAGATAGAACAGCAACAGCACCAGCACCGAGGTCAGACGCGCGTCCCACACCCACCAGGCGCCCCACATCGGCTTGCCCCACAGCGAGCCGGTGATCAGGGCCAGGGCCGTATAGGCCGCGCCGATCGGGGCGCAGGCCTGGGCGGCGAGGTCGGCCAGGGCCTGGCGGAAAACCAGGGCCAGGAAACTGGCCGCGCCTAGGCAGACATAGATGAAGATGGCCAGCGAGGCGGCCGGAATGTGGATGAACATCATCCGCACCGTGTCGCCTTGCTGATAGTCCTCGGGGACCAGGAAGGTCATGACCAGGCCGGCGATCCCGGCGAGGGCCGACAGCGCGCCCAGCCACGGCGCGGCCCACCGCGAGAAGGCCATGAACCGCTCGGGGTTGGTCAGGAAATCGAACGTGTGGCGCGCGTCCATATCGGCTGCTTAGAGCGCGGCGAGAGCGCGGGCAATGGTCGTATCGTTACTGAAGAGGAGAAGGCGCGTCGGTTGCAGGCCCGACGCGCCTTCGTGCTCGGTCGGGGTCAGCCGACCTTGCGCTGGATGACGACCCTACGGTCGTCGCTTTTGATCATCGGGCCGCGGGTTTCGAAGCGACGCACGAAGACGCGCTGATCGCCTTCGCCCTCGCCCATGCCCAGGATGTCGAAGGTCTTCTGCTGGGCCGGAGTCAGGGCGGTGTAGAAAGCGCGGGTGGCTTCCGCGCGCGTCTTCATGGCGTCGGCGGCCTTGGTCACGCGGTCCAGGCGCTCCAGGGTGGTCAGCGGCTTGCGCTCGGCCCATTCGCCCCCCTCGCGCTTGGAGTCGCCGTCCTTCTTGTCGTTCTTGGAGACTTGGCGCTTCTCGATGACGGTCTTGGGCGTGGTGGCCTCGACATAGGCTTTCAGGGCGCCGTCCTGGTCGCCGCGCAGCTGCAGGATGTCGCGCAGGCGCTGGGCGCGCTTTTCCGGGTCGGCGTGGCGGTCCTGGCGCATGAACATCATGTCCGGACCCATCGCCATCATCATGTCCATCGGGGGCATGGGAGGCAGGGGCGCTTCCGGCGGCGGCGGCGGGGCGGGCGGGGCCGGAGGCGGCGGAACCTGGGCCAGGGCCGCGCCGGCGAGAAGGGTTGTGGCAGCCCCTGCAAACGCCAGGCGGGTAAGGGTTTTACGCATGGTTGTGAGCTCCCTGTCGTATGATGGCGAGAGCTTGGCCATCGGGATATGGCGCGAAAATGTCAGAAAACATGAACAATGTTCCATGTTTGACGAAGTCCGCGAAAGGTTCCGTGTTTGCGCTCAAGCTGGCGTGCTTTATGTCAGCTGCCAGTTCCGGGATCGTCGTGATCTAGAGGACGCCGGTCCCGCCGTGCGTCCGCGCCGGTCTGCCCGCGTTTCCGGCCCGGAGTCCTTTTATGAAGTCGATCGCTTTCGTCGCCCTGGCGCTGGCGGGACTGTGCTGGGGCCTGGGCTTTCCGACCGGCAAGTTGATCCTGACCGAGATGGACGCGGCCCATATGGTGCTGCTGCGCTTCGTGGTCGCCGCCCTGGCCGCCGCGCCGTTCGCCCTGCGCTCGCCCGAGGTCCGGGCCCTGTTCAAGTCGCCGGTCGTGCTTCTGGCGGGCGTGCTCTACGGCGTGGCCTTCATGGTCCAGTTCGAGGGCCTTGCCCATGTCAGCGTCACGGTCGCGGCCCTGCTGGTCGGCGCCATGCCGGCTCTGATCGCGGTCAGCGCCAAGGTGCTGGGCGAGAAGGTTTCGCGGATGTCTTGGGCGGGCGTGGCGGCGGCGACCCTGGGCGCGGCCCTGATCGCCGGCAAGCCGGATGGGGCCAGCTCGCCGCTGGGCGTGGCGTTGTCGCTGGGCGCGCTGTTCCTGTTCCTGGCCTGGCTGCTGACCCTGCGCCGCGCGCCGAAGGCCCCGAACGCCATGGCCATCCCGGCGGTGTCGATCATCATCGCGGCCGCGACCGTCCTGCCGATCGCCTTCGTCATGCACGGCCCGCCGAAACTGACCCTGAGCGCCCCGGTCTGGACCGCGATCCTGGCCCAGGGCGTCCTGGCCACTCTCCTGGCCACGGCCGCCTGGCAATATGGCGCGGCCCGCGTCGGCGCGGCCAGCGCCGGGGTGTTCATCAATATCGAGCCGCTGATCGGCGCCTGCTGCGGCGTGCTGCTGTTCGGCGACCACCTGACCGCGGCGTTGTTCGCCGGCGGCCTGCTGATCATCGGCGGTTCTCTGGCGGTGGTGCTGGGTGAGAAGAAGGCCGCGCTGGGCGACATCCAGGCGACGGTGGCGCCGACTCCCTGAAAACTGTCATCCCGGCCAAGCGCGGAGCGCGCCGAGCCGGGACCGCCGGAAGCTCCGAGCCTGTCGCGGTCCTGGGTCGTAGCTGCGCTTCGCCAGGGATGACATGTTTGGCTCAATCCAAGGCGTTCCGGCAGGCCGCGCCCATGGCCAGCGGCGACAGGGCGATCGCGCCGACGCAGTAGGCCAGCAGCAGCAGCAGCCCGCCGGTCCACGGCAGGCCGGCCGAATAGCCGTCCAGCGCCCCGGCTCCGAAGATCACCGGCGGGGCGAACAGCGGCAGGACGATCACCGCCACCAGCAGGCCGCCGCGCTTGCTGCCCAGGGCTAGCGCCGCGCCGAGACCGCCGAGGAAGGCGAAGGCCAGGCCGCCGGCCAGGGCGCACAGCACCAGCAGCGGCATGACCTTGAGATCCGCGCCCAGCATCAGCGCCGCGATCGGCGCGGCGAGCGCGAGCGGCGCGCCGGTGGCCAGCCACTGGGCCAGGCACTTTGCTACGGCGACGGCCTCCAAGGGCGCGGGACCCAGGGCCAGCAGGTCCAGGGTCCCGTCCTCGTAGTCGCGCTCGAACAGGCGCTCCAGCGACAGCAGCGCCGCCAGGGCCAGGGCCAGCCAGGCGATCCCGGGCGCGATGGCGGCCAGGCGCTCGGGCGCTCGGCCCGAGGCCATCGGCAGCAGCACCACGACGCAGGCGTAGAAGGTCAGGGCCAGCAGCGGCCCGCCGCCCTTGCCCCAGGCCAGGGCCAGTTCCCGCCGCAGGAGGATGCCGAAGCCTTTCATCGCCCGGCTCCTTCCATTCCAATGGGCACCGACCGGGTCGGGATCGGCAGCGGATCGTGCACCGAGGCCAGGATCATGCCGCCACCGGCCAGATGCTCGGCCATCACCTGGCCGAACGCGGCGCGCTGGCCCGCGTCCAGCGGGGCCATCGGCTCGTCCAGCAGCCATAGCGTCCGCGGACTGGCCGCCAGCCGCGCCAGGGCCAGGCGGCGGCGCTGGCCGGCCGACAGGCGGCGGACTTCCAGGTCCAGCAGGCGATTGAGGTCGAAGCGCTTGGCCGCCGCCCGGGCGTTATCCTCGGTTCCGCCGGTCCACAGCGTCTGGAAGCGCAGCTCCTCCCAGGCCGTCCGGCTGGACTTCAGCCCGTCCTGGTGGCCCAGCAGGTGCAGGTGCTCGGCCCGCGCGGTGTCGGCCTCGATCGGTCCGGTCTCGCTCTCGAAGGCGATCGTTCCTTCGGCGGGGCGCAGCAGTCCCGCCACGGCCCGCAAAAGGCTGGTCTTGCCGGCCCCGTTGCGGCCCATCAGCACCGCCGCCTCGCCGGCGCGCAGCGTCAGATCCAGGCGCGAAAACAGCGTGCGCTCGCCCCGCGTGATCGCCAGTTCCTTAATGAGAACAACTCTCAACACGTCAAGACCCCGCGCGCGACATGGACGTTCGACGACGGCGGCGCTAATAAGCGCGCGGTCGTCCCCCTCCAGTCGTTTTGGGTGGTACGCGGCGCGGAGGCGGAACCTGTGTGTCCCTTTCGATCAGCGCGTGATCCCGGGAGCGGTTTTCGGACGGCCGTGGACAGAGAAGGATCCTTGAGCATGGCGTCTGTTGACAGCCTGAAAGCCCGCCGCGAACTGAAGGTCGGCAACAAGTCTTACGTCTATTACAGCCTTCGCGCCGCTGAGGAAGCCGGTCTGACCGGAACTTCGTCGCTACCGGTGTCGATGAAGGTGCTGCTGGAGAACCTGCTCCGCAACGAAGACAGCGTTTCGGTGTCGGAAGACGACCTGAAGGCCGTCGCCGCCTGGCTGCAGAACAAGGGCTCGGTCGAGCACGAGATCAGCTTCCGTCCGGCCCGCGTGCTGATGCAGGACTTCACCGGCGTTCCCGCCGTCGTCGACCTGGCCGCCATGCGCGACGCCATGGTCGCCCTGGGCGCCAACCCGGCCAAGATCAACCCGCTGAACCCGGTCGATCTGGTCATCGACCACTCGGTGATGGTCGACAACTTCGGTAACCCGAAGGCCTATGACGACAACGTCAAGCGCGAGTATGAGCGCAACATCGAGCGCTATCGCTTCCTGCGCTGGGGTTCGTCGGCGTTCAACAACTTCCGCGTCGTGCCGCCCGGCACCGGCATCTGCCACCAGGTGAACCTGGAATATCTGGCTCAAACGGTCTGGACGAACGAAGTCGACGGCGATGAAGTCGCCTATCCCGACACCGTCGTCGGCACCGACAGCCACACCACCATGGTCAACGGCCTGGCCGTCCTGGGCTGGGGCGTGGGCGGCATCGAGGCCGAGGCCGCGATGCTGGGCCAGCCGATCCCGATGCTGATCCCGGAAGTCATCGGCTTCAAGCTGACCGGCGCCATGCCGGAAGGCGCGACCGCGACCGACCTGGTGCTGACCGTCACCCAGATGCTGCGCAAGAAGGGCGTGGTCGGCAAGTTCGTCGAATTCTACGGCGACGCCCTGGCCAACCTGACCCTGGAAGACCAGGCGACGATCGCCAACATGGCCCCGGAATACGGCGCCACCTGCGGCTTCTTCCCGATCTCGGCCTCGACCGTGGCCTATCTGAAGGGCACCGGCCGCACGCCCGAGCGCGTCGCCCTGGTCGAAGCCTACGCCAAGGAACAGGGTCTGTGGTGGGAGCCGGGCACGCCCGAGCCGACCTTCACCGACACGCTGGAACTCGACCTGTCGTCGGTGCTCCCGTCGCTGGCCGGCCCCAAGCGCCCGCAAGACCGCGTCCTGCTGTCGGAAGCCTCCTACAAGTTCCAGGAATCGCTGGCGGGCGAGTTCGGCAAGGCCGATCAGCCTGACCTGCGCGCCCCGGTGGAGGGTGAAAACTTCGACGTCGGCCACGGTGACGTGGTCATCGCCGCCATCACCTCGTGCACCAACACGTCCAACCCCTCGGTCCTGATCGCCGCCGGCCTGGTGGCCAAGAACGCGGTGGCCAAGGGCCTGAAGGTCAAGCCGTGGGTGAAGACCTCGCTGGCCCCCGGCTCGCAAGTCGTCACCGACTATCTGGCCAAGGCTGGCCTGACCAAGCACCTCGATGCGCTCGGCTTCAACCTCGTGGGTTATGGCTGCACCACCTGCATCGGCAATTCGGGCCCGCTGCCGGAAGCCATCAGCAAGACGATCAACGACAACGACCTGGTCGCCTGCTCGGTGCTGTCGGGCAACCGCAACTTCGAAGGCCGCGTGAACCCGGACGTGCGCGCCAACTACCTGGCCTCGCCGCCGCTGGTGGTGGCCTACGCCCTGGCCGGCACGATGAAGATCGACCTGGCCACCCAGCCGATCGGCCAGGACAAGAAGGGCAACGACGTCTTCCTGAAGGACATCTGGCCTTCGAACGAAGACATCGCGACCCTGCAGCGCAAGGCCATCAACGAGAAGATGTTCGCCACCCGTTACGGCGACGTCTTCAAGGGCGACAAGAACTGGCAGGGCATCAAGGTGACCGGCGGCCAGACCTACGCCTGGGAAGGCGACTCGACCTACGTCCAGAACCCGCCGTACTTCCCCGACATCTCGATGACCCCCACTCCGGTCACCGACATCGTGGAAGCCCGCATCCTGGCCGTGTTCGGCGACTCGATCACCACCGACCACATCAGCCCGGCCGGTTCGATCAAGACCTCCAGCCCGGCCGGTCAGTACCTGATCGACCACGGCGTCCAGCCGGTGGACTTCAACGGCTACGGCGCCCGCCGCGGCAACCACCAGGTCATGATGCGCGGCACGTTCGCCAACATCCGCATCCGCAACAAGATCACCCCGGAGATCGAAGGCGGCGTGACCAAGCACTTCCCGACCGGTGAAGTGATGCCGATCTACGACGCGGCCATGAAGTACCAGGCCGAAGGTCGTCCGGCGGTCGTGTTCGGCGGCAAGGAATACGGCACCGGCTCGTCGCGCGACTGGGCCGCCAAGGGCACCAAGCTCCTGGGCGTCCGCGCGGTGATCTGCGAAAGCTTCGAGCGCATCCACCGCTCGAACCTGGTCGGCATGGGCGTGCTGCCGCTGCAGTTCGTCCAGGACGGCTGGCAGAAGCTGGAGCTGACCGGCGAGGAGATCGTCTCGATCCGCGGCCTCACGGACCTCGCGCCGCGCAAGCAGCTGATCGTCGAGCTCTATCGCCCGACCGACGGCCGCATCGCCCGCTTCCCGGTGCGCTGCCGCATCGATACGCCGACCGAGCTTGAGTACTTCAAGAACGGCGGCGTGCTGAACTACGTGCTGCGCAACCTGGCCAAGTCGGCTAGCTAAGCGAAGCGTTCAGGCGCACGAAAAAGGCGGCCGGCTCCCTCGGGGGTCGGCCGTTTTCGTTGGAGGAGCGCGTGACAACGATGTCTCCACCTTTTCTCCCCATGACCGACGCTATTCACGGCCTCGTGAACGGCTATCTCGGGCGTTCTTGGCTTAAGTGACCCGCAATGCGTAAGGCCGCCCTCTCCCTGCTCGCCCTGGCCCTGTCCGGCGTCGCCATCTCCCTGTCTTGGGGGCCCGCCGCGTGGGCCGCCAAGCCGCCGGTGGTGGTCGAGCTGTTCACGGCCCAGGGCTGCTCGTCCTGCGGCAAGGCCAACCAGCTGGCGGCGGATCTTTCCAAGCAGGACGGCGTCCTGGCCCTGACCTATTCGGTCGACTACTGGGACTATCTCGGCTGGAAGGACACCTTCGCCAAGCCGAGCTTCGCCGAGCGCCAGCGCGCCTACGCCAAGAAGTTCGCCCTGCGCGACGTGCCCACGCCCCAGATGGTGGTGGGCGGCCGCGTCCAGGTGTCGGGCGCCAAGGCCGAGGCGGTCGAGGGCCTGGTCAAGACCGCCAGGCGCTCGCCCATCGATCCGCCGGACATGCAGTTCGTCGGCAAGACGCGCGTCGCCGTCGGTTCGGGTCCGGCGCCGCGCGGCGGGGCCGAGGTCTGGCTGGTGCGCTACGACCCGCGCGAACAGGACATCGCCGTCAAGCGCGGCGACAACAAGGGCCAGACCCTGGTTCACCGCAATGTGGTGCGCGAACTGGTCAAGCTGGGTCCCTGGGCAGGCCGGCCCAAGCTCTATCGCCTGCCGGCCTCGACCGACGACGGTCTGGAGAGCGTGGTCTTGGTGCAGGGCGCCAAGGGCGGCCGCATCCTGGGCGTGCTGGAAACCACCACCCCCGAGCGCTGAGGTCTCTGAACTTCAAGAGCCCGTCAAAAGAAAACCCGCGTGGCCGGAGGGGACGGGCCACGCGGGTTCCTTTGCATGCCGACGAGAAGCGTCTCGTGACCGGGCGGGCTGGGGGGGCTGGACAGGAACCCGGTCCGCTCTTCGTCGACACATCCCTTATCGCCGCCCAAACAGGCGAGGACTGGACCAAACAAAGGTCGTTTCTGGGCGGGCTGTGTCATGGATGAGACACGTCATGGATGAGGCGCGCGCGCAAAAAAGCCCGCGCGGCAGGGGGGATCCGCGCGGGCTCATTTGGGGGAGGGGATATAGAGTTTGTCGGCTGACCGGCCCGCGATCTGGGGGGCTGGGGGGGGCTGTTCAGGATCCTGGACCACAGGGTGTCCGATCAGCCGACAATCACTTTATCGACCCGCAAACAGGCGGGCGAACGACCGAAATAAGGTCATATCGGGGCGCAGCATGGCCGTGGCGTGTCTTTTTGGCCGGGCGTGACCGGCGTGACACGAAGGCCGGGGTTTCGTGGCGCCAGGCTGTTCCAATCGTCCGATTTGGGATTAGATTCCGCCGATGGCCTTGGAATCCCAATCCGCGCCCGTCGGCGGCGTCGTCTTCTTCGAACGGCGCGAGCTGGATCAGCTGATGCGCCTGTACGGCCGCATGGTGGCTGCCGGCGAGTGGCGCGACTACGGCATCGCCGGCCTGTCCGACCACGCCGTCTTCTCGATCTTCCGCCACACGGCCGAAGCGCCGCTCTATCGGGTCGAGAAGCGTCCGGCCCTGGCCCGCAAGCAGGGCGCCTGGGCGGTGACCGGCCAGGGCGGCCAGATCCTCAAGCGCGGCCACGAACTGGCCCAGGTGCTGCGGGTGTTCGAGAAGGGCAAGTTCTCGGTCGTCGACTGACCGCTAAAACGAGAAACCCAGCTTGGCGCCGACGAAGCGGCCTTCATTGTCGTAGCCCCGCGCGGCGCCCACCCCGCTGGTGTCGGCGCTGGGCTGGATGCCGCACAGAACCCCGATCCCGCCCGAGACTCCGCCCTCGCGCCGCTCGATCGCCGTCCGGGCCACGCCGCGCGGCAAGGGCGGCCGCGCCTGGGCGTAACGCAGCTCCACCGGACCGACGGGCTTGAGGTTCAGGGGCGTGGAGAGGTTCGGGGTCTTGGCGACCGGCGGATAGGCCGGGAGCGTCGTCTCGGCATGGGCGCCGATGGCGAACAGCAGTGCGGCGGTCAGGGCGAGGGTTCGGATCATGGTCGTCTCCATCCCCGACACTGTGGGCGCGATGCGGTCAAAGAAAAAGCCCCGGCGGTTTCCCGCCGGGGCTTCGTCGTTTCGATCTCGGTTCTTTCCAGTCTCCGGTCCGCCCCTTCGGTCGGACCGGTGGCCGTCTTAGCGACGGCTGCCCAGGATGCTGAGCAGGAATTGGAAGAGGTTGATGAAGTTCAGGTAGAGGTTCAGCGCGCCATAGTTGGTGGCCACGGCCATCGACTGCTGCTCGCCGCCCAACTGGTAGTAGGTCATCTTCAGGCGCTGGGTGTCGTAGGCGATCAGACCCGCGAAGATCAGCACGCCCAGGACGCTGATGATGAAGCTCAGGCCCGGCAGGTGCAGGAACATCTGGACCAGCGAAGCCAGCACCAGGCCGATCAGGCCCATGATCAGGAAGCTGCCGAGACCGGTCAGGTCCTTCTTGGTGGTGTAACCCACCAGGCTCAGACCGCCGAAGGCGATGGCGGTGATCAGGAAGGTCGAGGCCACCGAGGCGCCGGTATAGGCCAGCAGCCACACGCCCGCGCCCGCGCCGATCGACGCGACCAGGGCCCAGTAGAGGATGCCCGACGAACGCGCCGTCGGGTTCTTCATGGCGAACATGGCCACCAGCATCATGGCCAGCGGCGCGAAGCGGACGATGGTGCCCAGCATGGTGAAGCCGGCCAGGCGGCCGTCCGGGGTCAGCACGTACAGCTGGCTGGCGACCGGCGTATAGGCGCTGGTCAGGAAGGCCAGGCCGGCCGACAGCAGGAGGCCCAGCGCCACCTTGTTGTAGACGCCGAGCATGAAAGTACGCAGGCCGGCGTCAACCGACATGTCGGCGCGATCCGCCGGGATCGAGCGCGCGTAGCCGCGGTTGAAGTCGTTCATCGAAGTAAGCCCTTGAGCTAGAGCGTCCACGGTGGACGCTAGACGAATATCGGGTGTCGCGACCGGTCGCGCAATCCCCTCACGAAAGTGTTCATGGTATGCGTTCGTGAAGGGGCCGGTTCCCTGACGCGGCCATCGACGCGTCTTGCGGTGACGCGATGACAGCCCTTAGAACGCTTGCCTGACAAAGCTTGCCCAATGGGGCGCCAAGAAACCCGCCCAATAGGGCGAAAGAGGGGCTCGCCCATGCAGTACGTCAAGCTCGGCCGCACCGACGTGTCGGTCTCGCGCTGCTGCCTGGGCACCATGACCTGGGGCTCGCAGAACACCGAGGCCGAGGCTCACGAACAGATGGACTACGCGCTCTCGCGCGGCGTGACCTTCTGGGACACGGCGGAGATGTACGCCAGCCCGCCCAGCCCCGAGACCCAGGGACGCACCGAGCAGTATATCGGCACGTGGCTGGAAAAGACCGGCAAGCGCCACGAGATCGTGCTGGCCTCCAAGGTCGCCGGCCAGGGCGCGGCCTTCGGCGGCCTGTCGTGGATGCGCAAGGACGGCGCGACCACGCGCCAGACCAAGGCCCAGATCGACGAGGCCGTCGAGGGCTCGCTGCGCCGCCTGAAGACCGACTATCTCGACCTCTACCAACTGCACTGGCCCGACCGGAAAGTGCGGGTGTTCGGCGGCCAGTCCTACCGGGACTACGAGCAGGACTTCGAAGCGTTCGGCGACATCCTCGAGGCGCTGGACGCCCACGTGAAGAAGGGCTCGATCCGCCATGTCGGCGTCTCGAACGAGTTCCCCTGGGGCGTGATGAAGTTCCTGGCCGAGAGCGAGACCCCAAAGAACGGGGGTGGGGGCCTGCCCCGCATCGCCTCGATCCAGAACGCCTACCACCTGGCCAACCGCACGTTCGAGTTCGGCCTGGCCGAGATCGCCATGCGCGAGCAGGTCGGCCTGCTGGCCTATTCGCCGCTGGCCCAGGGCCAGTTGACCGGCAAGTACCTGGACGGCGGCCTGCCCGAGGGCTCGCGCAAGGCGCTCTACAACCGCATGCAGCGCTATGAGGGCCCGGGCGCGGTGGAGGCGTTCCGCGCCTATGTCGCGCTGGCCAAGGCCAACGGCCTGGACCCGGCCCAGCTGGCGCTGAAGTTCTGCGATGCGCGCCCGTTCGTGACCGCCACGATCATCGGCGCCACCTCGATGGCCCAGCTGAAGACCGACATCGACGCCTTCGACCTGACCTGGACCGACGAGCTGGAAAAGGCCGTCAACGACATCCACGCCCGCCAGCCCAATCCCTGCCCGTAACGCTTATCGGCCAATGATCCGCCTGTTCACCGCCATCGCCATCCCGCCGGAGATCGGTCAGGGCCTGCTCTCGCGCCAGCACGGGATCGAGGGCGCGCGCTGGCGGCCGCTGGCGGCCTTCCACATCACGCTGAAGTTCATCGGCGACGTGCAGGAGCCGGTGGCCGCCGAGCTGGACGAGGCGCTGGCCGAGATCGCCGCGCCGGCCTTCGACCTGGAGCTGGCTCGCGTGGGCCATTTCGGCGAGGGCGCCGACCTCCACGCCGTCTGGGCCGGGGTCGAGGACGGCGCGCCGCTGCGCCGCCTGCAGAAGGCCCATGAGCGCGCCGCGCGGTCGGTGGGGCTCCAGCCCGAGAGCCGCCTCTACACCCCCCACGTCACCCTGGCCTATCTGAAGCGCGCCTCGGTCCAGGAGGTCGGCGCCTGGATCCAGGCCAACAACCTGCTGCGCTCGCCGGCCTTCCCGGTCGACCGCTTCGGCCTCTATTCCAGCTGGCAAACCAGCGAAGGCTCGGCCTACCGGCTGGAACGGGAATACCCGCTGGGGTGAAGGAGGGTTGGTGATCCCGAGACCCCATAACCGTCGTCATTCCCGCCCTTGTGGCGGGAACCCCTCTGTCCGCCGCAAGGGCGGAGGTGTGGCGGGCCGGCCCGCCAAGGCGTCTCACGTGTCAGCTGAACCAGGAGTTCCCGCCACAAGGGCGGGAATGACGGTTGTTTGTGGGGATTGAGGGCGCTGTATCCCCGGTGTTCACGGCGCCGAACCCCACGAAATCAACGGCTTCCCACTTTTTCACACCCCTGAATGATCCGCGTTGAATCCGCCGCGATACTCAATGCGTCCCCGTCGCGGGGGAGGGCGTTTGGATCCGGCCCAAGACGGCGGCGGGGATAGGTTGAGCGGGGCCGCTGGCGGTTCCTGGAGGTTCGAAAGTCGCCCCGTCCGTACTCTTTAGGCGGATCGGTTGGCGAACGGGCGGTCTTCGGGATCAAAGCCATCAGCGGAGCGACAGGGCGGTGATCGTACAAGCCGCCTATCGTGGATCGTCGGGGTCGAGACGGATGTAGCCGATCGACTTGGTCCGCGCCCGTCCGGGGGCTAGTGGGGTCCCGAGCTGAAAGACGCTCACGCCCCCCATCCTCACGGGCAAGAACAGCCTGGCGGAGCGGACTCGCGAGCCGAAACACAAACAAACCCTCACGGTCTCCGGGTTCGCCCGGCCGCTCCGTCGCCTCCCCATACATCTTCAGCGGCCGCGCCGCGTGAAGCCGCCAAGCCGTGCCGGCTCAGCACAGGCCCCCACCTGACCTGCTCACGCAGGTCTGTCCGCCCCCAAGCGGGGCGGAGAGGGAACCGCGTCCTCTTCTCTCTCCTCCCCTCTTGGGGGAGGGGGACCGGCGGAGCCGGTGGAGGGGGGCAGCGCCACCCTTGACGCCCCTCGCCCGAGACCCCAGAAGCCGCTGGTGACCGACGCCGTTCCCCCCGCCTCCGCCGATACGCCGCCCGCGCCCCCTCCCGCGCCAAAGACGGGCGGGCTGCTCAAGTCGTCGGCGATCTATTCCGGCCTGACCCTGGTCAGCCGGTTCATGGGCTTCGCGCGCGATCTCGCGGTCTCGTACCGAATGGGGGCCAGCGCCACCCCGGCGGCCGACGCCTACAACGCGGCCTTGGCCTTCCCGAACCTTTTCCGCCGGTTCTTCGCCGAGGGCGCCTTCGCGGCGGCCTTCGTGCCGGCCTACGCCAAGTCGCTGCAGCGCGACGGCGAGGAGAAGGCCGACATCCTGGCCGCCGACGCCATGGCGACCCTGGCGGCCTCGACCATCCTCATCACCGTCGTCTGCCAGCTGGCCATGCCGTGGCTGATGATGCTGATCAGCCCGGGCTTCGGCTGGGGCACCGAGAAGTACAAGCTGGCGGTGCTGCTGACCCAGATCACCATGCCCTACCTGCCCTGCATGGCGATCGTGGCCCACCTGTCGGGGGTGTTGAACGCCCGCGACCGCTTCATTCTGTCGGCCGGCGCGCCGATCCTGCTGAACCTCTGCACCCTGGCGTTCATCCTGCCGCAGAGCACCGCGATCGACGCGGCCCGCTGGGGCTCGATCGGCGTCGTGGTCGCCGGTGTCGCGCAAGCCGCCCTGCTGACCTGGGGTGTCAACAAGTCCGGCGCCAAGGTCCACTGGCGGCTGCCGCGCCTGACGCCGGAAGTGCGCGAGCTGATCGGCAAGGCCATCCCCGGCGCCCTGGCGGCCAGCGCCACCCAGGTCAACATCTTCATTTCCGGCAACCTGGCCAGCCACGTGCCGGGCGGCCGCACCTGGCTGGCCACGGCCGACCGACTCTACCAGCTGCCCCTGGGCCTGGTGGGCGTGGCCATCGGCGTGGCCCTGCTGCCGCGCCTGTCGCGGGCCGTGCATTCGGGCGACCGCGCGGACGCCCAGAGCGCCATGGACCAGGGGATCACCCTGGCCATGGCCCTGACCCTGCCGGCCGCGGCGGCCCTGATCGCCATGCCCGGCTTCCTGTCGGACGGCCTCTATACGCGTGGCCAGTTCACCGCCTTCGACGCCAGCCAGACGGCGGCGGCGCTGTTCTTCTACGGCCTGGGCACCCCGGCCTTCGTGCTGCAGCAGCTCTATTCGCGGGCCTTCTTCGCGCGCGGCGACACCAAGAGCCCGATGCGGTTCGCCCTGATCTCGGTGGCGGTGAACATCGCCTTCGGCGTGGTCCTGTTCCAACTGGTCGGGGTCAAGGGCATCGCGGCGGCCACGGCCATCGCCTCGTGGATCAATGTCGGCCAGATGGCCTGGGCGCTCTCGGCCAAGAAGGAATATGGCCCCTCGTCGCGGACCTGGTCGCGATTGGCGCGGATCCTGACCGCCAGCCTGGGCATGGGCCTGTTGCTGGCCGCCGCCGCGCATTATCGCGACCTGATCGAGGCGCCGTTGCGCGGCCTTGGCCTGACCGGCCACGCCATCGGCGCCAAGGAGTTCGCCCTGGCCCTGACCTGCCTGGCCGGCGTGGCGGTCTATCCGCCGCTGCTGTTCCTGTTCGGCGGGGTCAAGCCGGCCGAACTGAAGGCGGTGCTGCGACGTGGCAAGGCTTGATCCATGCCCGCGAGGAGGCTAACCAGCGGGGCATGGCTCCGATCGGTCCCCTCGCGCCGCGATGGCGCGGCTCTTTCTGACTTCGATCATCGCGCGCTCCTCCCTGGGGCGCGAGAAGCGCGTTTCCGCGCCCGCCATCCGTCTCGAATTCGACAACAAGGCTTAAAGCCATGACCGACCAAGCTCCCGTCGACCCGGGCCCCATCGCCTATACGGGTCCCGCCCGCGTGCTCTCGGGCGTCCAGCCCTCCGGCGCCCTGCACCTGGGCAACTATCTCGGCGCGCTGGTGAAGTTCAGCCGCCTGCAACACGAGATCGACACCTTCATCTTCGTGGCTGACCTGCACGCCATCACCGTCTGGCAGGACCCGGCGGCCCTGGCCCAGCAGACCCGCGAGATCGCGGCCGCCTACATCGCCTCGGGCCTGGACCCGGACAAGGCGACGATCTTCCCGCAATCGGCCGTGCGCGAGCACGCCGAGCTGGCCTGGATCTTCCAGTGCGTCGCCCGCCTCGGCTGGCTGGACCGCATGACCCAGTTCAAGGAGAAGAGCGGCAAGCACAAGGAGCGCAGCTCGGTGGGTCTCTACACCTATCCGGTGCTGCAGGCGGCCGACATCCTGATCTACAAGGCCACCCAAGTGCCGGTCGGCGAGGACCAGAAGCAGCACCTGGAGCTGACCCGCGACATCGCCCAGAAGTTCAATCACGACTACGGGGCGCCGGGCTTCTTCCCGCAGCCGGAGCCGCTGATCCAGGGTCCGGGCGCGCGGGTGATGAGCCTGCGCGACGGCGCGGCCAAGATGAGCAAGTCCGACCCGTCGGACTATTCGCGCATCAACCTGACCGACGACGCCGACACCATCGCCGCCAAGATCAGGAAGGCCCGCACCGATCCGGAACCGCTGCCGGAAACCCTGGAGGAGCTGACCGCCCGCGCCGAGGCCGACAACCTGGTCGGAATCTTCGCGGCGCTGGCCGGCCGGACCAAGGCCGAGGTGCTGGCCGAGTACGCTGGCAAGGGTTTCGGGACCTTCAAGCCGGCCCTGGCCGAGCTGGCGGTCGAGAAACTGGCCCCGGTCGGCGACAAGATGCGCGGCCTGCTCGGTGACCCGGCGGTGCTGGACGCCATCCTGGCCAAGGGCGCGGCCAAGGCCTCCGAGGCCGCCGCCCCGACCCTGGCCGAGGTCAAGAAGCTGGTCGGCTTCTGGGGGGCCTAGTTCTTGGGGGACTTGAGGTTGGCGATGAAGCGGCGTCATCTCGCGAAATGACCGACGCCGCTTCATCCAACGCCTTGGGCAGCCGCCGCAAGTTCCTGGTCGTCGCCGACGACTCGCCGGAGTTCGCGGCGGCGCTGAAATACGCCTGCCGCCGCGCCCGCTCGACCGGCGGTCACGTGGCGCTGCTGAAGGTGATCTCTCCCGCCGAGTTCGAGCACTGGAGCGGCGTGCGCGAAGAGATCGAACGCCAGGAGCGCGAGGAGGCCGAGGCCCTGCTGCAGAGCCTCGCCGGTCAGGTGGTCGCCGCCACCGGCCTGCCGCCCGAGTTCATCATCAAGCACGCCGACGGCGTCCGCACGGCGCTGAAGCAGGTCATCGCCGCCGACCCGGCCATCAAGATCCTGATCCTGGCGACCTCCACGGCCGGCCGGGGCCCCGGCCCCCTGATCTCGGCCATCGCCAAGGAAGGCGTCGGCTTCGCGGGGCGCAAGCTGCCCGTCACCGTGGTGCCAGGCGACCTGACCGACGCGGAGATCGAAGCGCTGGCCTAGAGCCCGTCCCGTTGGGCGGCTCCATCTGAACGGGACAGCTCTAGCCCCGCGGCGTCACCCGCACCGGCGAGGCGTCCGGCGCGCCGTTGCCGCCGCGGCAGGCGGCGGGCTTGAACTTCAGGTCCAGGCAGACCCAGACCTCGGTCAGGCGGCCGTCCTTGACTCGGATATTGAGACCCTCGCGGGTCATGCCCCTGTTGCGCTTGAGGAAGGCGTCGCGGATCTGGCCGGCGGTCATGGTCTCGCCGACGGGCGCCAGGTCGGGAACGTTCAGGCCCTTGCGGACCTTCTGGGCCTTTTTGAAATAGGCCTCGGGGCTGTCCCAGTTGCACGTGCCGTGCGCCTGCCACTCGTGCTGCAGCAGCCAGGGCGAAGGGGTCATGCAGAGATTGGCCTTCACCGTCGCCGGGCTCATCGGCGGGCTGGGTTTGCAGTAGCGCGGGTGGACCTTGTCAGGCCCGTTCGGCCACAAGCCGTGCACCGTGAAGCCGAAGCGGTTGTTCTGGCACTGGATGACCTTGTCGGACTCCGCAATGCCGGCGCGGCAAGCCTCGGGCGACCAGAACAGCGCCAGCAGATAGGCGGCGATCGGCACGTTGGTGTGGATCTCGTCGGCCGGAGGCGCCTCGGCCGGGGCGGGGGTTACAACGGGCGGGACCGCGCAGGCCTTCAGGTTGGAGGCCTGGGCGCCGGTCGCAAGCGCGAGGATGGCGAAAGCGGTGGCGAGGGCGGTCTTCATCATGAACTCCGGAACAGCGGCGCGGATAGGGACCCGCGGCGGCGGCGGCGTCAAGAAACCCTTTGGCGACGCCTAGGACGCGCCTCGGTGGCCATCCGCACGGTCAAGCCGCCCGGCATCCGCCACATTCACCGCGACTGAGAACGATTATCATTGCGACTGCATCGCAGGATCGCTAAGAACGCCTCGCAATTTCAGGAGGGGCTCTCACGGCGAGTCCTCGGGGAATAGGGACGATCATGCGTAATTTGAACTCCGCCGGCGTTGTCAGCCGGCCTCGTCGCGCCCTGGGCGCGGCCGCCGTCGCCGGCTTGGCGGGCCTCGGCTGGGCCCACGCCGCCGCTGCTGGCGAGGGGGCCGCCGCCATCGCGACCGCGCCGGCTGTCGCCGCGCCAACGGCTGACGAAGACAGGACCGAGGTCTCGACCGTCAAGATCGACGCTCGCCGCGTCGCCGACCCCTCGTCGAGCAAGTTCACCGCGCCGCTGGTCGACACCCCCAAGTCGGTGACGGTCATCCCGTCGCGGATCATCGAGCAGACCGCCGCCACCTCGCTGCAGGACATCCTGCGCACCTCGCCGGGCATCACTTTCGGCGCCGGCGAAGGCGGCCAGCCGCTGGCCGACCGTCCGTTCATCCGGGGCTCCAGTTCGGCCAACAACATCTTCGTCGACGGCGTCCGCGACAGCGGCGGCCAGGCCCGCGAGATCTTCAACCTCGAGCAGGTCGAGGTCGTGAAAGGTCCGGACAGCGCCTATAGTGGCCGTGGCTCGGGCGGCGGCAGCATCAACCTGTCGTCCAAAACCCCCAAGGCCGACACCTTCGCACGCGGTTCGGTCGGCGTCGGCACCGACGCCTATGTCCGCGCCACGGCCGACCTGAACTACGCGATCAACGACAGCGTCGCGGTGCGCCTGAACGTGCTGGGCACGCAAGGAAACACCCCTGGCCGCAAGGCCGTCGATTTCGACCGTTGGGGCGTCGCGCCCTCGCTGGCCATCGGCCTGAACGGCGACACCCAGATCACCGTCGCCTACTACCACCTCGACACCAACCAGACGCCCGACTACGGCATCCCGTTGATGACCAAGACGACCGAGCCGCGTACGGCCTCGGGCATCCTCAACGTCGACCGTCGCAGCTTCTACGGCATCAAGAGCCGCGACTTCCAGAAGACCAGGTCGGACATCGCCACCTTCGCCATCGACCACAAGATCGATGACGACCTGAACGTCCGGCAGGTGGTTCGCTACTCCAAGAGCGTGAACGACTATCTGGTCACCAACCCCGGCGACGGCGGCGCGGCCCAGTTCGTCCAGGGCCAGTGGTGGATGAAGCGGGGGACCAAGAGCCGCTGGAACCCGACCGAGACGGTCGCCGCGGTCACCGACCTGCACGGCAAGAAGGTCTTCGCCGGCCTGGAACACAGCTTCGATGTCGGCATCGAGTTGAGCCGCGAGGAAAACCGCAACGCCGCCTACCTGCCTTACGGTACGACGACCTCGGCCTGCCCGACCGGCTTCGTGATCGCCGCGACGGCCCTGACCAGCGTCGGCGGCGGGGACTGCACGCTCGTCTACAAGCCCAACGCCAACGACGTCTGGGTCGGCACGCTGAACAAGGGGCCGCTCACGCGCAACCTGACCAAGACGGCCGCGATCTACGGCTTCGACACCATCAAGCTCGGCGACAAGGTCCTGCTGAACCTGGGCCTGCGCCACGACAGCTACGAGAGCCGTGGCGTCGACGCGTCCTCGACCAGCGCCAACGGCGTCGTCACCTCCGTGACCTACACGCCGCGCGGCGGCTCGTGGGACTTCACCAACTACCAGGTCGGCCTGGTCTACAAGCCGACGACCAGTTCCAGCCTGTATGTCTCGTACGGCACCTCCTCGACGCCTCCGGGCATTTCGGGCGGCGACCAGAACAGCAACACCTCGACCGGCACGGGCAACCTGGCCACGGTGCAGCTGGAGCCGGAAGACAGCGAAAGCTTCGAACTGGGCGCCAAGGCCAATGTGTTCCACGACACGCTGGCCCTGTCGGCGGCGGCCTTCAAGACCACCCGCAAGAACGCCCAGATCCTGATCGACGCCAACACCTACGCCCAGGTCGGCGAGGTCGAGGTGAAGGGCTTCGAACTCGGCTTCTCGGGCAACGTCACCCCCAAGTGGCAGGTGTTCGGCGGCTATACCTACATGGACAGCGAGCTGGTCCGCGGCGCCTATACCAGCGTCAACCAGGGCGACCCGCTGGCCAATACGCCCAAGCATACCTTCTCGACCTTCACGACGTACAAGATCACCCGCCAGATCGCCCTGGGCGGCGGCGCCTACTACGTGTCGACCAGCTTCGGCGGCAACCAGGGCGGGGCCGGCGGCGGTACGAACCGCATCTATGCGCCGTCCTACACGCGCTACGACGCCTTCGCCTCGTGGAGCATCAACCCGAAGGTCGACCTGCAGCTGAACATCCAGAACTTGACGGATGAACGCTACATCGCCCGCACCAATGGCGTGCACCACGCCGATCCGGCGCCGGGCCGCCAGGCGATCCTGACCGTCAACGTGAAGTACTAGGTCTCCCCTGAACAGCGTGACGGCGTCACGGGCTCAGAGCCCCCCCGGGAGGAAAGGTTTGAAACCTTGCCTCCGCGCCCCGTCCGGCCCCTCCATGGCCGGGCGGGGCGATTTGGTTTCGGTCTGATCCGGATCAAACAAGACGCGGCGCGGCGTGCTAGGAACGAGTCGCAACAAGGACGTCCCCATGATGCTGCAGATTCCCGAGGTGCTGACCAAGGCCCAGGTCGCCGAGTGCCGGGCGATCCTGGACGCGGGTCCGTGGGTGGACGGCAATCTGACCTCGGGCTTCCAGGCCGCGCGGGCCAAGACCAATGAGCAGCTGCCGCAGGACTGCGAGGCCGCCCTCCGGGTCGGCGAGGCGATCCTCCAGGCGCTGGAGGCCAATCCGTTGTTCGTCTCGGCCGCCCTGCCGCAGTTCATCCTGCCGCCGATGTTCAACCGCTACGGCGAGGGCATGGGCTTCAGGGATCATGTCGACAACGCCATCCGTCGCGACCCGGTCAGCGGCCGGCGCCTGCGCACCGACCTGTCGGCCACCCTCTTCCTGGAGGAGCCGGAGAACTACGACGGCGGCGAGCTGGTCGTGAACGACCTCTATGGCGATCACGTCGTCAAGCTCTCGGCCGGGGACATGATCCTCTATCCCAGTTCCAGCCTGCACCATGTCACCGCGGTGACGCGCGGTAGGCGCACAGCCAGCTTCTTCTGGATCCAGAGCCTGGTCCGCGACGACGCCAAGCGCACGATGCTGCTGGAGATGGACGTCGCGATCCAGCGCCTGGCCCGCAAGGTCGAGGCCGACGACGAGGGCGTCCTGTCGCTTACCGGCGTCTATCACAACCTGTTGCGCCAATGGGCCGAGGTGTGAAAGTCGATTGAAATAGCGTGTTCGCGGAACGCGGGTCCTTCTTGCGAACCATAAGTTTACGGTTGCGTCCCACGATCCGCCCAACTTGGCGGAGACCTGATGTCCCAGGGACGAGATAACGAAGGGGTCGCGGACGCGCCATCGCCGTTTGGCGAGGCCGAGGCCGCGCGTTGGCTGTTCGAGAACGCCAGCGATCTCTTCGCCGTGGTCTCGCCCGAGGGCCGCTTCGTCAGCGTCAACGGCGCTTGGACCGCGCTAACGGGCTGGACCCCCGAGGAGCTGATCGGTCAGCCCACTCTGAAGTTCGCCCATCCCGACAGCCAGGCCGAGCTGATCGAGAGCGGCTCTCGCCTGCGCGCGACCGGCGAGGCGATCAACGAACTGAAGATCCGCTGCAAGGACGGCCGTACGATCTGGGTGCAGGGCCGTTCGCGGTTGGGTCCGAACGGTGAGCTGATCGGACTGATGCACGACATTTCGGCCGAGGTGGCGGTCCGGGCCGGACTGGAGTCGGCGCGCCGCACGCATCAGATCCTCGCCGAGGAGGCCGGCGTCGGGATCTGGAGCTACGAGCCCGAGGGCGAGCGCATCGACTGGTCGCCCGACGTGCTGGCGCTGCTGGGCCTATCGCCGGCCGACGTGGCCACGGCGGATCTGTTTCTGGCCCGCCTGCCCGACAACCAGCGCGAGACGGTGCGCGAGGCCTTCGGCCACGCCACCCGCACCGGCGAAGGCGGCGCGATCGAGTTCCGCCTGCGCGGCGACGACGGCCGGTGGGAGACCTTCCGCAGCACCTATCGGGCCGCCGACCGGCGTGGCGCGCTGTTCGCCCTGAAGGGCATCACCCAGAACATCACCGACGTGGCGCGCAGCCGCGACAAGGCCATCTGGAGCGAGCGCCGGGCCCGCCGCCTGGTCGAGGACGCTCCGTTCGCGGTCGCCGTCTACGACCTGGACATGCGCCTGCGGCTGGTCAGCCCACGCTTCCTGGAGATCTTCCGGTCGACCGAGGCCCAGGTCATCGGCAAGACCCTGACGGAGCTGACCAACAGCGGGCGCGGCCGCTTCGTGGCCGGGGTCGCCCGGGCCCTGTCCGGCGAGGTGGTCTCCCGACGCGAGGATCGCTTGTTCGACGCCGAGGGCGTGGAGCGCGCTTTCCGGTGGGAGGCCCGGCCTTGGCTGGACGCGGCCGGCGAGATCGTCGGCGTCATCACCTATATGGACGACATCACCGCCCTGACGGCGGCGCGGCGCGAGGCGCGGATCAACGCCCGCCGCCTGAAGGTCGCCCTGGGCGCGGCGCGGGCCGGCGTCTACGAGATCGACCATGAGGCCGAGAGCTTTTGGGGCTCGCCGGAGTTCCACCGCATCATGGGGCGCCGGGTCGTCTATGACGATGTTCGCGAGGCCATCTTGCCGATGGTCCACCCCGAGGATCGCGCCCACGTCTACAAGGCCGCCGCCGAGTGGTGGCGCGACGATCTCGGCGGAACCCAGGAATATGACGTGCGCGTGCTGTCGCCTGACGGCGAGACGCGCTGGGTGCGGATCTTCCACGACGTGCGCCGCGACGCCCGCGGCATCGCCCGCAAGGCGGTAGGCCTCGTCCTCGACATCGACGAGAAGAAGAAGGCCGAGCTGGCCCTGGTGGCCGCCGAGCGCGCCGCCCAGGCCGCCAACGAGGCCAAGGCCCAGTTCCTGGCCAATATGAGCCACGAGATCCGCACGCCGATGAACGGGGTGCTGGGGGTCATGCACGTGCTTCGCCGCGAGCTGCCGGCCGGTGACAGCGCCGACCTTTTGGCGGAGGCCCTGGCCGCTGGCCAAATGCTGTCGACCCTGCTGGACGACGTGATCGACATCTCGCGCATCGAGGCCGGACGCCTGGATCTGAACCGGGAGCCGGTTGATCCGCGCGAGCTGGCCCGGGGCGTGGCTCGTCTGCTGGCTGGCCAGGCCTCGCACAAGGGCTTGCGGCTGGAGCTCGATCTCGCCGACGACCTGGGCTGGATCGAGACCGACCCGACCCGCGTCCGCCAGGCCCTGTTCAACCTGATCGGCAACGCGGTGAAGTTCACCCTGAAGGGCTCGGTGACCGTCCGGGCCCGCAAGGCCATGACGGCGGAGGGCCAGCGCCTGGTCTTCGATGTGATCGACACTGGCATCGGCGTGCCGCTGGAGGCGCAAGGCAGCCTGTTCGAGCGCTTCCAGCAGGCCGACGCCAGCACGACCCGCCGCTTCGGCGGCTCGGGTCTCGGTCTGGCCATCACCCGCAAGCTGGCCCAGATGCTGGGCGGCGAGGTGTCGTTCCGCTCGACGCCGGGCGAGGGTTCGACCTTCACCCTGACCATCGCCGCCCCGCCGGCCGTCGCGCCCGCCGCCATCGAGGCGGCGGCCGACGACCTGCTGGCGGGCCTCAAGGTATTGGTGGTCGAGGACAACCCGACCAACCAATTGGTCGCTTGCCGGATCCTCGAGCAGTTGGGCGCCCGGGTCAGCGTCGCCGACGACGGCGCGGCGGGCGTCGAGGCCGCGCGCATCGGCGCCTTCGACCTGATCCTGATGGACGTCCAGATGCCGGGCATGGACGGCTTGGAAGCCGCCCGCCGCATCCGGGCCCTGCCGGGGGCCGCGGCGCGCGCGCCGATCATCGCCCTGACCGCCAATGTCATGGCCCACCAGCGGGCCTCTTACCGCGCCGCCGGCATGGACGGGGTCGCCGCCAAGCCGATCGCGCCCGCCGCTCTTGTCGCTGAGATCCTCCGCCTGTCCCAGGCCGGCGACGACAGCCGGGGCGCGGTCGCCTAACCTCCGCTTCCGAAGCTCTTTCCCCGCCCCCTTTTCCCTGGGCCCTGAACCACGCTAAGCAGGGTCAAAATACGGGGGAACAGAGATGGCCGAAGCCGATCAGGGACGCGCCTCGATGCGCACGGTGGTGGCGGCCTCGTCGGCCGGCACGGCCTTCGAATGGTACGACTTCTTCATCTTCGGCAGCCTGACCCAGGTCATTTCCAAGACCTTCTTCGCGGGCCTCAACGACACGGCCGGCTATATCGCGGCGCTGGCCCTGTTCGGCGTCGGCTTCGCTTTCCGGCCGCTGGGCGCCCTGGTGTTCGGCAAGATCGGCGATCAGGCCGGCCGCAAGGGCGCGTTCCTGGCCACCGTGCTGCTGATGGGCGGCGCGACCTTCGCCATCGCCTTCCTGCCGACCTATCAGCAGGCCGGCATCATCTCGCCGATCCTGCTGATCCTGATGCGTTGCGTGCAGGGCTTCGCCCTGGGCGGCGAATACGGCGGGGCGGCGATCTATGTCGCCGAGCACTCGCCGCCGAACCAGCGCGGCTGGTCGACCTCGTGGGTGCAGACCTCGGCCGCCTTCGGCCTGTTCGGGGCCTTGCTGGTGATCATGGGCGCGCGCGCGGCCGTCGGCGTGGAAGCCTTCGACGCCTGGGGCTGGCGAATCCCCTTCGCGGTCTCGATTGGCCTCCTGGGCGTGTCGGTCTGGATGCGCATGAAGCTGACCGAGAGCCCCGCCTTCGCCGCCATGAAGGAAGAAGGCCAGGCCTCCAAGGCGCCCTATGCCGAGGCGTTCGGCCAGTGGAAGAACCTGAAGCTCGTCATCCTGGCCTTCCTGTCGATGATGTGCGCGCAGGGGGCGGTCTGGTACACCAGCTTCTTCTACGTCCAGACCTTCATGGAGAAGTTCCTGAAGGTCGACGCCGCGACGATCAATGGCGTGATGATGACCGCCACGGCGATCAGCGCGGTGTTCTACGTCGTCTTCGGCTGGCTGTCGGACCGGATCGGCCGCAAGCCGGTGATGCTGGGCGGCATGACCCTGGCCCTGCTGTTCTATTTCCCCGGCTTCCACCTGCTGGAAAAGGCCGCCAACCCGGCCCTGGCCGAAGCTTCGGCGAAGTCCCCCGTCGTGGTCGTGGCCGATCCCAAGGACTGTTCGCTGCAGTTCGATCCGGTCGGCAAGACCGCCTTCGTCAGCTCGTGCGACATCATCAAGAGCGCTCTGGCCAATGCGGGCGTCTCCTACGCCAACCAGAAGGCCCCCGCTGGCTCCGTGGCGGTGATGAAGATCGGCGGCGCCGAGATCGCCTCCAGGAGCGCCAAGGGCCTGCCCAAGGCCGAGGTGAAGGCGGTGAAGACCGGCGTCGAAACCCAGATCAAGGCCGCCCTGGCCGAGGCCGGCTATCCGGCCAAGGCCGATCCGGCGCGAATGAACAAGCCGCTGATGCTGGGCGTGCTGTTCGTCTTCGTGCTCGGGGCGACGGCCCTGTTCGGCCCGCTGGCGGCCTGCCTGGTCGAGCTGTTCCCGACGCGGGTGCGTTACACGGCCCTGTCGCTGCCCTATCACATCGGCACGGGCTGGGTGGGCGGCTTCGTGCCGTTCTTCGCCTTCGCCATCGTCACGGCGGTCGGCAACATCTATGCCGGCCTCTGGTATCCGATCGCCTTCACCCTGATCAGCGTGCTGACCACGGCCTTTCTGCTGCCGGAGACGAGGGGACGGTCGCTGGACTAGGCGGTCGCCGCCGGCAGCACCTCGACCGTGACGCCGGCCTGGGTCAAGGCATGGACCAGGGCCGGGTCGATGGCGTGGGTGATCAGCCGCACGATCTGGCGACCTTCGCGCGCCAGCTGCACCAGGTGATCGGCGTCGGCCTGCGACGGGTCGAGCCGTTCGACGTCGCGACGGGCCATCTTCACGACCTCCGGCTCGGCGTCGCCATCCAGGACCAGCACGTCTGCCGCGCCGAGGGCCCGGCTGGCGCGTAGCGTCAGCAGATCGGCGGGACCCTTGCCGGCGATGAAGCGCACCACGCCCTTGCGGGCCGTGCCCTTGGCGAGGGCCTCGCGGAACAGCTGGCCGGCCTTTTCCATATCGCCGTCGCGGGCGGCCTGGGCGGCTTCGCCCAGCACCGCGTCGCGCAGGAAGGCCCGGCGCTCGTGCAGGGCCGGCAGGGCGCCGCGCACCTCGCTCTGGAACTTCCGCAGCAGGGCGGCGACACGACCCATGCCCTCGGGCACCTGGGCCTCTATGTTGTTGCGCAGCATGGTGGCCAGCACCGGGGCCGAGCCGCCGGTGCCGACCGCCGCCACCACCTCGCCGCGGTCGATCACGGCGGGGGTGTTGAAGTCGCAGAGTTCGGGCCGGTCGACGACATTGACCAGCACCCGCGCCGCCCGCGCCGCGCTGGCGGCGGCCTGGACGAACACCTCGTCCTGGCTGGCGACGAAGGCCAGGATCGCGCCGGTGTAGGACCCGGGGAGATAGGCCTCATGGCCGTCCAGGCGGATCACCGTGGCGGGCGAGCCCTCGAACAGGCGGGCCTTGGCGTCGGCGGCGTCGCCCGAACCGGCGATCACCACCTTGCGGCCGGCCAGGGGGAAATAGGCGGGGAAGGAATCCAACGGGAACCTCGGAACTATTGCGAGCGGCAATCGGCGTAAGGACCGCCGGGGAAGCCCTTGAGCATGGCGTCCGCGCCCTTGCTCCACAGCTCGGCTTCGCCGGCCGCGTAGCGCGCGCCGGACGCCGAGCGGGCCAGCTTCAGCGTCTTGGTCGCGCCGCCGGCGGTGACCACCACCGTCTTGCCGTGCAAGGCGTAGGCGCTGGTGAACCGCTTGCCGGCCTTGCAGCTGTAGCGGATCGGCGCGTCCGTGGAGTCCATCGGAGCCACGGTGGCGCAGCCGGCCAGGGTGACGGCCAGGACGGCGAAGGAAACGAGGACGCGGCGCAAGACGGAGATCTCCACACGGGTGCGGCCAAAGCATAGCGGGTTTCGAAGACGGCGCCCGCCCGCCTTCGCATCCGCGGAAGCGTTTTTACAATGCCGCGCGTTTCCCTGCCCGCCCCCCTGGCGAAATCCCCTGGTCAAGCCCGGAGTGAACGGTGTTAGGTTTCGATATCGGCGAGACCTTATCGTTGGAGACGAAGACGCATGGCCGTGACGCTCGATATCAATGGCAAGCCGACCGCGATCCAGGCCGCGCCGGAGACACCGCTGCTGTGGGTCCTGCGCGACGAACTGGGCATGACCGGCACCAAGTTCGGCTGCGGCGTGGCCCAGTGCGGCGCCTGCACGGTGCACCTGGACGGCCAGCCGATCCGCTCCTGCGTGACGCCGATCGCGGCGGTCGGAACAGCCAAGATCACCACCATCGAGGGCCTGGGCGGCCAGCATCCGGTGCAGCAGGCCTGGGTGCGCCACGACGTGCCGCAGTGCGGCTACTGCCAGTCGGGGCAGATCATGTCGGCCTGCGCTCTGCTGGCCCAGAAGCCCAAGCCCTCCGACGAGGACATCGACAACGCCATGGCCGGGAATATCTGCCGCTGCGGCGCCTATCAGCGCATCCGCGCGGCGATCAAGGACGCGGCCGACTTCGGCCCGCCGCAGGGTGACAAGCACGCCGACATCGACGAGGCCATCGTGGCCGCCTCGGGCGCGACCAATCGCGGAGCTGGCCGATGAACGCGCCCGTCAGTCCCAAGGACCTCGCCCAGGCCCGGCCCAGCCGCCGCGACGTGGTCGTGGCCTCCGCCCTGGTCGGCGGAACGCTGCTGGTCGGCTGCTCGCCGGCCGACATCATGAGCGCCGGCTCCAAAGTCGAGGTCGGGGCCTTCGGGCCTTTCATCAAGATCGCGCCCGATGGCGTGGTGACGGTGATCTCCAAGCACATCGAGTTCGGCCAGGGCAATCACGCCGGTCTCGCGGCCATCGTCGCCGAAGAGCTGGACGCCGACTGGACCAAGGTCCAGGTCGAGCAGGCCCCGGCCAACGCCAAGCTCTACGCCAACGGCGCCCTGGGCGCGCAGCTGACCGGCGGTTCGTCGGCGATCGCCAACTCGTGGGACCAGCTGCGCAAGGCCGGCGCCGGCGCACGGGCCATGTTCGTCCAGGCCGCCGCCAACAGGTGGAACGTCGCGGTCGGCGAGATCACGGTCAAGGACAGCGTCCTCACCCACACCTCGGGCAAGACCGCCGGGTTCGGCGAGCTGCTGGCCGACGCGGCCAAGGTTCCCCCGCCGACCGACGTCAAGCTGAAGGATCCCAAGACCTTCACCCTGATCGGCACCGACCGGGTGCGCCGCAAGGACGCCCAGATCAAGAGCGACGGCACGGCCCGCTACACCCAGGACGTCCGCCTGCCCGACATGCTGACGGCGGTGGTCGCCCACGGCCCGCGCTTCGGCGCCAAGGTGAAGAGCTTGGACGCCGTCGACGCCAAGAAAGTGCCGGGCGTGGTCGACGTCTTCGAGATCCCGACCGGCGTGGCGGTGGTGGCCCAGACCACCTACGCCGCCCGCATGGGCCGCGAGGCGCTGAAGCTCGAGTGGGACGAGGACAAGGCCGAGAAGCGCGGTTCGGCGGCGATCGCCCAGCTTTTCCATGACGTCGCCGCCGGCAAGAACACCGAGACCAAGTGGGAAGCCTTCGATCAGCGCGGCGACGCCACGACGCTCGCGTCCGCCAAGGGCGAGAAGGTGTTCGAGACCACCTACGAATTCCCGTATCTGGCCCACGCGACCATGGAGCCGATGAACTGCGTCGCGGCCGTGGACGGCAGCAAGGTCAAGCTGACCTTCGGCTCGCAGGGCCAGACCCTGGACCAACTGGCCGCCGCCAAGATCGTCGGCTGCCTGCCGGGCTCGGTCGAGATCGAGACCCTGTTCGCCGGCGGCTCGTTCGGCCGGCGCGCCAACTTCCAGTCCACTACGTGGCCGAGTGCGTCCACATCGCCAAGAAGGTCGGCAAGGGCCGGCCGGTGAAGCTGGTCTGGACCCGCGAGGACGACATGCGGGCCGGCTATTTCCGGCCGCTGACCATCCACGCCGTCAAGGTTCAGCTGGACAAGGACGGCTATCCAGCGGCCTGGCGCCATCGGATCGTCAGCCAGTCGATCATGAAGGGCTCGCCGATGGGCGGCAAAGGCCCCGACCAGACGGCGATCGAGGGCACGGCCGGCTCGCCGTACCTGAAGGCCACCCCGATCGTCGACGCCCAGGTGGCGCTGCCCGATGTCGGGGTGCCGGTGCTGTGGTGGCGCTCGGTGGGCGCGACCCACACCGCTTTCGTCATGGAGCACACGATCGACCAGCTGGCCGCCAAGGCTGGCAAGGACCCGATCGAGTACCGCCGGGCCCTCTACACCAAGGCCGGGGCCGACCGGCACCTGGCGGCCCTGAACCTGGCGGTCGAGAAGGCCTCGACCCCCACGGTCGGCTGGACGCGCGGCGTCGCCGTGCACGAGAGCTTCGGTTCGGTCGTCGCCCAGGTGGCCGAGGTCAAGCTCGAGGACGGCGTCCCGCGCGTCGGCCGCGTGGTGACCGCCATCGACTGCGGCGTCGCCATCTCGCCCGACCAGATCGCGGCGCAGATGGAGGGCGGGACCTGCTACGGCCTCTCGGCGGTGCTGTTCGGCGAGGTGACCCTGACCGACGGCCAGGTCGACCAGACCAATTTCGACCGCTATCGCGTGCTGCGCATCAACGAAGCGCCGATGGTCGAGACCAACATCGTGCCGTCCGGTAATCCGCCCAGCGGAGTCGGCGAGCCTGGCACGCCGGTGATCGGTCCGGCTGTGGCCAACGCCCTGTTCGCCCTGAACAAGACGGCGACCACCCGCCTGCCGTTCGTGCGCTCGGAAACCTGATCCACTGCAATTACCCGTTTCGCTCGCTAGACGGGAACAATTGGGCCGCCCATCCTAGGCGCATGGTTCAGGGCGTCAGTACCGCGTTCGAAAAGCTTACCCCGCGCGAGCGGGAAATCCTGCGGTTGGTCGCGGGCCATCTCCAGTCCAAGGAGATCGCCCGCGCGCTGGGCCTGTCGCCCAAGACCGTCGAGATGCACGTGCTCAGCGCCCGCCGCCGCCTGTCGGGCCTGAGCCGCCGCGACGCCGCCCTGGCCTTCGTGGCCTGGGAGGGCGGCGACCCCGGCAATGACTACCGTAAGCAGCCAGACGGTCTGGCAGCGCTTGCCGGCCTGCCGCCTTCTGAGCGAGAGGCAGGGAGCGGCGATGCACGACCAAGACCTGAGTTTTCTAACCCCTCGACACGCGGCGAACACGACCGGCTTCGTGGCCAGCTGGGTGTCGCTGGAGGCGTGCCTGACCTTGCTGGCGGTCACGCCGGAGCGAGGCGCCCTGGTGCCGGAGACGGTGTCGGCGCTGCGCAAGGCCCAGGCGACTGGCGAGCCGTCTTCGCGGACCTTGTTGAGGGTCCTGGCGGCGACGGCGTTCCTGACGGACGACCGGCCGCTCGGCGGGCCAATGGGCGGGCCAATGGGCGGGCCAATGGGCGGGATTGGCGCCATGAGTTGACCAACGTCCAATGGCTCGGCCTGATCCTCGTGGTGACTGCCGTGACCGCGGTGCTGCTGGCGGTGACCACCATCGGGCTGCACCAGTTCATCAAGGCGGTCGAACGGATCATGGCGCCGCACTACAGCTAGGCGCCTGTCCGGTCGTCTCTCCGAAATCCCAGCGTCTCCAACGCGCGGCCGGCGCCGCGCGACAGGATTTCCTTTGCATGAAACGGTCTAGCGCCAGATCATCGGCCCTCCGCGACCACGGGGTGTGGTGCTCTTCGGGATCAGCGTTTGTTCGAATATCTCGCGTCAGTCACCTACGTCCTCATGTGGGCGATCTGCGGCGTGGCCTTCTGGCTGGGCGACCGACCGCTCAAGGCGACGGCGGCGGTCAGCATCTTCTTCTGGAGCATCACGCCGCTGGTCAGCCACTGGTGGCAGGGCTGGAACCTGCCGACGATCGTCGTCGACCTGAACGCCACGCTTGCCTTGACCTGGATCTCGCTGCGGTGGCGGCGATTGTGGAGCACCGTGATGGTCGCTCTGAGCTTCCTGCAGGTGTTGACGCCGTTTGTCGCCTACCCGGCGCATTTCCACCGGTTCTACTGGCAGAGCGCTTACAATGTGCTGGGCTACCTGCTCCTCGCGGTCATGGTCGTCGCCACCGTGCTGACCGTGCGCGCCCGGGGACGGGCCGATGAGGGAGCAGTTCGATCCTGACCTCGACGCGATCGCCGACGCCGAGGACACCGCCGAGTTCAAGCGCAACCTGGTCGGCGTCAATGCCGACCATCGCCGGATCCTGCGGGTGCTGCTGCCCAGGTTGGCCGCCCTGCAGGAGCGCGGCGACTGCGCGGCCGCCCTGCGGCTGATCGCGGAGATCAAGCGCATCGTCATCGGCGAGGAGGAGCCGCTGCACTGAACCTAACGGGCGAAGGTCGTGGCCGGGTCTCGGGGGAGAGCCCCGGCGTCAGCGGCCTTCGAGGGCGCGGGCAAGGTCCTCGGGTCGATCCACGTCGAGGTGGATCCCTGGGTTCTGCACGGGAATCCGCGCCAACCGGGCGCCCGCGTTCTCCAGGAGGGCGCGGGCGCCTTCGTCTCCGGACAGCGCCCGCAGGGCCGGCAGCCAGGTCGCGCCGAACAGCACCGGATGGCCGCGACGGCCCAGATGCGTGGGCGCGACGATGTCGTATGGGCTCTTCAGGGACCGGGCAAGCAGCGCCGGCGTGGCCGGATCGACGGCCGGCATGTCGCCCAGGAACACGAAGACGCCCGCCGTGTCGTCGGGCAGGGCCGACACCGCCGCCCTCAGCGAAGCGCCCATGCCCTCATCGGCGTCCTCGACCTGAACCATCACCAGCCGCTCCAAGGCCTTGAGCCGCTGGGCCGCAGCCTCGGCCGCCGCGCGCACCGCCGGATCGGCGACGGCCACGAACACCCGCCGCACGGGCGACAGCAAGGCGGTGCGCAGGGCGTGGGCCACCAGCGGCGCGTCCTCCAGCATGGCCAGCAATTTGCCGCCGCCAAAGCGCACGCCGCGGCCAGCCGCCAGCACGACGGCCTCCAATCCGTTCGTATCGCTTTGCGTCATGGGCTCCAGCGCCTATTCTTACAGACAGACATGACGCCCTATGACGACAGTCCCGCGCAAGCGGTTCACGCGCCCGCCCCCTCGCCGAGCCCGGTCTTGATCGACGGGTTCGGGCGCGCCGTCACCTATCTGCGCGTCTCGGTCACCGACCGCTGCGACCTGCGCTGCCTCTACTGCATGTCCGAGCATATGACCTTCCTGCCGAAGGCTGAAGTGCTGACGCTTGAGGAGCTTGATCGACTGGCCTCGACCTTCGTCGGCCTGGGGGTGCGCAAGCTGCGGCTCACCGGCGGCGAGCCGCTGGTGCGCAAGGGCTTCATGACCCTGGTCGCCGGCCTGTCGCGCCACCTGCGCAGCGGAGCGCTGGACGAGCTGACCCTGACCACCAACGGCACCCAGCTGGAAGGCTACGCCGCCGACCTCGCGCGTCATGGGGTGCGCCGGATCAACGTCTCGATGGATACGCTGAAGCCCGACCTCTTCCGCACCCTGACCAGGGGCGGGGACCTCGACCGGGTGATCGCCGGCGTCGATGCGGCCCTGGCGGCCGGGATCGCGGTGAAGATCAACGCCGTGGCCCTGAAGGCCGACAACGCCGCCGAACTGCCCGAACTGATCCAGTGGGCCCACGCGCGCGGCTGCGACATCACCCTGATCGAGACCATGCCGATGGGCGAGGTCGATCAGGATCGCACCGGCCAGTATCTGTCGCTGCAGGATGTGCGTCGCGATCTGTCCTCCTTCTGGACGCTGGAGGACATTCATCACACCACCGGCGGTCCGGCTCGCTATGTCCGGGTGGCCGAAACCGGCGGGCGGTTGGGCCTGATCACGCCGCTCAGCAACCACTTCTGCGACACCTGCAACCGGGTGCGCCTGACCTGCACCGGCACCCTGCACACCTGCCTGGGCCGCGACGACGCCAGCGACCTGCGCGCGGTGATTCGGGGCGGCGCGACGGACGCGGAACTGCGCGCGGCGATTTTCGCGGCGATCGGGTCCAAGCCCAAGGGCCACGACTTCCAGATCGCCCGTCCCGCCGTGGCGCGCCACATGTCCCAAACGGGCGGTTAGACGATGGCGCGGGTGCTGCTGTTCGGACGCCTGGCCGACCAGGCCGGCTGGCGCGAGCGCGTGGTCGCGGCCGGCGATCTGGCTAGCTTGCGCGCGACGCTTTCGGCCACTGACCCCGAACTGGGCGAGGCTCTCTCCGGTCCCGGCGTCCAGGTCGCCGTCGACAAGACTATCGTGCGCGGTGAGAGCGTGCTGACCGCCGCGACCGAGGTGGCCTTCCTGCCCCCCATGAGCGGCGGATGAGCGTCACGCCCACGATCACCTTGGCCGACCAGCCATTCGAACCCGGCGCGCTCGTCACCGCCTTTTGCGCGGGTCGCCAGGAGACCGGCGCGGTGGCCACCTTCGTCGGCCTGGCCCGCGCCGAGCGGGGCGCGGCGGCCGCGCTGGAGCTGGAGGCCTATCCCGGCTTCACCGACGCGGCGATCGGCGAGATCGCGAAGGACGCGATCAAGCGGTTCAAGCTGCAGGACGTCCACATCGTCCACCGCACGGGACGCATCGCGCCGGGCGAGGCCATCGTCTTCGTCGCCACGGCCGCCGGCCACCGGCGGGAGGCCTTCGAGGCCTGCGACTTCCTGATGGATTATCTGAAGAGCCGCGCGCCCTTCTGGAAGAAGGAGCATGGCCCGGACGGCGCGCGCTGGATCGAGCCGACGGACCGCGATAGGACCGACGCCGAACGTTGGGACGGATAGGAGAGACGGAATGACCGAAGCGCTGAAGCCGGGCGGCGGGATCAAGCCGGGCCTTCCGTTCAAGCCGGTCCGCGTGGCCGTGCTGACCATCTCCGACACCCGCGATGAGGAGAGCGACACCTCGGGCCAGATCCTGGTCGACCGCGTCAAGGCCGCCGGCCACGACTTGGGCGGCCGGGCGGTGGTCCGCGACGATGTCGAGCAGATCCGTCGCCAGGTCCGCGACTGGATAGACGCCAAGGCCGTCGACGCCATCGTCACCACCGGCGGCACCGGCCTGACCGGCCGGGACGTCACCCCCCAGGCCTTGGAGCCGCTGTTCGACAAGAAGATCGACGGCTTCTCGGTGATTTTCCACCTGGTCAGCTACGCCTCGGTGGGCCTGTCGACCCTGCAGTCGCGAGCCACCGCCGGGCTGATCGACGGTGTTTTCGTCTTCTGTCTGCCAGGCAGCAACGGCGCGGTGCGCGACGGCTGGGACAAGGTGATCAGCGCCCAGCTCGATAGCCGCCACAAGCCTTGCAACATGGTCGAGCTGATGCCTCGACTGCTGGAACAGTGAGGCCGCCGCGGCCGTGAGCAAGCTTACCCATATCGACGAGCAAGGCCGGGCTCGCATGGTCGACGTTTCCGACAAGCCGGCGACGGCGCGCGAGGCGGTGGCGACCGGCTTCGTGCGGATGCGCGCGGAGACCCTGGCTCTGGCGGTGTCGGGTTCGGGCCGCAAGGGCGACGTCCGCGCGGTGGCGGAACTGGCCGGGGTGATGGCCGCGAAGAAGACCTCGGACCTGATCCCGTTGTGCCACCCGCTGGCGCTGTCGAAGGTGGTGGTCGAGGTCGAGCCGGCCGAGGGCGGGCTGTCGGTGACGGCGCGGGTCAAGACCACGGGACCGACGGGCGTCGAGATGGAGGCCCTGACGGCGGCGTCGGTGGCCTGCCTGACGATCTACGACATGCTGAAGGCGGCCGAGAAGGGCATGGTCATCGAGGCCGTGCGGCTGCTCGAGAAGACTGGAGGCAAGTCGGGGGACTGGACGGCCGACTCGCCGGCCTAAGCCGCCCGCCGCGGCGCCGTCTCACCCGCGATCCGCAGCTCGCCCATCCGCTGGGCCAGGCGCGTGGCCTCCTGCGCCAGCGCATGGCTCGCCGCCGTCGTCTCTTCCACCATGGCCGCGTTCTGCTGGGTCACCTGATCCATCTGGTTCACGGCCACATTGACCTCGGCCAGGCCCCGGGCCTGTTCCTGGGCCGAGGCGGCCATGGCGCGAACCAAGCCGTCAATCTGCTCGACCTCGGCGGCGATGGCGCGCAGGGCCTCGCCGGCCTTGCCGACGAAGTCAACGCCCTGGTCGACCTCGGCGGCGCTGGCGGCGATCAGGCTTTTGATCTCCTTGGCGGCGTCGGCCGAGCGTTGGGCCAAGGCCCGCACCTCTTGCGCCACGACCGCGAAGCCGCGGCCAGCCTCGCCCGCGCGGGCCGCCTCGACCCCGGCGTTCAGGGCCAGCAGGTTGGTCTGGAAGGCGATTTCGTCGATCACCCCGATGATCCGGCCGATCTGGCTGGAGGACTTCTCGATCGCGCCCATGGCCCCGACGGCCTGGTCGACGATGTCGCCGCTGGCCCCGGCCGCGTCCCGGGCGCGCTGGACCACGGCGCGGGCGCGGTCGGCGCCCTCGGCGGTCTGGCGTACGGTCGAGGTGATCTCGTCCAGGGCGGCGGCCGTCTCTTCCAGGCTGGCGGCCTGTTGCTCGGTGCGGCGGGACAGATCGTCGGCCGCGTCGGTGATCTCGCGCGCGCCGCCGTGGATCATGCTGGTGGCCTCCAGGGACGCCGCGATCACGCCCGACAGTTTCTCGATGGCGATGTTGAAATCGACGCGCAGCCGTTCGTAGCCGGCCGGAAACGGACGCTCCAGGCGTTGCGTCAGGTCGCCCTCCGACATCGACCTCAACGCGCCGGCCAGGCTCTCGACCACGGCCTTCTGAGTGGCTTCGGCCTCGTCGCGGCGCGCTTCGGCTTCGGCGCGCTCGATCTCCAGGGCGTCGCGGACGTCGGCGGCTTCCAGCTCCTTGCGGCGGGCCTCGACGGTGTCGTGAAAGGTCTGGAGGGCCTCGGCCATCTGGCCGATCTCGTCCTGGCTGCGCTTTTCGGGCAACACCACCGACAGGTCGCCGGCCGCCAGGCGGCGCAGGGCGCGGGTAATCTCGACCAGCGGCGCGACCAGACCCTTCTGGGCGGCGATCATCAGGATGGCGGCGAAGGCGGCGGCGACCAGCAGCAGCGCGCCCATCACCACCTGGCCCAGCAGGCCTATCGTCTTGGCGGCCTTGGCGTCGCGGATGGCGGCGGTCTCGATCTTGGTCGAGGCCTCTTCCATTTTGGTCTCGAGGGCGGAGAACTGCCTGGAGAAGTCGGGCAGCCCGGCGCGCGCGCCGGCCGCATCGGTGTCGGCTCGGCCGACGATCGCGTCGGCCGAGGCGATGTAGGTCGCCAACGGCCCCTCGACGTCCGCGAGGGCGGCCTTGATCGCCGGATCGCGGGCCAACTGGCCGCTCGCGGCGATGTCGCTCTCGAAAGCCTGGATGTGCTCGGCGAGATCCGCTTGGACGGCCTTGATATCGACGCCCAGGGCAGGGTCGGAGGACATGATCCCGCCCATGACGTCAGCGCGCAGAGCATCGTGCATCATGTCGGCATGCATGTGAAGCCGCAGGATCTTGGCCGAGATCTCGGAGCGGGTGAGGGCAGAGTCGAGGCTCATCGCCACCCAAAGGCCCGTGCCGGCGGTGGCCGCGCACAGCAGCGCAGCGCCGGCGGCCGCTCCTATGACCTTCTGACCCAAGGACGCCATATCGGTATCTCCCCGCGACGCATCGCAAATTCGCGGGGCAGGATGCGGGGATAGTTATCTAACGGCCCTTAACCTTGGCCGTATCGAGCCGGCGACATAGTGTCGCGTACCAGCGATATCTAGCGCGGAATTTCGGCGATCTTGACCAGGGCGACCTGACGATAGACGGCCGCGACCTCGAAATAGCGGCCGAAGGCGGCGTGAAACTGATCGACGGCCTGCTTCACGCCCGGTCCGCCGATCTCACTGATGTCGTGCCAGTAGTCGTCCAGCACCATCATGCCGCCGATGCTGAGCAGACTGGCGCAGAAGCAGAGATCGATCAGCACGGCCAGGGCCGTGTGGCTGCCGTCGACATAGATCAGGTCGAACTGTTCATTCCGCTCCAGCATCTGGGGCAAGACGTAGGTCGAGAAGCCCTTGTGGGTGTCGAGGCTCTTGAAGCCGCACTTGGCCATGTTGCGGGCGAAGCGTGGCTCGACGGCGTGGTATTTCTCTTCAGGGTTCAGGGCCTCGTCGAACCAGGGGTCGATGACGGTGACGGCCAGGCGTTGCGGCAGCAGCCAGTCCATGAAGGCCAGGTTGCGGCCCTCATAGGCCCCGATCTCCATATAGCGGATCGTCTCGCCCTCGGGGCGCTTGGCCGCGAAGTCGCGCAGCAGCGGGGCCACGAACGGGATGTTGTTGCTGGCCCAGGTCGAGGTGAACTCGAAGCCCGCCTGCTCGGCGTGGGCGTTGAACGCGTCGACCACGGTCGGGTCGCGCTGCCCGCCCAGCATGGTCCTGGCCAGGTTCGAGGCCAGGCGCGGATTGATCTTGGTCAGCGAGCGCAGCTTGGCGAGACCGGCGCGGTGGGTGACCGTCTCGGCGTCGAAGTGCATGTCGGCGGCGGCCATGGTCCGGTTCCTCGCGATCGTTGGCGAGACCGTACGGGAAAGGTCTTAAGCGACGATGATCTGGCCGTCGCGGACCTCGACCGGCCAGGGGAACAGCTTGTCGCCGGGGCAGGGGCCCGCCACGCAGGCCCCGTCCTCGATCTTGAACAGGGCCGCGTGACCCGCGCACAGGATCAGGTCGTTCTCGCGGGTCAGGTAGCGGCCGGCGAAGCCCGCCAGCGGCCAGCCGGCGTGCGGGCAGCTGTCCAGATAGCCGACCACCCGTTCGTCCTTGCGGACCACGAACCCGGCGAACATCGCGTCGCCCGCGCGCCAGCGGAAGCCCTTCGCGCCGGGCGAGGCGATCTCGTCCAGCGCGCAGAGCACCGTGCCGGCGGCCGGGCGTGCGGGGTTGTCCGGGTCGGCGCGCAAGCTAGCCGAGCGAGCCGACGCCGACGCGCCAGGCCTGGATCTCGGCGCTCTCGAAGATACCCGCCAGGGTGTAGGGGTCGTTGTCGAGGAAGGTCTGCACGGCGGCGCGATCCTGCGCCTCGACGATCAGCATCGAGCCAATCGGGGCGCCGGCGTCATCCAGCAGCGGGCCGGCGGCCTTCACCAGGCCCGCGGCGTTCAGATAGTCCAGATGGGTCGGGCGAGTGGCCATGCGCGTCTCGATCGCGCCGGGCTTATCCTTGCAGTAGATGACGAAGAGGGCCATGCGGCGGTCCTTTTTAGGTTTCTGATTGCTCTTAAATTTCAGACTTCAGGGGGCGAGACAGCAGGCGCGCGATGGCGGCGTCGACCTCGATCTCGCCGTCCAGGATGGCGGCGACGGCCTCGCAGATCGGAACCTCGACCCCGACCTTGCGGGCCAGGGCGCGGACGGCGGGGGCCGAGGCGACGCCTTCGGCCACGGATACCTTGCCGGCCAGGGCCTGCTCCAGGGTCAGGCCCCGGCCCAGCGCCAGGCCGACGCTCATATTGCGCGACTGCGGGCTGGAGCAGGTCAAAACGAGATCGCCCAGGCCGCAGAGGCCCGACAGCGTCTCCGGCTTTGCCCCAAGGGCCACGGCCAGGCGGGTCAGTTCGGCGAAGCCCCGGGTGATCACCGAGGCGTGGGCGTTGCGGCCCAGACCCTTGCCCTCGACCACGCCGCAGGCGATGGCCAACACGTTCTTGACCGCCCCGCCCGCCTCGGCGCCGATCAGATCGCTGGCGGTATAGGGACGGAAGGTCGGGGTGGCGATGGCCTCCGCGATGGCGCGGCCCAGGGCCTCGTCCGCGCAGGCCAGGGTGACGGCGGCCGGTAGGTTGCGGGCCACCTCGCCGGCGAAGCTGGGCCCCGACAGCACCGCGATCGGCGCGCCCGGCAGGGCCTCGGCGGCGACCTCCGTCATCAGCTTCAGCGTGCCCTGCTCGACGCCCTTGGCGCACAGCACGATCGGCGCGCCGGCCTGACGATGCGGGGCGAAGGCCGCCAGCGCGGCGCGCAGGTGTTGGGCCGGGGCCACGGCCAGGATCAGGTCACAGCCGGCGAGGGCGGCCAACTCCGTCACGGCCGTGATCCCAGGCTCCAGCCCGACGCCTGGCAGGAACACCGCGTTCTCGTGGCGCTCATTGACGGCCGTCACGACCTCAGACTCGCGGGCCTGCAGGGTGACCTGCAGACCGGCGCGAGCGCAGACCTGGGCCAGGGCGGTGCCCCAGGCGCCGGCGCCGATGACGCCCACGTGCTTAAAGGTCATGCCTTGGCTCCCTTGCGTCCGTAGGCGTTGGCGGGGTTGGCCAGCGCCGCGGCCTCGTCCAGCGGCCAGCGCGGTCGGGCGACCGCGTCGAGATCGTCGAAGATTCCCAGGGCCAGCCGCTCGGCCCCCGCCAGGGCGATCATGGCGGCGTTGTCGGTGCAATAGGCCAGCGGCGGCGCGGCGAAGGAAAAGCCGTTCTTCTCGCAGTCGGCCAGCAGGGCCGCGCGCACCGCGCCATTGGCGGCCACGCCGCCGGCGACGACGAAACGCAGGTCGTCCGCGCCGTGGCTATCCCTGTAGAGCTTCATCGCCCGGTCGACCCGTTCGGACAGCTGGCGGGCGATGGCGCCTTGGACGGCGGCGGCCAGGTCGCGGCGCTCGTCGTCGGTGGTCAGGGTCTCGGCGATCCGCGCCGCGGCGGTCTTCAGGCCCGAGAACGAGAAGTCGCAGTCCTTGCGGCCCAGCAGGGCCCGGGGGAGGCTGTAGCGGGTCGCGTCGCCGCCGACCGCCAGTTTCTCCAGGGCCGGACCGCCCGGATAGGGCAGGCCCAGGCTCTTGGCGATCTTGTCGAAGGCTTCGCCGGCCGCGTCGTCGATCGTGGTGCCCAGGCGCTTGCAGGCCCCGACGCCGGAGACCTCCAGCAGCTGACAGTGACCGCCCGAGACCAGCAGCAGCAGGAACGGATAGGCGATGTCGGCGCCGAGGCGGGCCGAGACCGCGTGGCCTTCCAGGTGGTTGACGGCGACCAGCGGCACGCCCCGCGCCAGCGACACGGCCTTGCCGAACGCCAGGCCGACCATCACCCCGCCGACCAGGCCTGGACCGGCCGTGGCGGCCACGCCGTCCAACTGGTCGAAGGTCAGGCCCGAGGCGCGCATGGCCTCGGCGGCGATGGCGTCGATCGACTCCACGTGGGCGCGGGCGGCGATCTCGGGCACCACGCCGCCGAACGGCGCATGCTGCTCGAACTGGGTGCCGATGACCGAAGACAGCACTTCAACCGTCCCGTCCGGCGCGCGCCGCACGACCGAGGCCGCGGTCTCGTCGCAGCTGGTTTCCAGGCCGAGGATGGTGAGGGTTGAATCCGTAAGGACAGTCATTCGTTGCGGGCTTCCCGCCGCTCCTGTAGCAGCGAAGATGAAATCTTGTCTCCGCAGGTAACGTTCCGACCGTGTCCCGGCAACCTCCCATCCGTATCGGCGCGCGTGGCTCCAAGCTCTCCCTGGCCCAGTCGGGGCTGATGCAGGCGCGGATCGCGCACGCGCTGGGTGTCCCCAAGGGGGCCTCGCAGGCCGAGATCGAGGCCGCGGCTCCGCTGATCCCGATCGTCACCAGCGGCGACCGCATCCAGGACCGCCGCCTGATGGAGATCGGCGGCAAGGGGCTCTTCACCAAGGAGATCGAGGAGGCCCTGCTGGACGGTCGCATCGACTGCGCGGTCCATTCGCTGAAGGACATGCCGGCCGAGCTGCCGCCGGGCCTGATCCTGGCCGCCACGCCCGAGCGCGAGGATCCGCGCGACGCCTTCATCAGCCATGTCGCCGAGCGGCTGGAGGACTTGCCCAAGGGCGCGCGCCTGGGCACCGCGTCCTTGCGTCGTCAGGCCCAGGCGTTGCACGTGCGGCCCGACCTTGAGATCATCATGCTGCGCGGCAATGTCGACACCCGCCTGGCCAAGCTGGAGCGCGGCGAGGCCGACGCCATCCTGCTGGCCCAGTCGGGCCTGAACCGCCTGGGCCTGGGTCACCTGACCCGCAGCTGGCTCGACCCGGAGGCCGCTCCGCCGGCCCCTGGACAAGGCGCGCTGGTCATCGAGACCCGCCTCGAAGACGCCCACGCGCCCTGGCTGCAGGCCGTCAGCTGCCGCGAAACCACGCTCGCCGTCGCCGCCGAGCGCGGGGCGCTCTACGCTCTGGAAGGCTCGTGTCGCACGGCCATCGGCGCCCGCGCGGTGCTGGACGGTTCACGCCTGACCCTGATCGTCGAGGCCCTGACTCCGGACGGCGCGCAGCGCTTCCGCCGGCGGGGCGAGACGACCCTTTCGGGGGGGGATGATATCGCCGACGCCCGCGCCCTGGGCCTGGAGCTGGGCGCCCAGGTCCGCGTCGAGGGCGGCGACGCCATCCTGCTGCCGGAATAGCGCCGTGGACGCGGGCGCGCCGGTCTGGATCACCCGCGCCCGCCCCGGCGCCCTGGCCACCGCCGAGCGCGTGCGGGACCTGGGCTTCGAGGCCATCGTCGATCCTCTGCTGGCCGTCGAAATCCTGGACGCCGAGTTGAACCTCGCCCACGTTACGGCGCTCGCCTTCACCAGCGCCAACGGGGTCGAGGCCTTCGCGCGGCTGTCGGACGAACGCGGCCTGCCGGTGTTCGTGGTCGGTCGGGCCACGGCCAAGGCGGCGCAGGGCGAGGGCTTCGCGTCGGTCTCCAGCGCCGACGGAGATGTCGAGGACCTGTGCGCGCTGATCGCCGCCGGGGCTTCCGGACCGGTGCTGTGGGCCGGGGCCAAGGAACCGGCCGGCGATCTCGTCGGCATGCTGCGCGGCCACGGGGTGATGGCCAGAGGCGTGGCCGTCTACGAGACGCTGGAGCGCGCCCCTTCCGATGACACCCTGGCGCGGCTGGACGCGCCAGCGGCGGTGCTTGTGCACTCGCCCCGCGCGGCCCGCGCCTTGGCGGCGATCCTGCGTGAGCGGCCCGCGCCGGCCGTGCGATTCCTGTGTCTCTCCAAGGCCGTCGCCGCCCCTCTGCGCGACGCCGCCGAACCCGGGTCTGTGACCTTCGCGTCGCGTCCGGAGGAATCCGCGTTGCTGGATCTGCTCAACACCACAGGTCTGTCTGAACAGACAGACCTGATTTCCTAGGGGGAGCGCGACGGTCGCCAAAACCGGACGCCACTTTTGGCTGTCGCGCTCAAGCGCGCCGTTGCGAAGCGCGGCGGCGTGGGGCACGAATGGACGTCATGAACGCCGCTCCCGATCCCGCTGAAATCGTCGCTCCCAGCGATCCGGCGCTTTACGCCCGTCGTCGCGTCATGGGACCCGGCGTCTGGATCTGGCTGATCCTCTGCGTACTCTGCATCGCCCTGGGCGCGGGCGTCGCGCATTACGGCCCGACTCTGTTCAAGAGCAAGGCCGCCCCAACTGACGGCGTGGTCTCGGCCGAGCCGAGCCCGCACGCGGTCGCCGATCGCGTCGCCACGGGCTCGGCCCTGCCGGTCGACGCCGGGACCAGCGCCGTGGCGCCGCCGGCCGCCGATTTCGAGCGCCTGGACGGCCGAATCGCCGCCCTCGAATACAGCCAGAAGGGCGTGACCGCCGCGGCGGCCGCCGCCTTGGCGGTTTCCGCCCTCGCGGAGGCCACCGAGACCTCGCGCCCGTTCGGCCAGGAGCTGGCCGGCCTGCAGCGCGTGCTGCCGCCCTCGCCCGACCTGCGGGCGCTCGGCGAGCTGGCTGACAAGGGCGCGCCGACCCGCGCCGGCCTGGCCGTGCAGTTCAGCGCCCTGGCTGGCCGCGCCGCCAGCGCTTCGCGCAATCCCGGTCCGGACGCCGACCTGTTCTCGCGCATCCGCTACGCCCTCTCCAGCATCGTCTCGATCCGCCATGTCGGCTCGACCACCGGCTCGACGCCTGACGCCATGCTGGCCCGCGCCCAGGCCTTGCTCGACGACGGCGATGTCGAGGGCGCGGTCCAGGCGCTGGACCCGCTGCCCGACGCGGCCCGCGTCGTCCTGGCTCCATGGATCAACGCCGCCAACCGCCGCATCGAGATCGACCGCCACGTCGCCGCCATCCGCGCCGACGCCCTGACCGGCCTGTCTCGTGTCACGCGGACGGGCTCCGAGGGCCTGCCATGACCCGCGTCGCCTTCGCCCTCTTCCTCGTCGCCGCCGTCGCGGTCACCGTCCTGGCCCTGACCGGCGAGCCGGGTCGCGCCGCGCTGGATTGGATGGGCTGGCGCATCGAGATGACCGCCGCGGCGGCGGCCCTGCTGACCCTGTTGTCGGCGTTGGCGTTCACCCTGCTGTGGCGGGGCGTGATCTGGATCGTCGAGGCGCCGCGCCGCGCCGCCCGGGCTCGCGCCGAGGCCAAGCGCAAGTCGGCGATCGAGGCCCTGTCGCGCGGCTTCCTCGCGGTCGCCGCCGGCGACGGTTCCGAGGCCCGCCGCCTGGCCCAGAAGTCCGCCGAACTGGCCGAGGACGCTCCGGCCCTGGTCCGCGTGCTGGCCGCCCAGGCGGCCGAGGCGGCCGGCGACCTGGGCGCGGCCAAGAGCGCCTACAACGCCATGCTCGGCTTTCCCGAGATGCGCCTGGCCGGCCTGCGCGGCCTGATGCAGGCGGCCCAGGCCGAGGGCGACCGGCCGACGGCCCTCCGTCACGCCGAGACCGCCTACGGCCTGGCGCGCACCGCCCGCTGGGCCTGGCGCGCCCTGCTGGAAGCCCGGCTGGAGGTCGGTGACTGGGCCGCGGCCCTGGATCTCGTCCAGGGCGCTTTGGAACGCAAGATCGTCTCGCCGGTCGTCGCCGATCGCAGCCGCGCCGCGCTCCTGGCCGCTTCGGCCGCCAGCCTGGAAGACAGCCCCGAGCCCAAGGCCCGCGTCCAGGCGCTCGACTTCGCGACTCAGTCGGTGAAACTGAAGCCCGACTTCGCACCCGGCGTGGTGATGGCCGCCCGCCTGCTGGCCGACGATGGCAAGGTCGCCAAGGCGGGCCAGCTGATCGAGACCGCCTGGAAGGCCGAGCCACATCCGGCGCTTTGGCTGGCCTATCGCGACCTGAAGACCAACGAGACTCCCAAGGTCCGCGCCCAGCGCCTGACCGCCCTGGCCGCGATGAAGCCCGAGCCGCGCGAGAGCCGCATCCTGCGCGTCGAGAGCGCCTTGATAGGCGGCGACCCCGTCGCCGCCCGCGCCGCCGCCCGGCTGCTGGACGCCGAGGCCCCGACCGCCCGTTTCGCCGGCCTTATGGCCCGCGTCGCCGCCGCCAACGGCGAGGCCGACGAGGCTCGCGCCTGGATCGCTCGCGGCGTGGAGGCCCCGCAGGAGCCCGACTGGTCCGACCTCGACCCCGAGGGCCGCGCCTTCGCCTATCGCCGCGAGGACTGGGCCCGCCTGGTGGGCAGCTATGGCGAGACCGGCCAGTTGATCCACCCACGCCACGAGCGCCGCGAGCGGACGATGAACGACCTGCCCGAGCTGCCTTCGGCCTATGCCGACTACGCGGCGTCGACGCCGTTCATTCGCGCGGCCGAGACCGGCGGCCCCCTGATGCCCGTCCCTGACGATCCCGGCGTCTTCGACGCGCCGCCGATTTCGGACCCGCCGGAAGGGCCTCTTGGGGGAGGGTCGGCGCCTCGTCGCAATTCTGGTGCAAGACGGCGCTTGGCAAGCGGCTCGCGCGCCGCTAAATAGGCGCTCCCTTCGCCCTGAAGCCCTGCTTCGGGGTGCGTGGGCCGCCTTAGCTCAGCCGGTAGAGCGGCGCATTCGTAATGCGTAGGTCAGGTGTTCGAGTCACCTAGGCGGCACCACTTCTTCTTTCCTTTTTGAAATCCGGAACTCTCGCCACGACGGCTCCGTTCGTGTCTCGAAGGAGTTCCGCATGCCCAACCGCGTCGACGACGATACCGCCCTTGAGGAAGTCATGAGCTTTCTCGACTCACCGCCAGAGGAAGGCAGCGCCGACGACGCCCGGTTCGGGGAGCGGTTGAGGCAGGTGATCGCGGCGGCGATTCCATTGGATGAGGGCGAGGATCCGGCGGACGGGCCGACCTTGCAGCTGGACGACAGCCTGCGGGGTCGTCTGGAAGCGCTGGCGAAAAAGCGGGGCGGGAGCCACTATTTTGGCGACCATCCGGACGGCATTGGCCCGACCCTGGGCATGGATGTGAGCAAGTCCTAAGCGCCGCTCAGTCGTCCCAGCCCTTGCGCTTCTTCTTCTTGCCCAGGGCGAAGATCCCCGGATAGGGGCCCTTGCCGACGCGATAGAGGCACCAGTCGTCGTCCTTGGCGCAGTCGCCGTCGAAGGCGGCCTTCTTGTCCGGGTCGATGGCGGCGTACATCGGGGCGGTGCGCGAGCGCTGGCCGTCGGCCTCGGCGCAGGCGGCCTTCTGGTCGCGGTTCAGGGCGACGGTCTTCTCGTGCCGGCAACCGAGGCTTTCGCGCAGGCCGTCGCGGGTCTGGTCGCTCTGCTCGACCAGCTTGCGAGCGGTGAAGCCGGGCGGAGCGACGATGGCCGGCGGGCCTGTGGGCTTGGCGGCGGCGGGCGGCGCGGGAATGGTCGTGGGTGACGACAAGACGGCGCTTGGGCGGCCTTGGGCCGGCGCGACGGCAGCTGACGCGGGCTTATCGACCGGACGAGACGGCGCGTCGACTAGCTCGGCTTCGATGACCGGTGGTTCGATCAGTTGGGGCAGCCAGCGCGCCCCGGAGACCAGGGCTAGCAGCACCAAGATGTGCGCGGCCAGGACGGCGCCCAGGGCCGCGAGGTTGCGCCGCAGTTCCCGCCGCGAGGGGCGCCGCCAGGTTCCGATGGCGATCGCCGTACTCATGGTTTCTCCAGGCGCTGCGGCGCTGGATATGGGTATGCGCGCGATACGGCGCGAGCGTGGCCGTACGGGACAAGAAAAAGGCCCGGTGTTTCCACCGGGCCTTTCCTTGTTTCAGCGATGAGGCTGGAAGCTTTACGCCGCCGCCTTCGCCTTGACGCCGAAGCGGCCGTAGAAGGTCTCGCCCTTTTCGGCCATTTCGCGCAGCAGGGCCGGCGGCGCGAAGCGCTTGCCGTACTGCTGGGCCAGGCGGTCGCAGGTCTCGACGAAGGCCTTGGCGCCGACGCCGTCGATCAGGCTGATCGGGCCGCCGGTCCAGGGCGCGAAGCCCCAGCCCAGGATGGCGCCGACATCGGCCTCGCGCGGGTCGACGATGACGCCTTCCTCGAAGCAGCGGGCGGCTTCCACGGCCTGGCGATAGAGCAGACGCGTGCGGATCTCCTGGATCAGCGTCGCGTCGGCGTCCTTGGTGGTCACCGGCGCGAGGTCGGCGAGACCCTTCCAGATCGTCTTCTGGCCGTTCTCCGGATAGTCGTAGAAGCCCTTGCCGTTCTTGCGGCCCAGGCGGCCCAGCTCGACAACCATCTTCTCCAGCACCGGGGCGAACGGACGCTCCTCGTACTTATCGCCGAGGTCCTTCTTGGTCTGCTCGCCGATCTTGTAGGAGAGGTCGAGGGCGACGTCGTCGTTCATCTCCAGCGGACCGCGCGGCATGCCGGTGGCGCGGCCGACATTGTCGATGATGGCGGGGGCGATGCCCTCGGCCATCATCTCCAGGCCTTCCTGCACGAAGGTGCCGAAGCAGCGGCTGGTGTAGAAGCCGCGGCTGTCGTTGACGACGATCGGGGTCTTCTTGATCTTCAGGACGTAGTCGATCGACTTGGCCAGGGCTTCCTGGCTGGTCTCCTGGCCCATGATGATCTCGACCAGGCCCATCTTGTCGACCGGCGAGAAGAAGTGGATGCCGATGAACGAGGCCGGACGCACCGAGGCCTTGGCCAGACCGGTGATCGGCAGGGTCGAGGTGTTGGAGCCGAAGATGGCCGTGTCGGCCAGTTCGGCCTCGGCCTTCTTGGTCACTTCAGCCTTCACGTCGCGGTTCTCGAACACGGCTTCCACGACCAGGTCCGAGCCCTTGACCAGGCTGTAGTCGGTGGTCGGGGTGATCAGGGCGAGGATGGCGTCGCCCTTTTCCTGGGTCATCTTGCCGCGCGAGACGGCCTTCTTGACCAGGCCCTCGGCGTAGGACTTGCCCTTGTCGGCGGCTTCCTGCGTCTGGTCGATCAGCACGCTCTCGATGCCGGCCATGGCTTGGACATAGGCGATGCCCGCGCCCATCATGCCGGCGCCCAGGACGGCGACCTTCTTGACGTCATAGTGCGGGACATTGGCCGGACGGCCCGAACCCTTGCCCAGCTCCTGCAGGGAGAGGAACAGGGTGCGGATCATGCCCTTGGCCTGGGGCGTCATCATGGTCTTGAGGAAGTAGCGGGTCTCGATCCGCAGGGCGGCGTCGAACGGCACCTGCGTGCCCTCATAGACCGCCTTCATGATGTTCAGCTGGGCCGGATAGTTGCCATAGGTCTGCTTGCGCAGCATGGCGTTGCCCATGACGAAGACCTGGCTGCCGGTCGGGGTGTAGGGACCGCCGCCCGGAAGCTTGAAGTCCTTCTTGTCCCACGGGGCGACGGGATCGCCCTTGGTCTTGACCCAGGTCTTGGCGGCTTCCACCACCTGATCGGCCGGGACGACCTCGTGCACGACCTTGTTGGCCAGGGCCTCGGCCGGCTTCATCGACTTGCCTTCCAGCAGGTACGGCGCGGCGGCCATCACGCCCATCAGGCGCGGCAGACGCTGGGTGCCGCCGGCGCCCGGTAGCAGGCCGACCTTGGCTTCCGGCAGGGCCAGCTGGATCTTCGGATTGTCGGCGACCACGCGATAGTGGCAGGCCAGGGTGATCTCCAGGCCGCCGCCCATGGCCAGGCCGTTGATGGCCGCGGCCACCGGCTTGCCGCAGGTCTCCAGGGCGCGGAACGCCTTGTTCAGCGCGAAGCCGGCCTCGAAGGCGGCTTTCAGGCCCTCTTCGCCCGGCTTGCCGCCGCCCAGGCCGCCCGAACCACCGAGCTCACCGAGGTCGGCGCCGGCGCAGAAGCCGGTCGTCTTGCCCGAGGTGATGACGGCGCCCTTGATGGCCGCGTCCGACTTGATGGTCTCGACCACCTCGCCGATTTCCTTGATGACCGAAGCGGTCAGGGTGTTCATCGAGCGGCCGGGCACGTCGAAGGTGACCAGGGCCACGCCGTCGGAATCGACCTCGATCTTGAAGTTTTCCATAATGCTCGTTCCTTGAGGTCTTAGACGCGTTCGATGACCGTGGCGGTGCCCATGCCGGCGCCGACGCACAGGGTGATCAGAGCGGTCTCCTTGTCGGAGCGCTCCAGCTCGTCGAGCATGGTGCTGATCAGCATCGCGCCGGTGGCGCCCAGGGGGTGACCCATGGCGATGGCGCCGCCGTTGACGTTCATCTTGTCGTGGGGGATGTCCAGCGCCTGCATCATGCGCAGGACGACGGCGGCGAAGGCTTCGTTCAGCTCGTACAGGTCGATGTCCTTGACGCTCATGCCCAGGCGCTTGAGCAGCTTCTCGGTGACCAGCGACGGGCCCGTCAGCATGATCGAGGGCTCCGAACCGATCGAGGCGCCGCCCTTGATGCGGCCGCGCGCCTTCAGGCCCAGGGCCTCGCCCATTTCCTTGGTGCCGATCAGCACGCCGGCGGCGCCGTCGACGATGCCCGAGCTGTTGCCGGCGTGGTGGACGTGGTTGATCTTCTCGACCTGCGGATAGCGCTGGGTGACCACGGCGTCGAAGGCCATCTCGCCCATGCCCGTGAACGAGGGGTTCAACGAGGCCAGGGTCTGCATGGTGGTCGAGCCGCGCACGGTCTCGTCATGGTCCAGGATGGTCAGGCCCAACTGGTCCTTGACCCCGATCACCGACTTCTTGAAGCGACCGTCGGCCCACGAGGCGGCGGCGCGGCGCTGGCTCTCGACGGCGTAGGCGTCGACGTCGTCGCGGCTGAAGCCATAGAGCGAGGCGATCAGGTCGGCCGAGACGCCCTGCGGCGCGAAATAGGTCTTGAAGGCCGAGGACGGGTCGGTCGGCCAGGCGCCGCCGTCGCTGCCCATGGGCACGCGGCTCATGCTCTCGACGCCGCCGCCGATGGCCATCTGGGCTTCACCCGAGGCGACCTTGGCCGCGGCCATGTTCACGGCTTCCAGGCCCGAGGCGCAGAAGCGGTTGATCTGCACGCCGGCGACGCTTTCGGCGTAGTCGGCGGTCAGGACGGCGGTGCGGGCGATGTCGCTGCCCTGCTCGCCGACGGGGGCGACGCAGCCCAGGATGACGTCGTCGACCTTGCTGGTGTCCAGGTTGTTGCGGTCACGCAGGGCTTCCAGCACCTGGGAAGCCAGGGACAGGGACGTGATCTCGTGCAGAGACCCGTCCTTCTTGCCCTTGCCGCGCGGGGTGCGCACGGCGTCGAAAATGTAAGCGTCAGCCATGGAATGGCTCCTTCCTGCGAAGTGGTGTTCGTGTCGTTGAAAGCGGCGGCCGGGGTGTTTTCCGAAGGAAAATGCTCCCACCTTTGAAGGGGTATTGGAGACCGGCCCTATTGTTTCCAGGTGCCGATCGGGTACTTGCCGATGGGCTCGCACTTCAGGCCGCTGGCGCCGGCCTTGGCCCGATAGTAGAGGCGCGAGCCGAACTCGGGCGGCGGCAGCGAGCAGGCGGTGAAGCCAGAGGTCGTGACCTCCAGCTTCCACTCGGCGATCTTCGAGCGCAGCAGCGTGTTGCAGACGTCCTTGCCGGGCGGCGTCAGCGGCAGCTTGAAGGCGCCAGGTTGCGGTCGCTTGCCGACCAGCTCGCCGGAGAAGGTCAGGGGGCGCGGACCGGGGGCGGCGCGCACGCAGACCACGGCCGAGCGGGCGTCGGCTTGAGCGGGAGCCGGCGCGGCGGGGCCGGCCAGCAGCGCGATGAGAGGCAGTACGATCACAGCGTCCTCGCGATCAGGAGTTTCATGATCTCGTTGGTGCCGCCGTAGATGCGCTGGATGCGGCTGTCCTTGTACATGCGCGCGATCGGATACTCGTTCATGAAGCCGTAGCCGCCGAACAGCTGCAGGCAGCGGTCGACGATCTTGTTTTCCAGGTCCGAGACCCAGTACTTGGCCATCGAGGCGGTGGCCGCGTCCAGCTTGCCGGCCAGGTGCTGCTCGATGCAATGGTTGGTGAAGACACGGGCCACGGTCGCCTCGGTCTTGCACTCGGCCAGGACGAACTGGGTGTTCTGGAAGTCGATGATCGCCTTGCCGAACGCCTTGCGGTCCTTGACGTAGGCGATGGTCAGCTCCAGCGCGCGCTCGATCGTCGCCATGCCCTGCACGGCGATGTTCAGGCGTTCCTGCGGCAGCTGGCCCATCAACTGGAAGAAGCCCTGGCCCTCGTCGGTTCCCAGCAGATTCTCGGTCGGGACCTTCACGTCGTTGAAGAACAGCTCGGAAGTGTCCTGGGCCTCGTGACCCAGCTTGTCGAGGTTGCGGCCGCGCTCGAAGCCTTCGGTTCCGTCGGTCTCGACGATCAGCAGGCTGGTGCCGCGCGCGCCGCCGGCCGGGTCGGTCTTGGCGACGACGATGATCAGATTGGCCGTCTGGCCATTGGTGATGAAGGTCTTGGAGCCGTTGATGACGTACTGGTTGCCGACCTGCTTGGCGGAAGTCTTGATGCCTTGCAGGTCCGAACCGGCGCCGGGCTCGGTCATGGCGATGGCGCCGACCAACTCGCCGGTGGCCAGGCGGGGTAGCCAGCGCTGCTTCTGCTCTTCCGTGCCGTAGTGAAAGATGTACGGCATGACGATGGCGTTGTGCAGGCTGATGCCGAAGCCGTCGACGCCCTTGCGGCCCAGCATGTCCATCAGCACGACCTCGTGGCGATAGTCGCCGCCGGCTCCGCCGTACTGATCGGGCGTGGAGAGGCCGAGCAAGCCGGCCTCCCCTGCCTTGGTCCACATGTCGCGATCGACGCAATGGTTCTTGCGCCACCCCGCAACGGTCGCCTCAGGGGCGTGCTCATCGAAGAACTTGCCCACCGCGTCCTCGAAGATCGCGATGTCCTCTTCGGCCATGAAGGCGGGCTTTTCGACGTTGAGCACGCTCATGATCAGAAGGCCTCCGCGGGCAGCGCCATCAGGGTCGCCGAACCGGTCTTCAGCTTGGCCAGGTGTGCCCCGGCGTCAGGCAAGATGCGTTCGATGAAATAGCGGCCCGTGACCAGCTTGGTCGTGAAGAACGGGTCGGACGAGCCGGCCGCGATCTTGGCGTTGGCCGCCTTGGCCATCAACGCCCACATGTACGCTAGGCCGGTCAGGCCGAAGAGGTGCATGTAGTCGGTCGAGGCCGCGCCGGCGTTGTCGGGGTTCTGCAGGCCGTTCTGCATCAGCCACATGGTGCCGTCCTGCAGCTGCGCCTTCACGCCCGCCAGGGCTTCGATAAAGGGCTTCAGGCTCTCGTCGGCGTCGTTCTCGCCGATGAACTGGTCGATTTCCTGGAAGAAGGTCATGACCGCGCGGCCGCCCTTGGAGGCCAGCTTGCGGCCCACCAGGTCCAGGGCCTGGACGCCATTGGTGCCTTCGTAGATCAGGGCGATGCGGCAATCACGCATGAACTGGCTGACCGGGAAGTGCTCGGTGAAGCCGCTGCCGCCGTGCACCTGCACCGCGTTGGAGCAGACCTCGAAGCCCTTGTCGGTCAGATAGCCTTTCAGCACCGGCGTCATCAGGCCCATGTAGTCGGCCGACTTCTCGCGCATCGCCGCGTCCGGGTGGACGTGCGAGAGGTCGCCGTGCAGGGCGGTCCAGAACAGGAAGGCGCGACCGCCCTCGATCAGGGCCTTGCTCTCCAGCAGCATGCGGCGGACGTCCGGGTGGACGATGATCGGATCGGCCGGGCCGTCGGCGTTCTTCGGACCAGTCAGCGAGCGGCCCTGCAGGCGGTCCTTGGCGAAGGCGACGGCGGCCTGATAGGCGGCCTCGCCCTGGGCCACGCCCTGCATGCCGACGCCCAGGCGCGCCTCGTTCATCATGACGAACATGATCTTGAGGCCCGAGTTCTCCTCGCCGATCAGATAGCCCTCGGCGTCGTCGTACTGCATGACGCAGGTGGCGTTGCCGTGGATGCCCATCTTCTCTTCCAGGCCGACGCACTTGACGCCCTGGTTACGCTCGCCGACCGAGCCATCGGCCTTGGGGAAGAACTTCGGCACGATGAACAGGCTGATGCCCTTCACGCCGGCCGGGGCGCCCTCGATGCGGGCCAGGACGAGGTGGACGATGTTGTCCGACATGTCGTGCTCGCCGGCCGAGATCCAGATCTTCTGGCCGGTGATCTTGTAGCTGCCGTTCGCCTGCGGGACCGCCTTGGTGCGCAGGAGACCCAGGTCCGTGCCGCAGTGGGGCTCGGTCAGGTTCATGGTGCCGGTCCATTCGCCGCTCACCATCTTGGGCAGGTAGGTCTGCTTCTGTTCGTCGGTGCCGCCCGTATGGATGGCCGAATAGGCGCCGTGGGCCAGGCCCGGATACATCGAGAAGGCCATGTTGGCCGAGCTGGACATCTCGCTGAAGGCCAGGTTGACGACGTGGGGCAGGCCCTGGCCGCCATAGGCGGGATCCGAGCCCAGGCCGGTCCAGCCGCCTTCGCACAGCTGCTTGTAGGCGTCCTTGAAGCCCGGCGGGGTGGTGACGACGTTGGTGGCCGGATCCAGCTTGCAGCCGGTCTTGTCGCCGACCGTATTCAGCGGGGCCAGGACTTCGCCGGTGAACTGGGCGGCGGCCTCGAGGATCTGCTCCACGGTCTCGAAAGGCGCGTCGGAGAAGCCGGGCAGATCGCCGTGCTGATCGATGTTGAGCACGTCACGCAGGATGAAGGCGTGGTCGCGAACGGGCGGCTGGTAAGTCATGGAGCGGTCCTGCCAGGGAACTGAAAAGAGTGATCGGGAGGAAAAACGGATGTGCGGTCGCCGTCTCTCGCGCGTCTTGCACGGAGGCGGCGTCGCGGAAGGTCTTACTTGCCCAGCATGGCTTCGGCGTGACCGTCGAGGCGGGCGCGCAGCACCTGTTCGTAGTCGGCCGCGCGGGGCAGCAGGTCGGGTCGGATCTCGGCGAGGCGACGTTCCAGGCGGTTGCAGGCTTCGCGCAGCTCGATCAGGGCGTTGTCGATGTCTTCGCGCTGTTGCTCCAGCGCGTTGGCGCGTTCACGGAACTTCTTCAGCGAGCGGGCCATCTGCGCCGCGCCCTCGTCGTTCTCGTCATAGAGGTCGAGCAGTTCGCGGATCTCGGTCAGCGACAGGCCCACGCGCTTGCCGCGCAGGATCAGCTGCAGGCGGACGCGATCCTTGTGGGAATAGACGCGGTTCAGGCCCTCGCGGGCCGGATTCAGCAGGCCCTTGTCCTCGTAGAAGCGCAGGGCGCGCGGCGTGGCTTTGAATTCGTTGCAGAGCTGGCGGATCGTGAAGGTCCGCTCGGGGCGTCGCAGGTCGGCCATGGATGGAAACCTCCCAATGAAGAGGGCCTGGCTACCGCGGCCGGGCCGCTTTGTTATCGCTGATCACCCTAAACCCGATCCCAGGCAGACGTCAACGCTTACGTAAACGTCAATCTAAGGATCAGCGATAGGTTTACTTTCCTAGCCCGCGAGGCGTATTTTCCTCGGTAAGACAGCGCTCAAGGAGGCGTCAGTGGCGACCCTCTCTCACGGCGAAATCTGGCGCGCCATCGACGCCCTGGCCGAGCGTTTCGACATGACGCCCTCGGCCATGGCTCGCATGGCGGGCCTGGACCCCACCAGCTTCAACCGCTCCAAGCGCGGCTCGGCCGAAGCCGACGGCCGCGCGCGCTGGCCCTCCACCGAGAGCCTGGCCAAGCTGCTGGAAGCGACGGGGGTCAATTTCTCGGAGTTCGCGGCCCTGACCGAGCGCACGCCGGTGCGGACGCCTGGCGGGATGCTTGGGCGCGCGCGCGGCGCGCCGCTGATCGGCCTGGCCCAGGCCGGGCAGGACGGGTTCTTCGACGATGCAGGGATGCCGGTCGGGGCTGGCTGGGACGAGGTCGCCGCCCCGGATCTGGGCGAGGGCCTGTTCGCGCTGGAAGTGACGGGCGCCGAGCTCGCGCCGGTCTATCGCGACGGCGACCGCCTGCTGGTCTCGCCTAACCAGGAGCCGCGCAAGGGCGACCGCGTGGTGGCGCGGACGAACGCTGGCGAGGTGCTGGTGCGGGAGCTGGGGCGGGTGACGGCCCGAACCCTCGAACTTGTCGCCCTGGACCACTTGGGCGCACCCCGCCTGCTTTCGCGGGACGAGGTCGCCTGGGTCGCGCGGATCGTCTGGGTCAGCCAGTAGGGCCGACCCTATAGTCGCATTTTTGCTTGGCGCGCGATGGCCGCCGAAGCCGGCGACCACTTTCGGCTATCGCGCTTACGTGCGCGGGCAGCTGGCGTGGCTGTCGAGCAGCCAGGCGATCAACGGACCGGCCGAGGGATCCTCGCACGACACGTCCAGGCGGTACGACGCCCAGGTGTCGTTGTGCGCGGCCTCGACATGGGCGTCGGGGAACTGCTGGATGATCCCGCCCAGAAGGGAATCGAATTCCTGACGGTCGGCGGGGCGGAGGGTGAACGAAGCCATGGTCCTAAACCTTGATGACTGATCTTGGTTCTGATGGTCCGAACCTAGACTCCGAAAGATGGGCGGACCCTTAACCGCGTTTTCAGACTTCGTTCATTTTCAAGGACATGGTGTCGCAGGGCGCGCGGATTCATCTGGCGCGCGCAAGCTTCGCCGTTGACGCCGCGCGACGCGGGAGCGGGGTTAGCCCAGCTTCTCTTCGATCAGCGCGATCGTCCGGTCGATGCCGAAGATCGCCGCGAACGAGCCGAAGCGGGGCCCCTGGCTCTGGCCCAGCAGCACTTCGTAGAGGGCCTGGAACCAGCCGCGCAGCGGGTCGAAGCCGTGGGTCTTGCCGACCTCGAACACCTCGTTCTGGATCAGCTCCGCGTCTGGCGCGTCGGCTGGCATGGCCTTCAGTTTGGCCAAAAGGTCCAGCATCGCGGCGCGCTCCTGGTCGGTCGGGGCGCGGAAGGTCTTCGTCGGTTTGACGAAGTCCTCGTAGTAATTGATCGCGTAGCCGGCCAAACGGTCCAGCAGCGGCTGGGTTTCCGGCGAGGCGCCCGGGATGTAGCGCGACAGGAAGCCCCAGAGGATCTCCTTGGTCGAGGCGTCGGCGGCCGAAACCAGGTTCAGCATCAGGCTGAACGACACCGGCGAGCCGTACTGCGGCGGGCGGCCCGAATGGATGTGCCAGACCGGGTTGTCCAGCTGCTTGGCCGGCTCCTGGCGCTGGAAGGCGTCCAGCTGCTGCAGGTACTCGTCGGTCGCCTTGGGGATGACGTCGAAATAGAGCTTCTTGGCCGACTTGGGGCTCTGGAACATGTAGTACGACAGGCTCTCCGGAGCCCCGTAGCGCAGCCAGTCCTCCATCGACAGGCCGTTGCCCTTCGACTTGGAAATCTTCTGGTTGTTCTCGTCCAGGAAGAGCTCGTAGTTGAAGCCTTCCGGGGGGATGCCGCCCAGCGCCTTGCAGATCGCGCCCGAGGCCTTGACCGAGTCGATCAGGTCCTTGCCCGACATCTCGTAGTCGACGCCAAGAGCGGTCCAGCGCATGGCCCAGTCGGGCTTCCACTGCATCTTCACATGGCCGCCGGTGACCGGGACCTCGACCTTGCTGCCGTCCTCGTCCTCGAAGACGATCGTGCCCTTCTCGACGTTGCGCTCCAGGGTCGGGACTTGCAGCACCTTGCCGGTGGTCGGGCTGACTGGGAGGAACGGCGAATAGGTGGCCCGGCGCTCTTCGCCCAGGGTCGGCAGCATGACCTTCTGGATAGCGTCGAAGCGTTCCAGGGCGATCAGCAGCGTCGCGTCGAACAGGCCGCTCTTGTAGCACTCGGTCGACGAGACGAACTCATACTCGAAGCCGAAGCCGTCCAGGAACGCGCGCAGGCGGGCGTTGTTGTGGGCGCCGAAGCTGTCATGGGTGCCGAACGGGTCGCGGACGACCGTCAGCGGCTTGCCCAGGTCCTCGATCAGCGGCTGCTTGTTCTCGATGTTGTCGGGAACCTTGCGCAGGCCGTCCATATCGTCGCTGAAGGCGATCAGTCGCGTGGGGATGTGGTCGTCGACCAGCGCGCGGAAGGCCTGGCGCACCATGGTCGTGCGCGCCACCTCGCCGAAGGTGCCCAGGTGCGGCAGACCCGAGGGACCGTAGCCGGTCTCGAAGATCACGGCCTTGGCCAGGGCCGGATAGGCTTTCACCGCCTCGTCGGTCTTGCCGGCGTCGATCAGGGCCTTGGCGGCGTCCTGGTCGGCGCGGTCGGGAAGGCGCACGCGCAGGACGCGGGCGATGGTGGCGCGCGCCTGCTCGAACGGCCAGGAGCGGGCTTCGCGGGCGAGGGGGGAGAGGCCTTCAAACATGCGGGGCGGTATAAGCGGTGTGGGCGCGAAGGGCCAGCTTTGCGTCAGCCCTTCAACGCCCCGGCCACCACCTCACGCGCCTCGGCCTGGACCTGCTTCAGATGATCCGGACCCAGGAACGACTCCGCGTAGATCTTGTAGACGTCCTCGGTGCCCGACGGCCGTGCGGCGAACCAGGCGTTTTGCGTCACAACCTTCAGGCCGCCGATCGCCTCGCCGTTGCCGGGGGCGTTGGTGAGGATGTCGGTGATCGGCTCGCCGGCCAGGGTCTTGGCGGAGACGTCGCTGGGGCTGAGCCTGGAAAGGCGCGCCTTCTCCTCGCGGCTCGCCGGCGCGTCGACGCGGGCGTAGGCCGGCGCGCCGTACTGGTCGGCCAGGTCGCCATAGAGCTGGCTGGCGCTCTTTCCCGTCTTGGCCTGGATCTCGGCGGCCAGCAAAGCCAGCTGCAGGCCGTCCTTGTCGGTGGTCCAGACGGTTCCGTCGTGGCGCAGGAAGGCCGCGCCGGCCGACTCCTCGCCGCCGAAGCCGACCGAGCCGTCCAACAGGCCGGGCACGAAATATCTGAAGCCGACCGGCACTTCCAGCAGGCGGCGGCCGAGCCCGGCCACCACACGATCGATCATCGAGGACGAGACCAGGGTCTTGCCGACAGCGACGTCCGCGCCCCAGCCTGGGCGGTGGGTGAACAGGTACGAGATCGCCGCGGCCAGGTAGTGGTTGGGATTCATCAACCCGCCGTCGGGCGTGACGATCCCATGGCGGTCGGCGTCGGCGTCGTTGCCGGTCGCCACGTCGTAGGCCGCGCCGCCCTTCATGATCTCGATCAGATTGGCCATGGCCGAGGGCGAGGAGCAGTCCATGCGGATCTTGCCGTCGGTGTCGAGCGGCATGAACGCCCAGCGCGGATCGACCGCGGCGTTGACCACCGTCAGGTTCAGCCTGTGGCGTTCGGCGATCTCGCCCCAGTACGCCACGGCCGCCCCGCCCAGCGGATCGGCGCCGATGCGCACACCGCTCGCCTGGATAGCCTGAATGTCGATGACGCTGGGCAGGTCATCGACATAGCGGGCCAGGAAGTCGTAGCGGCCGGCGACCTTGTGGGCCTCGTCGAAGCTGACGCGCTTCACATCCGCCAGGCCTTGGGCCAGCAGCGCGTTGGCGCGGGCGGCGATGGCCGAGGTCGCGTCGCTGTCGGCCGGGCCGCCGCTCGGCGGATTGTACTTGATGCCGCCGTCGCGGGGCGGGTTGTGCGACGGCGTCAGCAGCAGGCCGTCGGCCCGCGCCGCGTTCTCACGGTTGTGCGTCAGGATGGCGTGCGAGACCGCCGGGGTCGGGGTGAAGCCGTCGCGGCTATCGATCAGCGCGGTGACGCCGTTGCCGGCCAGCACTTCCAGCACCGAGCGGAAGGCCGGCTCCGACAGGCCGTGGGTGTCGCGGCCGACGAAGATCGGGCCGGTGATCCCTTGGGCGGCGCGGTGTTCGACCACGGCCTGGGTGACGGCCAGGATGTGGTTCTCGTTGAAGCCGCCGTCCAGGCTGGAGCCGCGATGACCCGAGGTGCCGAACACCACCTTCTGGGCGGGGTTGGCGACGTCGGGCTTGATCTCGAAATAGGCGCTGGTCAGCGCCTCCAGGTCGATCAGATCCTCGGGAAGAGCGCGAAGGCCGGCGCGGCTGTGCATGAAGACCCCAGGTTATGGTTCGACGTCGGACGGCAACGGCCAACCCCTAGAGGCGGTTCAAGACGATTTCATCAACTATCTGCGGCTTCAGAACGCGTCGCTGACGATCGTTCCGTCCAGCAGCAGCGCCGCCCGCTTCAGGCCGCTCGACGCGAACGGCATGGCGATATCGCCTTTCCGATCCACGCAGACCAATCCGCCATGGCCGCCCAAGTCCGCCACGCCCTGGATCGCCGCCCGCGCCGCGCTTTGCAGACTCTCGCCGCCGAACCGCACCCTGTGGGCGACCTGCGCGGCGACGGCCGTGCGGATGAAATACTCGCCCTGGCCGGTGCAGGAGACCGCCGCATGGCCATCGGCCCATGCGCCGGCCCCGATGATCGGCGAATCCCCGACCCGGCCCGGCCGCTTGCCGAACACCCCGGCCGTCGAGGTCGCGGCCGCCAACCGGCCCTCGGCGTCGCGAACCACGCAGCCGACGGTGCCGGTCGGCAAGGCGTCCGGCGGATGATTGTCCTCGAAGGCCCCGGCGCGGGTGAACCAGGCTTCCGGATCCTCGATCGTTTCCAGCCCCTGGTCGCGGGCGAAGTCGATCGCGCCCTGGCCGGCCAGCATCACGTTGGGGGTTTCTTCCATCACCGCTCGGGCGGCCAGGATCGGGCTCTTGAAGCCCTGCAGGGCGGCCACCGAACCGGCCCGCAGGGTGGGGCCGTCCATCAGGCTGGCGTCCAGCTCGTACGCGCCATCGGCGTTGGGCGAGGCGCCCTTGCCGGCGATATAGAGACCGCTGGCCTCCAGGGCGACGACGGTCTCGACCGCGACGTCCAGGGCGCTGGCCCCAGCGGCCAGCCGGTCGCGGGCCGTCTCGACCAGGCCGCGCATGTGGGCGATCTCGACGGTGTAGTCGTGGCCGCGCTTGGCTCCGGCGCCACCGTGCAGGGCGAGACTAAAACGGTTGTTTGACATTCTGCTTCCTTGGCCCGGCGTCCCGCGCTAGCGTCCGGCCCTCTTAATCAAGAAACCTGGGAGAGGCGATATGAAGGCGGTGCTCAGCAAGGAAGTCGGCGGTCCCGAGACCCTGGTGCTGGAGGAGCTGCCCGATCCTGTCGCCGGCCCCGGTCAGGTGCTGATCGACGTCAAGGCCTGCGGGGTCAACTATCCCGATGTCCTGATCATCGAGGACAAGTACCAGTTCAAGCCGACACGGCCGTTCGCGCCGGGCGGCGAAGTGTCGGGCGTGATCGCCGCGGTCGGCGAGGGCGTCACCCGCTTCAAGGTCGGCGACCGTGTCCTGGCCTCGACCGGCTGGGGCGGCTTCGCCGAGAAGCTGGCCCTGGAAGAGCAGCGTTGCACCCCCATTCCTGACAACATGCCGTTCGACGAGGCCGCCGCCTTCGTCCTGACCTATGGCACTTCCTACTACGCCCTGAAGGACCGCGGCGCGCTGAAGGCCGGCGAGACCCTTCTGGTTCTGGGCGCCGCAGGGGGCGTGGGCCTGGCCGCCGTCGAGCTGGGCAAGGCGGCGGGGGCGCGTGTTATTGCCGCAGCCTCCAGCCAGGAGAAGGTCGATCTGGCCATCAAGCATGGCGCCGACAGCGGCGTCGTCTATCCGCGCGGCCCGTTCGACAAGGACGGCCAGAAGGCGCTGGCCAACCTGATCAAGGACGCCTGCGGACCCAATGGCTGGGACGTCGCCTATGACGCCGTCGGCGGCGACTATTCGGAGGCGACGATCCGAGCCGCCGGCTGGAACGGCCGCTTCCTGGTTATCGGCTTCCCGTCGGGGATTCCGAAAATCCCGTTGAATCTCACGCTGTTGAAGTCTTGCGACATCGTCGGGGTGTTCTGGGGTGCGGCGGTGGCGCGCGATCCCAAGGGCCACGCCCAGAACCTCAAGGACCTGATGGGCCTCTATGCCGAGGGCAAGATCAAGCCCTACGTTTCCGAGCGCTTCCCGCTAGCCCGGGCGGGCGAGGCCATCGCCCACCTCTCCAGCCGCAAGGCCATGGGCAAGGTGGTGATCACGGTTGAATAGAATGGTTGCCTAGAATGGTGAACACCATCGTGGTTAAATCTCGCTAAGTATCCTTTTTAGCAAAGGAAACACGACATTCCCGCAGAGTGCTCCTCAAGACTAGGAGACTCTGCGGCGATGTTCGTCCCCCAGGAACAGAGCGGAATGAACGACGCGGCGCCCGCCGCGCCGCGCCGACCCTATCGCCTGACGCGCCGCCCCGAGGAGCGCGTGCGCGTGCTCGGCGGGGTCATGGATCTGGTGCGCCCGGAAGAGGTGTTCCATTTCGTCACCGGCAAGCTGGAAGCACGCCGGAGCGTCATCGTCGCCAACCACAACCTTCACAGCCTCTATCTGATTGGCAAGGACCACCAGGTCGGCGCGTTCTACAAGCAGGCCGACCTGATCGAGGTCGACAGCGTGCCGCTAATCTTCTGGGCGCGGCTGGTGGGCCGGGCCAGCCGGCGCTTCCACCGCTGCACCTATCTGGACTGGCGCGACGACTTCTGGTCCCTGGCCACGCGGAAGAACTGGAAGGTTTTCTTCGTCGGCGGCGCCCCGGGCGTGGCCGAGAAGGCCATCGAGCGCATCCATCAGGACTATCCGACCGCCCAGATCGCCAGCCATCACGGCTATTTCGACGTCAAGCCCGGCTCGGCCGCCAACGACGCGGTGATAGAGGCCATCCGCGACTACGCGCCGGACATCGTACTGGTCGGCATGGGCATGCCGCGCCAGGAAATCTGGACGCTGGAGAACCACAAGGCCTACGGCCCGGCCGCGACCTTCACCGTGGGCGGCGCCTTCGACTACGAAGCCGGCGTCCAGAAGGCCGCGCCGCGGTGGATGGGCCCGATGGGCATGGAATGGCTGTTCCGGCTGATGGTCGACCCGCAGCGCCTGTTCTCGCGCTACTGCGTCGAGCCCTGGTCGCTGGTCGGCCTGGCCTGCCACGATGTGGTCCGGGCGCTGGGCAGGCGCGCGGCGAGCGATACCCGCGCGGCGGAAAACGCCCGGTGGGAGCAAATGCGTGCGCGCAACGAGGGAGCGCGCTAGAATGATATGGCCTGTGGGGGCCGAGATCACCGTTACGGTGATCTCGAAAGAGGGGCTTGGGGGATAATGGGTCTGGATATTCGCGTCATGACGCTGGAGGCCAACGAGCGCTCCGGCTTCGCTCACCGCGCCGTCGCCGGCGTGGGCCTGGCCGGGCTGGGTCTGGCTTGGGCTGTTCTGCTGATCCCGTGCATGATCTGGCTGGCCGCCAGCCACCTGGGGCGCCGCCTGCAGCCGCTGGTTCGCCGCCCGGCCTGATTTCATCTCCCGTCCGGGTCCAAGACCCCTAGCCAACGACCGTTTGCTCCGCGAATATGATCGTTGATCACTGACCCGCGAAGAGGTCGGGGACGCGGAGGAAATTTCCATGGTCGGACGTCTGGACGGCAAGGTCGCCGTCGTCACCGGGGGCTGCTCGGGCATCGGGCTCGGCGCGGTCGAGTTGTTCGTGGCCGAGGGGGCGAGCGTGATCGCCGCCGACCTGCAGGCCGAAAAGGGCGAGATGCTGGAGAAGCGTTTCCCCGACCGCGTCCGCTTCTCGCGTTGCGACGTCACCTTGGAAGACGACCTGGCCAGGACCATGGCCCTGGCCGAGGAGAGCTTCGGCGGCCTCGACATCCTGTTCAACAACGCCGGCCACGGCGGCACGCCCGCCGCCGTTCCCGAACTGACGGTGGAGGGCTGGGACAAGACCTTCGCCCTGCTGGTGCGCGGTCCGGCCATCGGCATGAAGCACGCCCTGCCGCTGATGCTGAAGCGCGGCGGCGGCTCGATCATCAACACCGCCTCGATCGCCGGCCTGCAGGCGGGCTTCGGACCGCTGGCCTATTCGGCGGCCAAGGCGGCGGTGATCCACATGAGCCGATGCGCGGCGGCCGAGTTGTCCCCGCTGAAGATCCGGGTCAACGCCATCTGCCCGGGCCTGATCGCCACCTCGATCTTCGGGGCCTCGATGGGTCTGCCGCGTGAGGTCGCTGACCAGATGGCCGCCCAGATCGCCTCGATCGGTCCCAAGATCCAGCCGATCCCCAAGTCGGGCCTGCCCGAAGACATCGCCGCCGCCGCTCTCTACCTGGCCAGCGACGATTCCCAGTTCGTCACCGGAACCCACATCGTCGTCGACGGGGGCATCACTGTTGGTCCGCGCAGCGCGTGGGACAAGAACACGCCCTCGCCGATCCTGGCGGCCATGGGCATCACGCCCGAACAGGCCGAGGCGATGCGCGCCCAACTGGTGGCTTCCGGCGCGGCGGGGTGACCCTCACGCCGAACCTGCGCGGCGCGCTGTGGATGCTGGCCTCCGCGGTCGGCTTTACGGCGATGACCACCCTGATCAAGTTCCTGGGACCCGGCTATCCGGCCGCGCTGCAGACCTTCTACCGGCAGTTGGCGGGGGTGCTTGTGCTCCTGCCGCTGATGGCCCGCGACTGGCGCGCGGCGTTCCGGACGACCCGGCCGGGCATCCTGATCTTCCGCTCCAGCGCCGGGGTGCTGGCGCTGATCATGGGCTTCTACGCCTATCAGAAGCTGCCGCTGGCCGACGCCAACGCGCTGTCGTTCACGCGGACGCTCTGGCTTGTCCCGCTGGCCGCCTTCGTGCTGCGCGAGCCGATCGGACCCTTGCGGATCGGCGCGGCCCTGGTCGGCTTCGCTGGCGTGCTGATCATGCTAAGGCCCGGCTCGGGCGGGGCCGCCGCCTGGATCGGCTGGCCCCAGGCCTGCGCCCTGATCTCGGCCTTCCTGTTCGCCCTGACCATCACCGGCATGAAGGTCATGACCCGCGATCACAGCCCGTTCGTACTGCTGGTCTACGCCGCCGTGCTGGGCCTGGTGTTCGCCATCCCACCAGCCCTGTTCGTCTGGCGGTGGCCGACCCTGCCGGACCTGGGTCTGCTGGCCGCCATGGGCGTGATCGGCACCTTGACCCAAGGCGCCTACATCAAGGGCATGGAGGCCGGAGAGGCGGCGGTCATGGCCCCGATCGACTATACCCGGCTGGTTTTCGCCGTGGGCGCGGGCCTACTGCTGTTCCACGAGGTCCCCAAGCCGGCGGTGATCGTCGGCGCGGCGATCGTGGTCGCGTCGACCCTGTTCATCTCCTGGCGCGAGCACCAGCTGTCGAGGCGGGCGATGCTTCAGCCGGCGTAGCTTCTCCGCCATTGGACGAACCTGACCAGGCCTTCGGCCAGCTTGACCTTGGGTTGGTAGCCGCAGAGCGCCTGGAGCTTGTCGATATTGGCGAAGGTCGCCGGCACGTCGCCCGGCTGCATCGGCAGGAAGACCTTCTTAGCCTCGATCCCGAGCGCGGCTTCCAGAGTCGAGATCATGTCCAACAGTCCGACCGGATCGTTGTCGCCGATATTGTAGACTTCATGCCCGCCTTGGGCCGGCGGATGGTCGAGCACGCCCAGGATGCCGTCGACGATGTCGTCGATATAGGTGAAGTCGCGGGCCATCTTGCCCTCGCCATAGATCTCGATCGTCTCGCCCTTCAGCATCTTCTCGGTGAAACCGTAATAGGCCATGTCCGGCCGGCCCCAGGGGCCATAGACGGTGAAGAACCGCAGGCCCGACTGCGGGAAGCCGTAGAGCTTGGCGTAGCTCTGGCTCAAGAGCTCGCACGAGCGCTTGGTGGCGGCGTACAGCGATACCGGGCTCTCGGCCGGATCGGTCTCGCGGAAGCCGTCGCCGTTCAGCGGCCGGTCGCCATAGACGCTAGACGAGGACGCGTAGACCAGATGCTCGACACCCGCATGGCGGCAGGCTTCCAGCACCGACAGGTGGCCGGCCAGGTTGCTGCGCTCGTAGGCGAACGGGTTCTCGATCGAGTAGCGGACCCCGGCCTGGGCGGCCAGGTGGATCACCTGCTTGGCGCCCGAGGTTTTCACCAGCTCGGCGAAGGCCTCGTGCTCGGCGATGTCCATGCGGACCATCGTGAAACCGTCGCGGCCTTCCAGCCGCGCGGCCCGAGCCGCCTTCAGCGCCGGATCGTAATAGGTGTTGAACACGTCGACGCCGATCACCGTCTCGCCGCCCGCCAGCAGGCGCTCGGCGACATGGTAGCCCACGAAGCCGGCCGCGCCCGTGACGATGATCGGAGTCTTGCTCATGCTCAGCCGCGCCCAATGGAAGCGTAGGTGAAGCCATGCCGGACCATCTCCGCGGGCTTGTAGACATTGCGAAGGTCGACCACGACCGGCGTCTTCATCAGGAGCTTGATGCGGTCCAGGTCCAGGGCCCGGAACTGGTCCCACTCGGTGATGATCACCAGCGCGTCGGCGCCCTCGGCGACCTCATAGGCCCCGGCCTTGAAGTCCACATCCTTGAGCATGTGGGCCGCTTCCTTGGCTCCTTCCGGATCGAAGGCCTGGACGTTGGCGCCCAGGGCCTGCAGGGCCGGGACGATGTCGAGGCTGGGGGCGTCGCGCATGTCGTCGGTGTTGGGCTTGAAGGTCAGGCCCAGCACACCGATCGTCTTGCCGGTCAGGTCCTCGGCGCCGATGGCCTTGGCCACCTTGCCGGCCATGGCCTTCTTGCGCGCGTCATTGACCTCGACCGTGGTCTCGATCAGCCGCACGGGCGCGCCGTACTGCTGGGCCGTGCGCACCAGGGCGATGGTGTCCTTGGGGAAGCACGATCCGCCATAACCGGGGCCGGCGTTCAGGAACTTGCCGCCGATGCGCTTGTCCAGGCCGATGCCCTTGGCGACCTGCTGGACGTCCGCGCCAACCGCTTCGCAGAGGTCGGCCATCTCGTTGATGAAGGTGATCTTCATCGCCAGGAACGCATTGGCCGCGTACTTGATCAGCTCGCTGGTCCGGCGGCCGGTGAAGATGATCGGGGTCTCGTTCAGTGACAGCGGGCGATAGAGCTCGCGCATCACCGCCTGGGCCCGCTCGTCGTCGGTGCCGACGACCACGCGGTCGGGACGCTTGAAGTCCTCGATCGCCGCGCCCTCGCGCAGGAACTCCGGGTTCGACACCACGGCGAACTGGGCGGTCGGATTGGCCTTCTTGATGATCGCCTCGACCTCGTCGCCGGTGCCCACCGGCACGGTCGACTTGGTGACCACCACGGTGAAGCCGTCGATCAGGCCGGCGATCTCCTCGGCCGCGGCGTAGACGTAGGAGAGATCCGCATGGCCGTCGCCGCGGCGGGTGGGCGTGCCCACGGCGATGAACACCGCGTCCGCGTCCTTGATCGCCTGCGCGCCGTCCAGCGTGAAGAACAGCCGGCCTTCGCGGACGTTGCGGGCCACCAGGTCATCCAGGCCCGGCTCGAAGATCGGGATCTCGCCCTTCTCCAGGCGCTCGATCTTGCTCGGATCCTTGTCGATGCAAGTCACCACGTGACCAAAGTCGGCGAAACACGCCCCAGACACCAGCCCCACATAACCCGTGCCAATCATCGCTACGCGCATCGATTCTTCCCGATCCGAACGAGCGCCTCGCGCGGCGCTCCCGCCTAATCCAGCAATCGCGACGCCGAGGCAAGCCGCCCCGGCGCCGACCGCCAAAACGCTCGCTCCCGTGACATCTTGATGACCTTTGCCGGGTAGCGCCTTCCCTGCGTCATGCAAAATCGCTAGCTGGAAGCGACGGCGTGGGGATTCCGATGCAAACCGTACTCGTGGCCGGCGGCGCCGGATATGTCGGCTCGCACTGCTGCCTGGCGCTGGCCGCGGCCGGTTTCCGGCCGGTGGTGTTCGACGACCTGTCGAACGGTCATCGCGAACACGTCCAGTGGGGACCGCTGGAAGTCGGTGACATCCGTGACGGCGCGCGGCTGGACGCGGTCTTCGCCCAGCACAAGCCGATCGCCGTCCTGCACTTCGCCGCCCGCATCGAGGTCGGGGAGTCGGTCAAGAACCCTGGCGCCTTCTTCGACAACAATGTCGGCGGGACGATCACCCTGATCGAAGCCGCGCGGCGGGCCGGGGTCGAGGCCCTGGTGTTTTCCTCGACCTGCGCCACCTTCGGCGATCCGGTGACCCTGCCGATGGCCGAGGACCACCCGCAGGCGCCGCTCAATCCCTATGGCCGCAGCAAGCTGATGGTCGAGCAGGCCCTGGCCGACTACGACCGCTATGTCGGCTTCCGTAGCGCCGTGATGCGCTACTTCAACGCCGCCGGCGCCGACCCCAAGGGCCGCATCGGCGAGTGGCACGAGCCGGAAACCCACGCCATTCCGCTGGCGATTCAGGTCGCCCTCGGCCAACGCTCGCACTTCACGATCTTCGGCGACGACTACGACACCCGCGACGGCACGGCGGTGCGCGACTACGTCCACGTACTGGACCTGGCCGACGCCCACGTCTCGGCGCTGAAGCGTCTGTTGGCGGGCGGCTCGTCGGAATCCTACAACCTCGGCACCGGCACGGGCACGACGGTGCGCGAGCTGGTCGACGGGGTCGGGCGCGCCGTGGGCAAGCCGCTGACGGTGCAGATGGCGCCGCGACGCCCAGGCGACGCCCCGATCCTGGTGGGCGACAGCGCCAAGGCCCGCGCGCAGCTGGGCTGGAGCCCGTCGCGGGATCTCGACGCCATCCTGTCCAGCGCCTGGAAGTGGCACCAGGCTCAAGCGAACAGCTGAACACTGGTCATCGAGCGGGCAAATTCGACCCGTGACGCCCGGCCGTTCTGACCAGATGTCGCCGGAAACTCGCGCGAAACGCTTTATTTGCAACTCTCGCTGTAGCTCTAGAGGGATGTGACCCTCGGGGGGGCGTGCGTGCTCAAGTTCCTGACCTGTCTGACGACGCAACACGACCTGCGCCTGGTGCTCGTCGCCGGCCTCGTCTGCATCGCCGGCTGCTTCACCACGTTCCGCCTCTATTCGCGGATGCGCGGCGCCCGGGGTGTCGTGCGCGCCGCGTGGTTGCTGCTGACCGGTCTGGTCGCCGGCTCCAGTGTCTGGGCCACCCATTTCATCGCCATGGTCGCCTTCACACCGGGCCTGAAGACCGGCTACAGCCCGACGGGCACCCTGCTGTCGCTGATGATCGCGGCCCTGTTCATGGCCAGCGGCTTCGCCGTGGCCTCCGCCCAGCGCTCGACCACCAACGACTTCGCCGGCGGCGTCCTGATCGGCCTGGGTGTCGCGGCCATGCACTATACCGGCATGTCGGCCTTCGTGACCCAGGGCCACCTGGTCTGGGAACACGCCACCGTCGGGCTCTCGGCGATCCTCGGGGTCTGCGGCGCGACGACCGCCTTGGTGCTGGCCGGCCAGGCCCGGACCGTCAAGAAGCAAGCCATCGGCGGCGGCCTGCTGTGCCTGGGCATCGTCGCCCTGCACTTCACCGGCATGTCCGCGATCACCATCATTCCCGACGCCGGGGTCCAGGTGCCGGACCAACTGCTGTCGGGCGGCTTCCTGACCCTGGCCGTCGGGTCGATCACGGCCATGATCATCCTGGGCGGGCTCGGCGCCGTCGCCATTGAATCCCAGACCTCGCGCTCGGCCCTCGAGCGCATTCGCCGCTTGGCCAACGCGGCTTATGAAGGTCTGGTCGTGGTTCAGTCGGGCAAGATCAACGACGCCAACGCCGCCTTCTGCGAGCTGGTCGGCGCCGAACTCCCCGAACTGGTCGGCCGCCCGCTGGTCGGTTCGATCCTGACTTTCGACGAAGCCGGTCCGACCCGCGAGGGCGTGCGCCGCGAAGGCAAGATCCAGCCGATCACCGGCGGTCGCGAGATCCCGGTCGAGGTTTTTTCGCGCCTGATGGACGATGGCGCCCGCGTGGAGACCTCGGGTCTGACCGTCCTGGCCGTCCGCGATTTGCGCGAGCGCCGCGCCGCCGAGGAGAAGATCCGCTATCTCGCCGAGCACGACGGTCTGACCGGTTTGCCAAACCGCAATTCGCTGCAAGCCCGCCTGGGCGCGGCCCTCGATCGCGTCGAGGCCTCCGGCGAGACCCTGTCGGTGATCTGCATCGACCTGGACCACTTCAAGGAAGCCAACGACCAGCACGGCCACCTGGCCGGCGACGCCATCCTGGTGGAGACCGCCCGCCGCCTGCAGTCGGCGGTCCAGGCCCCTTCGTTCGCCGCGCGTCTGGGCGGCGACGAGTTCATCATCGTCCAGGTGGCCGGCGGCGATCAGCCGACCGCGGCCGCCGAACTTTCGGGCGGCCTGCTCGAACTCTTGTCGGCCCCTGTGGTCTATGACGGCCAGGAGCTGGCGCTCGGCGCCAGCCTGGGCGTCAGCCTCTATCCCGACGACGGCCGCACGACCGAGGCTCTGATGGCCAATGCCGACATGGCCCTGTACCGCGCCAAGGAAAGCGGCCGAGGCGTCTACCGCTTCTTCAAGCGCGAGATGGACGACACGATCCGCGAGCGCCGCAATCTGGCCCGCGACCTGCGCCAGGGCATCGCCGAAGATGAACTGGTGGTCCACTACCAACCCCTGGCCCGCGCCACCGACGGCGAGGTCTGCGGCTTCGAGGCCCTGGTCCGCTGGCAGCACCCGACGCGCGGCATGATCCCGCCGCTGGATTTCATTCCGGTCGCCGAGGAGAACGGCCTGATCGGCGCGCTGGGCGACTGGGTCCTGCGCCGCGCCTGCGCCGACGCCGCCTCATGGGAGAAGCCGCTGCGCATCGCGGTCAACCTCTCGCCAATCCAGCTGCACAATCCGGCCCTGCCCAGCCTGGTGCACGAAGTGCTGATCGCCACCGGCCTGTCGCCTTCGCGCCTGGAACTGGAGATCACCGAGAGCGCGCTCTTCAAGGACTATCAGCGCGCGCTGGACAATCTGCGCCGCCTGAAGGCCCTGGGCGTGCGGATCGCCATGGACGACTTCGGCACCGGCTTCTCGTCGCTGTCGACCCTGCAGTCGTTCCCGTTCGACAAGATCAAGATCGACAAGAGCTTCGTCGAGAACATCCACCGTCACGACCGCGCCACGGTCATCGTGCGCGCCGTGCTGGGCCTGGGCCGCAGCCTGGAGATCCCGGTCGTCGCCGAGGGCGTCGAGACCGAAGAGCAGATCATCTTCCTGCGCGGCGAGAACTGCACGGAGCTGCAGGGCTACGCCATCGGTCGCCCGGCCCCGATCGACACCCTGTCGGCCTGGACCCTGGTCGGCGCCGCGCCAGCCCGTCTTGAAGGTCCCGTCGACCTGGGTCAGGCGCCGGGCGAGGCCAAGCGCTCGGCCTGAGCCGATCAGCCGGACATCGAACCCTTTGCACGGCGCCCCGGAACCCTCCCAGGCCCTGAGCCGTTAGACGGTCCCAAGCGGGGCCGTAGAGCCGACATCGGGGCGAGCGCGTGCTGGGACGGACCGCCATCAAGTTCGTAACCGCGGCCGATCGGCGCGAACTGCGCTATGGCTTCGCGCTGCTGGCTGTAGGCGTGGCCGTCGTCGCCCGCTTCGCCGCCGTCTCCGTGTTCGGCGTTCCGATCTATTTCCCGACTTTCTTCGTCGCGGTCATGGTCGCGGCGATGGTCGGCGGGCTGGGGCCGGGATTTCTGGCCCTTATCGTCTGCGCCCTGACGGCCTTTCGGTTCTGGATGACCCCCGACGGCGCGTGGGCCCTGCAATCCCGCGAAGCGGCCCAGTTGATCATGTTCCTGCTGTGCGGCGGGCTGATCGTGATGCTCGTCGAGGCTCTGCGTCTGGCCGTGCGGTCGGGCTTGGCGGCCGAGGCGCGCTTCCGTTCGGCGCAGGAGGTGTCGCTGGACGCCTTCGTGATCCTGGAGCCGGTTCGCGAGGCCGGACGGGTGATCGACTTCCGCTGGACCTACGCCAATCCGATGGCCGAGACCATGAGGCCGAAGGGGACTTCGACCCTGCTGGGCAGGCGGGCTTTGGATGTCTTTTCCGACGAGACTGGCCGCGACATGGTCGATCGCCTGGCGCGCCTGCTGGAGAGCGGCGGCCCCGACGACATCGACGTGCGGCGGGTCATCGACGGCGAGGAGCGCTGGATCCGCTCCAGCGGCGTGCGGCTGGGCGAGGATCTGGCCGTGACCTTTCGCGACGTGACCCAGGAGCGCCGCGCGGCGGCGGCGCTGCGTGGCAGCGAGGAGCTGTTCCGAGGCGTCGCCAATACGGCGCCGGTGCTGATCTGGGCCACGGCGGAGAACGGTCGGGCCGACTGGTTCAACCAGGCCTGGCTCGACTTTCGCGGACGCCCCCTTGAGGATGAACTGGGCGCCGGCTGGCTGGAGGGCCTGCATCCCGAAGATCGCCAAGCCGGGTTCGAGATCGCCAACGCCGCGGCCGGTCGACGCGAACCTTTCAATGTCGTCTTCCGGCTGCGCCGCGCCGACGGCGCCTGGCGCTGGATCAACAGCGTCGGCGCGCCACGCTTCGATGAGGCCGGGGCCTATCACGGCTATATCGGCAGCTGCTTCGACTTCACCGAGACGGTTGAGGCGCGCAAGGACCTGGAGGATCGGGTCGCCGAGCGCACGGCGGCGCTGCAGGCCAGCATGGCCGAGACCGCGCGCGCCCAGGCGGCGCTGGCCCAGGCTCAGCGGCTGGAGACCGTCGGCCGGCTGACGGGTGGGGTGGCGCATGACTTCAACAACCTGCTGACCGTGATCGTCGGCGGCCTGGACATGATCCTGCGCAGGCCCGACGACACGCCGCGTGTCACCCGCCTGGCCGAGGCGGCCCTGGCGGCCGGTCAGCGCGGCGAACGCCTGACCCGCCAGTTGCTGGCCTTCTCGCGGAACCAGGAGCTGAAGCTGGAGGTGGTCGAGATCGGGTCCCTGCTCGACCAGGCCGAGCCGCTGTTGCGCCGGGCGGTGGGTGAAGGCGTGACCCTGACGCTGCGCCGTGACCCGGCCGCCTGCCGCGCGCGGGTCGACGCGGCCCAGTTCGAGGCGGCTCTGCTGAACCTGGTGGTCAACGCCGCCGACGCCACGGCGTTCGGCGGCGAGATCAGCATCGCCGTCGCGCCCGTGACTCTGGCCGTGGACGAGGTCGCCGACACCGCGCCCGGCGACTATGTCCAGGTGGCGGTCAGCGACACCGGCGCGGGTATGCCGCCCGAGGTTCTGGCCCGGGTGTTCGAGCCGTTCTTCACCACGAAGGAGGTCGGCAAGGGTACGGGTCTGGGCCTGGCCCAGGTCTACGGTTTCCTGCGGCAGTGTGGCGGCGGGGTGGCCATCGACAGCGTCGAAGGCCACGGCACGACCGTCGTCCTCTACCTGCCGGCCACGGACGACGCCGTGACGCCGGCCGGGATCCCGGTACAGCCGCCGGCGCGCGACCGGCTGAAAGGCGTGCGGGTGCTGCTGGTCGAGGATGACGCGGCCGTGCGCGAGATCGCTGGCGGCCTGCTGCGCGATCTGGGTTGTGAGGTCGCCACCGCCGAGAACGGGACCTCCGCGCTGGAGGCGCTGGCGGAGGGCGTGGCGTTCGATCTTCTGATGTCCGACGTGATCATGCCCGGCGGCGTCAGCGGCGTGGACCTGGCGCGATCGGTCTCGGTCCATCGGCCGGACATGGCCGTGCTGCTGACCACCGGCTACGCCGGCGACTATATGGACACGACTCCGGCCGAGCTGCCGTGGCCAGTGCTGCGCAAGCCGTTCCAGATCGACCAACTGGCCGAAATCGCCGCGGCGCTGTTGGGCGACCGCGCCCCGCCCGCGACGAAGCTCTAGCGCCGCCGGCGCCGGGTAGTCGTTCCGCCGACCAGACCGCCCAGCAGGCCTCGGATCAGCTCACGTCCGGCGGTGGACGCCACGGTGCGGACCAGGGTTACGGCGAAGGCCTCGGTCATGGTCTGGCGGCCCGACGCCCGGGGTCGGCTCTCGCGCTCCCGCTGGGCTTCCTCGCGCTCGCGGACCTTGGCCTCGACGGCCTCGCGCTTGTTCTCCTCGGCCTGTTCGCGCGCGTTGTCGGCGTCCTGCTGGGCCTTCTTGGCGCGGCCCTGCAGGATCTCGTAGGCGGAATCGCGATCCTCGGCGGTGTCGTAGACTCCGGCCACGGGGCTTTGGGCCTGGAGGGCCGCGCGCTCCGGCGGCGTCAGCGGTCCCAGGCGCGAGGCCGGCGGCCGGATCAGGGTCTTCTGCACGACGTTTGGCGCCCCCTTCTCGTCGAGGGTCGAGACCAGGGCCTCGCCGACGCCCAGGGCCTGGATGGTCTCGGCGGTGTCGAAGTTGGGATTGACTCGGAACGACTGGGCGGCCGCCCTCAGGCCCTTCTGATCGGCGGGGGTATAGGCGCGCAGGGCGTGCTGCACGCGGGCGCCCAACTGGCCCAACACCGCGTCGGGAATGTCGGCCGGATTCTGGGTGACGAAGTAGATCCCGACGCCCTTGGAACGAATCAGGCGCACGACCTGCTCGATCTTTTCCAGCAGCGGCTTGGGCGCGTCGTTGAAGAGGAGGTGAGCTTCGTCGAAGAAGAACACCAGCTTGGGCTTTTCCGGATCGCCGACCTCGGGCAGCACCTCGAACAGCTCCGACAGCAGCCACAGCAGGAAGGTCGAATAGAGCTTGGGCGACTGGATCAGGCGGTCGGCGGCCAGCAGGTTGACGTAGCCGCGGCCGGCCGCGTCGGTGCGCATGATGTCGGAGAGATCGAGAGCCGGCTCGCCGAAGAAGTGCTCGGCGCCTTGCGTCTGCAAGGTCAGCAGCTTGCGCTGGATCGCGCCCACCGTGGCGGCCGAGACATTGCCGTACTGCGTGCCGATCTCGTCGGCATGGTCGGCGACATATTTCAGCGCCGCCTGAAGGTCCTTCAGGTCCAGCAGCAGCAGGCCGTCCTGGTCGGCGACGTGGAAGACGATGGTCAGCACGCCCTCCTGCACGTCGTTCAATTCCAGGAGGCGCGACAGCAACAGCGGCCCCATCTCCGAGATGGTCGTGCGGATCGGGTGGCCCTTCTGGCCGAACAGGTCCCAGAACATCACCGGCGGCGCGGCCGGCGAGAGCACCATGCCCATCTGATCGGCGCGGGCCTGCATCTTCTCGTTCGGGGTTCCGGGCATGGCCACGCCGGAGAGGTCGCCCTTCACGTCGGCGGCGAAGACGGGCACGCCGGCGTCGGAGAAGGCCTGCGCCAGAACCTGCAGGGTGACGGTCTTGCCGGTGCCGGTCGCCCCGGCCACCACGCCGTGGCGGTTTGAGCGATCGAGCCGCTGTGTCACCGGGCCTTCGCCCAAACCGACTAGGATCTCGTTTTCGCCAATCGACAGCGGCATGACCAAACTCCTTCGAACGCGTTGACCCTAACCGGGGCCTTGCGCCGCGCCAATCTGCGCGGTCAATGTCGGGCTCGCCTCTGGAGATATTTTACAAATGACGGCCACTGACCCGCCCCGGGCTCCGCCGCCGGTCACGACGCGCAACGCGGTGGTCTTCCTGGCCGTCATCGCCGGCGGCGCGACGCTGAAGTGGATGCAGGACATCCTGACCCCCCTGGCCCTGGCCGTGTTCCTGGCGGTGATGATCGACAGCTTCGCTCGCGTGCTGACCCTGCGCACGCCGGGCTTCCCGCGCAAGCTGGCTCTGCCGACCGCGGTGGTGCTGTCCCTGGCGTTGTTCGGCGTCTCGATCTGGATCGTCGTGGTGAACAGCAAGACGTTCTTCGACCACTCCTCGGAGTATGTCGCCAGCCTGAACGCGATCATCGCCAAGTTCACGCCGCTGGCCGGCAGGCTGTTTCCCGGCCTGCAGCTGCATGGCGTTCCCACCATCACCGACCTGGCCAAGCTTTTGAACCTGCAGAGCTATATCGGCGATGTGGCCCAGTCGTTCAAGAATTTCGGCACCAGCGCCGTGCTGGTGCTGATCTATCTCGGCTTCATCCTCGCCTCGCGCCGGGGCTTCAGCCGAAAGATCGTCGCCCTGTTCCCGCACCATGCCGAGCGCGAGTCGAACATGACCATGTTCCAGCGCATTCGCGACGGGGTGGAGCAGTATCTTTGGATTCAGACGGTCACCGGCCTGATGATCGCCGCCGCCGCCTGGGCGGTGATGATGCTGGTCCGCTTGGACAACGCCTTCTTCTGGGCGTTCCTGATCTTCCTGGCCGCCTACATCCCGATCCTGGGCGGGGCGATCGGCTGCTTCTTGCCGCCCTTGTTCGCGCTGGTCCAGTTCCCCGACACCCTGTGGCCGGCGATCATCCTGTTCGCGGCTCTGCAGGGAATCTTCTTCGTGGTCGGCAACGTCATCTATCCGCGCATGCAGGGCGACAGCCTGAACATGGATCCGACGGTGATCCTGCTCTCGCTGGCGGTCTGGGGCGCGCTGTGGGGCGTGCCGGGCATGTTCCTCTCCACGCCATTGACCGTGGCGGCCATGGTGATTCTGGCGCAGTTCGAGGGCTCGCGCTGGATCGCCATCCTGCTGTCCGAGGACGGCGACCCGCAGGGCGGGCAAATGCTGTCGGGGCGGGGTCACGGGCCGGCGCCCGACGCTCCGCCGCGGCGGGCGCGAAAGAAATGAACGCGCCCCTTAAAATGAACTGGCTGGCTCCTATCTATGCCTTGTCCGGCTCCCCCCACCCGGACACCCCGCAGGTCCCGGCTGGCAAGGCCGCCGCGATCGAAGCGGAAAACGCCCGCCTCTCCCCCCGGAGCGGGCCCGCGCCGCCGGCTTCCCCCCAGCCGGCGGCGCTTCCGTTTCAAGCCGAATTTGGCCGAAAGCAGCAGGAATTCTTTCCACTTCCAGACGTAACGGTTGAAGTGACGCTCGAAAGGGCTAGGTTCCGGCCAAAAATTCGCGAGGAAATCGAATGATCGGTGAAAAAAAAGACCTCATTTCCGCTGAGGCTCCGATCGGTCCGCTAGTAAGCGCTTTCGCCCAGGCTCTGGGGGTGTCGGCCGAGTCCCTGTCGCCCGCCGCGCGCGGCTTCGCCACCCAGGCCCAGGACGACTGGTCGGCTGAGGAACTGCCCGGTCTGGACGTCGCCGACGTGGCTGGCGCCCTGGCCGATTTCTGGCGCTTCGGCGAAAGCGCCAAGGACGTCTCCGAACCCGTCATCCGCCTGCGCCGCACCGAGGGCGGAGACCCCCCGTCCGATCTGCTCGAGATCGTGCAGCCCGACCGACCGTTCCTGGTCGACAGCATCATGGGCGAAGTGACCGAGGCCGGCTTCTCGGTCCGCGCCATGTTCCACCCCGTCGCCGACTGCGGCGGCGTCCGCCGCTCGATGATTCAGATCTGGCTAGCCCCGGTCGGCGAGGACCGCGAGGCGGCCCTGCTGCTAAGCGTTCGCGAAGCGCTCGCCGACGTCCAGTTGGCCGTGCAGGATTTCGAAGCCATGCGCGGGCTGATGCGCCGCACGATCGACGAGCTGAAAGCCGCCAAGGCGCCGGTCTCCGCGGACGAAAAGGCCGAGGACCTGGCCTTCCTCGACTGGCTGGAGCGCGACCACTTCGTGTTCCTCGGCGCGCGCCTCTACGAATATCCCCGCACCGCCGATGGCGGCTACGCGGCCGAGGAGCCCCTCTATCAGCCGGAAGGCAGCCTGGGCGTCCTGCGCGACCAGGCTCGCACGGTCCTGCGCCGGAGCAGCGAGCCGGCCATCCTGTCGGCCCAGATCCGCAGCCATATCGACATCGGCGACCCGATCGTGGTGGCCAAGTCGAACCTGCGTTCGCGCGTCCACCGCCGCGGCTACACCGACTATGTCGGCGTCCGCCGCTACGGCGCCGATGGCAAGGCCTCGGGCGAGGTCCGCTTCGTGGGCCTGTTCACCGCCGAGGCCTATGAGACGCCCGCCCACGAGGTGCCGCTGATCCGTCGCAAGGTCGGCCACATCCTGGAGCGCGCCGGAAAGGATCCCGAGAGCCACAACGGCAAGCGCCTGCGCAACATCCTCGAGACCTGGCCGCGCGACGAGCTGTTCCAGACCGACGAGGCCCAGTTGCTGGCCACGGCCATGGGCGTGCTGCACCTTTATGACCGTCCCCGCGTCAAGCTGTTCGCCCGCCGCGATCCCTTCGACCGTTTCATCTCGGTCCTGATGTTCGTGCCGCGCGATCGCTACGACTCCGGCGTCCGCACCCGGGCCGGCCACATCCTGGCCGAGGCGTTCCGGGGCCGGGTGTCGGCCTATTATCCGAGCTTCTCCGACGCCCCGCTGGCCCGTGTTCACTACATTCTGGGCGTGACGCCAGGCGATCACGCCGAGCCGGACATGGCCGCCGTGGAGGCCGCCATCGCCGAGACCGCCCGCACCTGGGACGACCGCTTCGAGGCCGCCGTTCGCGAGGGCTCCACGGGACGCGTCGCCCACCTGCTGGCCCGCTATGCCGGCGCCTTCCCGCCCGGCTATCGCGACCAGTATGACGCCGGCGAGGCCCTGGCGGACATCCAGGTGATCGACGATCTGGCCGAGGACGAGGCGGTCCGGGTCCGCGCCTTCCGTCGCGACGGCGACAGCGCGGTGACGTTCCGCTTCAAGCTCTATCGCCCGGGCGCCGCCGCCCCGCTGGCCGACGTGCTGCCGATCCTGGAGCATATGGGCCTCAAGGCCTTGATCGAGGACGGCTTCAAGGTCTCCCCAGACGGCAAACCGGTCTGGGTCCACGAATTCGTCCTGCGGGACGAGGCTGGCGAGCATCTGGTCTTCGGCGACATCAAGCAGGCCTTCGAGGCCGCCTTCGTCGCCATCTGGACGGGGCGCGCCGAGAGCGACGGCTTCAACCGCCTGGTGCTGGAACTCGGCATCGGCTGGCGCGAGGCCGCCCTGATCCGCGCGCTCGCCCGCTATCGCCAGCAGTCGGGCCTGGATCCCAGCCAGGGCGTGCAGGAGCGGGCCCTGGCGGATCACCCGGGCGTCGCGCGCCTGATCCTGGATCTCTTCCAGACCAAGTTCGATCCGGCCGTTCGCGCTGATCTCAAGACCCGCGAAGAGCAGGCCAAGGCGGTCGAGGGCAAGATCACCGAGGCCCTGCAGGCCGTCGAGAGCCTCGACGCCGACCGCGTGCTGCGCCGTCTGGCCGCCCTGGTCGGCGCCATCCAGCGCACCAACTTCTATCAGCCGGCGGCCGACGGGGGTCCCAAGCCCTACATCAGCTTCAAGATCGCCTCGCGCGAGCTGGAAGACCTGCCAGCCCCCAAGCCCTATCGCGAGATCTACGTCTCGGCCCCGCATGTCGAGGGCGTGCACCTGCGCTTTGGCCCCGTCGCCCGCGGCGGCCTGCGCTGGTCGGATCGCCGCGACGACTTCCGCACCGAGGTGCTCGGCCTGGTGAAGGCTCAGCAGGTCAAGAACGCGGTCATCGTGCCGGTCGGCTCGAAGGGCGGCTTCTATCCGAAGCACCTGCCGCGCGGCGGCGATCGCGACGCGATCCAGGCCGAGGCGATCCGCGCCTACAAGACCTTCCTGTCGGGCTTGCTGGACCTGACCGACAATATCGACGCCGACAACCAGGTCGTGCCGCCGCCCTCGGTGGTCGTGCATGACGGCCACGACCCTTACCTGGTGGTCGCCGCCGACAAGGGTACGGCCACCTTCTCCGACATCGCCAACGGCGTGGCCGAGAGCTACGGCTTCTGGCTGGGCGACGCCTTCGCGTCCGGCGGCTCGGTCGGCTACGACCACAAGGTCATGGGCATCACCGCCCGCGGCGCCTGGGAAGCGGTCAAGCGCCACTTCCGCGAGCTGGGCAAGGACATCCAGACGGAGTCCTTCACCGTGGTCGGCGTGGGCGACATGTCGGGCGACGTGTTCGGCAACGGTATGCTGCTGTCCAAGCAGACCAAGCTGCTGGCCGCCTTCGACCACCGCCACATCTTCCTCGACCCGAACCCGGACCCGGCCATGTCGTGGGAAGAGCGGGACCGGATGTTCAAGCTGCCGCGTTCGTCGTGGGACGACTACGACAAGTCGAAGATCTCGGCCGGCGGCGGCGTGTTCGCCCGCGGCCTGAAGAGCATCCCGCTGTCGAAGGAAGTTCGCGAGCTGTTCGAGATCAAGGCCGAGGCCGTCTCGCCGGCCGAGCTGATGACCGCGATCCTGAAGTCGAAGGCCGAACTGCTCTATCTCGGCGGCATCGGCACCTATGTGAAGGCCAAGGGCGAGAGCAACGCCGACGCCGGCGACAAGGCCAATGACGCTATCCGCATCAACGGCTCGGACCTGCGGGTCAGGGTCGTGGGCGAGGGCGCCAATCTGGGTCTGACGCAAGCGGGCCGCATCGAGTTCGCTCAGAGCGGCGGCCACATCAACACCGACGCCATCGACAACTCGGCGGGTGTCGACAGCTCCGACCACGAGGTCAACATCAAGATCCTGACCGGGATCCTGGAGCGGGGCGGCGAGCTGACCCGTGACAGCCGCAACACGCTGCTGGCCTCGATGACCGACGATGTCGGCCATCACGTGCTGGAGCACAACTACGATCAGACCCTGGCCCTGACCCTGTTGGAAAGCGACGCGGTCAGCGAGGTCGACGCCCAAATCCGCTACATGGTCGATCTCGAGCAGCGCGGTCGCCTGGATCGCCGCGTCGAGGGCCTGCCGACCAATACGGCGCTGCTGGAACGCAAGGCCGCCAACAAGGGCCTGACCCGGCCGGAACTGGCGGTGCTGCTGGCCTATGGCAAGCTGGACCTGTTCGACGACATCGTCGCCAGCCCGGCGCCGGACGATCCGTGGTTCGAGGCGACCCTGCGCGGCTACTTCCCCAAGGCGCTGGACCGGTACGCCGACGCCATGCAGAAGCACCGCCTGAAGCGCGAGATCATCGCCACGGTGGTCGGCAACCAGATGGTCAACATGTGCGGCCCGACCTTCGCCAGCCGCCTGAAGGCCGCCGCCGTCGCCGATGTCGGCGCGGTGGTCGTGGGCTTCACGGCCGCTCGCGAGATCCTCGGGATCGACGGCCTGTGGGACCAGGTCAACGCGCTGGACAACAAGGCCTCGGCCAGCGGCCAGACGGCGCTCTACAAGGCCCTGGCCTACGCCCTGCGAAGCCTCAGCTTCTGGCTGGCTCGCCGCGCGGTCCGCGACAAGGCGACCGTGCAGCAACTGGTCGAGGCCTACGGCCCAGCGGTGAAGACGCTGACCGGCATGGCGCCGGCGATCCTGTCGCCGTTCGAGCAGAAGACCGTCGCCAAGCGGGTGAAGGCCTATATCGTCGACGGCGCGCCCGAAGCCCTGGCCCAGTCCGTCGCGGCCCTGCAGCCCTTGACCACGGCCGCTGATCTCGTCGACCTGGCCAACGCCTCCAGCTGGAGTGTCGAGAACGTCGCCCGTCTGTACCATCAGGTCGGCGCGGCCTTCGGTTTCGATCGCCTGCGCGGCGCGGCCGGCGCTTTCGTGGGCGGGGACGCCTTCGAGCGCCTGGCGGTCCGTCGCCTGATCGAGGACATGCTGACCGAGCAGACCTCGATCACCCAATCGGTGCTGAAGTTCGCCGCCAACGCCCAGGCCGGCGAGGACGAGAGCGCGGCCAAGTCCGCCATCGCGTCCTGGGCCGCCCTGCGCGGCGATCGTCCCCGCGCGGTCAAGCGGACGATCGAAGACATCGAACAGGCCGGCGGCGGCTGGACCTTCGCCAAGCTGACCATCGCCAACGCCGCCCTGCGCGAACTCTCGACCGCCGCTTAAGCGCTGGCTCATCCTCCACCTCTCCCTTACGAGGGAGGGGTGGAGAAGGGACTCCGAATGGATCAGGGCGATCGTCGGCGCTTGGCCTGGACCCTCTATGAGTGGGCCCAGCAACCCTATTGGGCGCTGATCGCGACCTTCATCTTCACGCCCTATTTCGCGTCCGGCTTCGTTGGCGACGCCGTCCGGGGGCAGAGCCTCCTGGGCTATGCCGGGGTGGTGTCGGGCTTGGCCATCGCCATTCTGAGTCCCCTGCTCGGGGCGACGCTGGACGCCCGGCGCAATCCGCGCGCCTGGCTGGTCGGCCTGGCCTTTCCGTTCGTCATCGCCAGCGCCGGGCTGTGGTGGGCCGCGCCCGGCGAGACGGCCCGCATCCCGCTGATCCTGGCCTGCCTGGTCATCGCCAGCGTCGTGGCCGAACTGGGCGTGACGGTGATGAACGCCCTGCTGCCGGTGGTGGCCAAGCCGGGCCAGATCGGACGGCTGTCCGGCACCGCCTGGGCCCTGGCCTATGTCGGGGCGCTGGTCACCCTGTTCATCGTCCTCTTCTGCTTCTCCCTGCCCAAGGTTCCGCTGCTGGGCCTGTCAAAGGCGCTGCACGAGCCGGACCGGATCGTCGGACCGCTGGTGGCCGTGTGGTTCCTGGCCTTCGCCTGGCCGCTGATGCTGATCGCCCCCAAGCCATCGGAAGGTGCGGGCGACAAGCCTCTGGCCGAGCTGTGGGCGACGATCCGGGGCCTGCCCCGCCAGCCGCACATGCTGAGGTTCCTGATCGGCCGCATGCTGCTGGGCGACGGCATTTCCAGCTTCATCGCCTTCGGAGGCGTCCTGGCGGCGGGGCTGTTCGGCTGGACGACGACGCAACTAGGCCTCTACGCGATCATGCTGTCGGTCGCGGCCGGCGTCGGGACGTTCATCGGCGGGCGGGTCGACCAGAAGATCGGTTCCAAGGCCACCGTGCTGATCGCCACGGGCGTGATCCTGTTCGGCGCCACGGGCGTGGGGATGGTCGGCCGGGATACGGTCTTCTTCCTCGTTCCGGTCACGCCGGCCCAGGCCGACGAGGCTCTGTTCTCCAGCACGCCCGAGCGGATGTTCCTGGTCTTCAGCCTGTTCGTTGGCCTGACCTTCGGGCCGGCGCAGTCCAGTCTCCGCGCCTGGATGGCCGAGCTGGCCCCGGCCGGCGAGACCGGGCGGTGGTTCGGGCTCTATGCGCTGTCGGGCAAGGCCACGGCGTTCCTGGCCCCGCTGGTCATCGCCGTCGGCACCCGCCTGGCCGGCGACCAGCGGATCGCCGTCGTGGTGTCGGCGGGGTTCATGGCGCTGGGCGCCCTTGTTCTCGCCAGCGCCCCCAGACGCGCTCCGAAACCCGTCCCGGTTGTCGGCTGACGCGGAACACGGCAGGCTCCCTTCGAGGGGGAGCTCATGACCAAGGATCGCATCGTCCTGCTCGACTCGCTGAGAGGTCTCGGCGTGCTGGGCATCCTGCTGTGCAACATGCCGGACTTCGCGGTGGCCCCGCCGCTGTCGGAGTCGGTGGCCAACTGGCCGCACGGGACCGGCCCGGCGACCCTGGGCGTCTGGGCCGTCACCCAGTGGCTGTTCCAGCGCAAGTTCGTCACCCTGTTCGCCATGCTGTTCGGCGTCTCGATCTTCCTGGTCGGCGGCGAGCGGTCGGACGCCGGGCGTGGCGCGATCCTGAGGAAGCGCCTGGCCTGGATGGTCGCCTTCGGCCTGCTGCACGGCTTCGCCATCTGGTTCGGCGACGTGCTGCTGAGCTACGCCCTGGCCGGCTTCGCGGTGATGCTGACCCGGTCCTGGGCGCCCCGGAAGCTGATCGGCACCGGGGTCACCATCTGGGTCGTCTTCTCGCTGCTGATGACGGCCGGCATGACCGCCGCCATCGTGTTCCAGCACGATGGGGCCCAGGCCACGCTGGAGACCGCCAAGGCCGTCGCCAAGTCCAGGGCCGCCGAGCTCCAGTACGGCGGAACCTTCCTGCAGTCGCTGATCCAGAACGCCAAGGACCGGCTGGGCTACCTGTCGGGCGAGCCGTTCATCTTCGTCATGACCTCGGCCCTGATGATGATCGGCCTGGGCTGTTTCAAGCTGGGGGTGCTGACCGGCGAGGCGAGCAAGCGGACCTATGTGACCCTGGTCGCCGTCGGCCTGACCGCCTCGGCGGCGGTCGGCGGCCTGGTGGTCGCCCAGATCCTGCTGGGCCTGCCGAGGCCGCTGTCGATGATCTTCCAGGCCGTGCAGTGGATGACCGCGCCGCTGACGACCCTGGCCTATGTCGGCCTGATGGTGTTCGCCGCCCGGTCGAAGGGCTCGTGGAGCGCGATCCCCAAGGCCCTGGCGCCGGTCGGGCAGATGGCGTTCACCAACTATCTGACCCAGTCGCTGATCATGACCTCCATCTTCTATGGCGGCCGGGGCCTGGCCCTGCATGGCAAGGTCGACCGGCCGGTGCTGGCGGCCCTGACCATCCTGACCTGGACCGTCCAGATCCTGTGGTCGCGCTGGTGGATGGACCGGTACGAGATGGGCCCGCTGGAGTGGGTCTGGCGCCGTCTCTATCGCGGTCCGACCCGCCTGCGTCGGGCTCAGCCGCAGGCCGTCAGCGCCCTGGCGAAATAGGTCTGCATCTCCTGAAAGAGGTCGGGCCGATAGCGGGCCCGGGGATCGTTGGCCTTGTCGTCGTCGAAGGCGTGGGTGGCGTCGTCGAACAGCACGCGATCCACGCGCAGGCCGTCGCTCGCCAGGCGGTCCAGCGCCTTGCCGGGCAGCTTCCAGCCGACCACGGCGTCCTTGCCGGCCAGCACCGACCAGACCGGCGGCGCCCCCTCTCCCCAGCCCCGCCGCGAGGTCAGGGAGGGATAGCCGGCATAGGGATAGACCAGCAGCGCGCCGCGCACCCGCTGGCGCAGCCGGACCGGATCGGCGTCGGCCAGCTTCGTGGCGCGCGCCGCGTTCTCGCCGATCGCGTAGCTGTCCATGATCGTCCAGCCGCCATGGCTCCAGCCGGCCAGGAAGACGCGCTCCGGATCGGCCCAGCCTTGCGTCTCCAGCCAGGCCAGCATGGCGAAGACGTCGGCCGCCCGGGTCAGGCCCCGCAGCGCCACGCCCGTGCAGACGAACAGCTTGGCGTCCAGCGAGGACATGCCGCGCGGCTTGAGCGAATCGACCACCACCGCCGCCCAGCCCGCCGCGACGGCGGCCCGGGCATAGTCCTCGAGGAACGGCGTCTTGCCGCCGCAGCCGTGCAGGATCAGCGCCACCGGAAACGGTCCCGGACCCGCGGGCTTGAAGACCCGCGAGTGCTTGGCGACCTTGTTCCCCCAATCCGCGCTGTTCATATAGCTCCTCGTGGTCCGCCCCCGTCCTTCGACAAGCTCAGGATGAGGGCTACTGAGCGTCAGTAGAAATCCTCACCCTGAGCCCGTCCCCCGGGACCGACCTTGGTCGGCCCGAGGATAAACTCCGGGCGAGGGTTTCGTGCCTCAATCAGTGCCGGAACACTCGCACGCCCGTGAAGGCCATGGTGAGGCCAAGCTTGTCGGCCGCCTCGATCACTTCGCCATCGCGCATCGAGCCGCCCGGCTGGATGATCGCCGTCGCCCCGGCTTCGGCCGCCTGGATCAGGCCGTCGGCGAACGGGAAGAAGGCTTCCGAGGCGCAGGCGCATCCACGAAGGTCCAGGCCGAAATCGGCGGCCCGCAGCGCCGCGATCCGGGCCGAGTCCTTGCGGTTCATCTGGCCGGCCCCGACGCCCAGGGTCTGGCCGGCGCGGGCGTAGACGATGGCGTTGGACTTGACGTGCTTGCCCACCGTGAAGGCGAACAGCATGTCGCGGACCTCTTCGTCCGTAGGCTGGCGCTTCGTCACGATCTTCAGGTCCGAGGCCGTGATCCGCGCGTCATCCCGCGACTGCACCAGGAAGCCGCCGGCCACGCTCTTGAAGGTGTCGCCGGTCGACAGCGGGTCGGGCAGGCCGCCGGTCACCAGCAGGCGCAGGTTCTTCTTGGCCGCGAACACGGCGACGGCGTCGTCGGCGGCCTCGGGGGCGATGACCACTTCGGTGAAGATCTCGACCATGGCCTCGGCCGCCTCGCGGGTCAGGCGCGAGTTCACCGCCACGATGCCGCCGAAGGCCGAGGTCGGGTCGCAGGCCAGGGCCCGCTCATAGGCCTCGCGCTGGCTGCCGCCCACGGCCACGCCGCACGGATTGGCGTGCTTGATGATCGCCACGGCCGGACCCTGGGCCGGGTCGAACTCGGCGATCAGCTCGAAGGCCGCGTCGGTGTCGTTGATGTTGTTGTAGCTGAGTTCCTTGCCCTGCAGCTGGCGGGCCGTGGCCACGCCCGGACGCGGGTTCGGGAAGGTGTAGAAGGCCGCCTTCTGGTGCGGGTTCTCGCCGTAGCGCATGGTCTGGCGAAGCTCGCCGGCGATGGCCTTGCGGGCCGGGAAGTCCTGGCCCAGCGCGGCCGCGAACCAGGCCGAGATCGCCGCGTCATAGGCCGCCGTGCGGGCATAGGCGCGAGCCGCCAGCCGCTGGCGCAGTTCCAGCGTCGTCCCGCCGGCCCTCAGGGCCTCCAGCACGTCGGCGAGGTCGGCCGGGTCGGTGCAGACGGCGACATAGCCATGGTTCTTGGCCGCCGAGCGGATCATGGCCGGGCCGCCGATGTCGATGTTCTCGACGCACTCGGCATAGCTGCCGCCCTTCGCGACCGTGGCCTCGAACGGATAGAGGTTCACATACAGGATATCGATGCCGCCGATGCCGTGGTCGGCCATGGCCTGCGCATGCTCCGGGGCGTCGCGAACGCCGAGCAGGCCGCCATGCACCACCGGGTGCAGGGTCTTGACCCGGCCGTCCATCATTTCGGGAAAGCCCGTCAGGTCCGAGACGTCCTTGACCGGGATCCCGGCCGCGGCGATCGCGGCCTTGGTGCCGCCGGTCGAGACCAGCTCGACGCCGGCGGCGTGCAGCGCGTGGGCGGCCTCGACCAGGCCGGTCTTGTCGGAGACCGACAGCAGGGCCCGCTTGGGGGCGACGAGATCGGGGGCGGACGGATAATCGGGCGCTGCGGGCACGGCGGACTCCAGGTCTGTGATTGTCAGAGGGGAGCCCAGGCGCGCGGCTTATGAGGTCCGCGCTCCCCGGTGGTTTCCCACCTTCAACGCCAGTCACGCGAACGCGCGGAAAATACGGGGGACGGCGGGGGAGTCAATGCGTGGCGCCGACCCCCTCCACCGGCTCCGCCGGTCCCCCTCCCCCAAGAGGGGAGGAGAGAAGAGGGCGCGGCTCTCTTCTCCGCCCCGCTTGGGGGCGGACAGACCGCGCGCGGCGCGGTCAGGTGGGGGCCTGTGCTGAGCCAGACATGCGTCCGCTCCCTCACGCGGGCAGCCGCTGAAGTTCGTGGAAAGGGACGCGGAGCGCCGGGCCACGCCCGGAGGATGAGTAAGTAGATACCGTTTCGACGAAGCCAGAGCGCTCCGCGTAGCCGTTATCCGGTGAGCCAGCGGGGCGCGGGGTTTTAACCCGCTTCCGACAGTCGGCCCACGACGGGCGGGCCGGGGCGACGAACCCCGGTCCCGGAACGCCCGGGCGATTTCAGCCCGCGCCTGCCGCGTCATCGGCCCGACATCCCACGTCGTTTCTGTGTTCCAGGGCCGACCGCCGCCAGAGGGATGCGGTTGCGGAGCTTCCCCCGCACCGACGAGCGCTACCCGCTCGACCACCCCTGACAGCCGTCACGATCGCCGGCCGGACGTCCCTTTCGTGCTGTCAGGTGGAGTCAGTATGGGGGCGGGTTGAACGCGGATCATTCACGGGCGCGTAAAAGTGGGAAGTGGTTGATTTCGTGGGATTCGGCGCCGCCAACGCCGGGGATAGAGCCTCGCCAATCCCCGTGAGGGCGCATTTTGAAACCCTCTCTCAAAGAGAGAGGGTTCGAGTGTGCGCGCGATCCCCGCTCAGTGAAACCGCCCTTCCGCCCCGGAAGAGCGCCCGCCTTACATCTCACGGCGAGACGATCGCAGGGCTGTCCAGGTCACTCAAGGACGACGCTCCGCGTCGCCGCGCGCGGTCGCCGGAGGCGAGCCTTGACTGACCTGGACAGCCCTGCACGCTGCAGCCTCCAAGAGATTTAAGGAGGGCTCCGACCGTGGGGCGATATTTGTCTAGGCCCTGCAAAGATTTCTTGCGATGTCGGTTAGAAGATCAGCGCGTTCGCCCAGAAATTTTGCGTAATCATCGTTAAATAGAGATATTGGACATGCTGCTGCAGCCAAAATCTGATCAATATCCTCCGGCATTTTTGCTCTGTAACTGGAAGGTTTTTCGCCTCCCAAGGTTCTATTGTCTGCTCTGGACAAGAAACACAGATTCGCTAGGCTATTGTCGTTTAGTACAGGTGATTGTCCGGATTTTTTGAGAAAATCTCTGGGCATTAAGTGATGATATTCGGTTCTATTTGCTGTTTTAAGTGTTTCCGCTAATGCTACGGGGTGCCCAGAGACGAATGAAAGTGGTTTTAAACCTGCTAGGGTAAGTACAAATGTCTTGGTGTTCACGTTGCCAAGGCCAAAGGAATTTTCGAGAAAGAATTCTGGTCCGATGTTAACGGAGAAGTCGCCAAGAGAGGACGGCTTACCCGCAGAAAGATTGGCCATTTGTTCAATATCTGTCTTAAGATTCCTAAGAACGGCGGAGCTGTACCTTTTTGAGTAGGCTACCCTCCAAAACCACTTATTTATCTGTGCAGATTGCTCTGCAGTGAAGCTCTTCTCTTTTGTTCCGGGCAGGGCAAAAAAACTTGCTAGAGGCACAATCATGGTCGTGAAGGGTAAGTTATTCAGCGTCTCGGCTTTGAAGTGAGCCCGCACGTAATCTACCGCCCCCTTCACGCCGTTCAGAACTTCGTCGAAGCGTTCTCGAACTAACGCGCCGTTGAGGTTCATGAGCGCGTTGGGTGACGCGTCGTGACTGAGAACGCCAGAGCAGCACCGAAGAAGGAGGTTGGGGTCTGCGCCTACATCGGCAAACCCAAATGGTGAGAGTTCGGCGGCGAGCTCTGCAAATTGGTCTTGAAGCTGAAAATCCTCGCTCCATGTCCACGCAGATAGAAGCTGTAAAGTATCTAACTCCATACCTTGTCTATTGACGCGCTCAAAGATGATGGCGACCGTCGCCTTGTCCTCAGTCTTCGAGACTTGAACTGGTATTTTCGTTTCTTTAAAAACGGATTGCATGTCGTCAATACGTTCAACTGTTTTCTCGTCGAAGCCTTCACAAGCTTTACGATAAGCGGTTGTGTTAAAGAGTGTACTAAGCGGGAAATGCTTAGAGAGGTCGACTTCGTCAGGCTTCAATGCCGCAAATTGACTGTCCTGAGCGGTAGGCTCTGCTGAGAGATCAAAATATATATCCAGCCAATTTACCTTGTTTGTCTTTTCCATTCCATTCTGGAAAACGCCAAAAATGGACGTAACTCTCTGCTGTCCGTCAAGTACGTAGTCGACTGGGTAGTCTTCTTTCGGCTCGGGCAACTTAAAAGGCCCTAAATCACGATCGAACTTCAATTTCTCTTTTGTGCGCCAAAACATAAGAGATCCAAAAGGATACCCTTTATATATACTATCCATAAGGTAGGCGACGCGATCTGGATCCCAGACAAATCCGCGCTGAAAGGCCGGAATACGGAGTTGCCCGCGGCTGACCATCTCGAGTACCTCGCGGATGCTCAGACTATCCATGAATTCTCCCTGATGTGAACTAGCGACACGTCATTTTCACGGCTTAGCTTAGCGTTCTGTTGAGCGAGTGAAAGTGCTATTCTTAATCTCAAGGTTGTTTTTTCCCGCCGATTAAGGCTATCGCCCCCGTACCCCCAACCCGCTCCCGCACGGCCTTGAACAACACCCCCATCTCGATATGCGTCTGCACGTACCCCCGCTCGAACAGGTACGTCAGCATCCGGTCGTAGGCGTCGTCATAGTCCCCCGTCGCCACGCTCCCCGGCGCACGCGCCTCGCGTTCCAGCACCGCCAGGATCTCCGGCGCGTCCGCCGTCAGGGCGGCGACAACCTCGGACACCTCGTCGGCCGTATACTCCGGCGTCTGCCGCGCCCGACCCGGGTCGATCGGCAGCCTGCGCTCAAAGCCCATCGGCCCTAGCCCTCCGCCCGGGTCAGTTTCCAGCGGATCTTGGCCCCGACCTCCGGGCGCACCTGGCTCTTCAGCACGATCTGGCCGGCCTTGCGGGCCAGGCCGTGGTCGAAGTGGGCGGTCGGGGCGATCTCGACGTCGACGGCGTCGTTGCGCAGCCACCAGCCGATGTTGCTGGGGCCCCGGATCAGCACGCTCTTGCCGTCGCGGGCGATCGAGGCGCGGGCCTCGGGGTGCAGGTGGAAGCGCACCGCGAACGGCAGGTAGCGGCGCGGGCCATCCGCCGCGCCGGGGGCGGCGGCGAAGGGGGTCAGGCTGTCCTCGCCGCGCAGCTCGTCATTGACCGCGTCGAGGAACAGGCGGCGGGCGTGCTGCAGGCCCACATGGCGCCAGCCGTCGTGGACGATGTCCAGCCACACCCCGCCGACGTCGTCGTGGCGCTTGGCCTCGACCTGCGTGGCGCCGTCGACCAGCCAGGGGCCGAGCGCGCGGGCGCGGAAGCCCGACAGCGGCCGGCCGGCCGAGCCGTCGCCGACCGAGACGGTGGAGGCCGCGTCGGACAGGCGGAAGGCGTTGGCGCCGGTGGCCTCGGGGCTCCAGCCGCAGCTGGTGATCAGGCGGTCCTTGGCGCAGACGATCTCGACGGCGGCCGGCTGGGCGCAGGCCGCGACCGAGAGGGAGCCAGCGGCAGGAGGACCACAATCGGCGATCAGCTCGATGCTGCCGCCGATCATCTTGTGATAGCCGCTGTGCGGCGCGGCGTTCAGCGGGCGCGGGCCGGCGTCGTCATGGGCCAGGGCGGCGGCGATGCGCGGGGGCGCGATCGCCTCGCCGCCGTGGAAGGCCGCCAGATGGCCGTCGCCCAGGGTGAAGAACCGCGTGGCGCTGGACAGGCGGTCGATGGCGCGGGACAGGGCCTCGGGGCTGGGCCGGCCGCGCTGGCCCAGGGCGTCGTCCAGGGTCAAGAGGTCGAACAGCAGCTCGACCCCGGCCTCGGGCGAGCGCGTGGCGTGGCCGCCGTCGGCCAGCACCATCGGGTCGAGGTGGCGCAGCAGGGCCTTGAGGCCCTTGTCGATCAGCCGCTCGCCGGGCTTGCCGGCCAGGACGCAGCCGGCCAGGGTGGCGACGGCGGCGCGCTCGAGGATGCGGGCGGGCGCGGCGGCGATCTCGAGCAGGTGGCGGGCCTGGCGGGCGAGGTCCCGGGTCAGGTCGGCGATCTCGGCGTCGCTGCCCTCGGCGGCCAGGGTCTTGGCGGCGCAGGCCAGGTGGAAGACCCGGCGCTCCAGGCACTCGGGGGACCACGAGAAGGCGTTCCACTTGCCGAACACCCGGCGCCAGTCGTCGATCAGCCGCAGGGAGCGGCGGGCGCCGTCCGAGCCGGCGGCGGCCAGGTCCGGCAGCCAGTCGAATCGGTGCAGGCTGACGGCGAAGCGGCGCGAGGGGCTGGCGGTGTCGAACGGGTCGCCGTCGGGGGCCAGGCGCAAGGATCCGCCGTCCAGGGTCAGGGTTCCGGCCAGGATCTTCGATCCGCGCCCGGGATCGACCGGACGCGGGTCGTGCGGCCGGGCGGAGAGACCCTCGGGGCGCGGGAAGGCGATTAGCAGGCGATGCGGGCCCGAGCCATACCACTCGCGGGCGACGTGGCTGGCCAGCTCGGCGCCGACGGCCTTCCACAGGACGCCGCCGCCGCGTGAAGAGGCGGGGAACTTCGAGCCGCTGGCGGAACGCTTGACGGCCATGGTCTGGGGTCAGCCGCCCTTCAGCGCGCGGATGTTGTCGGCATAGGCGCCAGGGCCGCCCTTGAACACCGCCGAGCCGGCGACAAGCGCTGTAGCGCCTGCCGCGACGCATTGCGGGGCGGTCGCCGGGGTCACCCCGCCGTCGACCTCGATGATGATGGGAAGGCCGGCCTTGTCCACGAGCTTGCGCAGGGCCTCGACCTTGCGCAGCTGGCCGGGGATGAAGCTCTGGCCGCCGAAGCCGGGATTGACCGACATGACCAGCAGCAGGTCGACGTCCTCCAGGATCCACTCGACGTGGTCCAGGCCGGTCGACGGGTTGAACACCACGCCGGCCTTGGCTCCCAGCTCGCGGATGCGCTTCAGGGAGCGGTGCAGGTGCGGGCCGGCTTCGGGGTGGATGCTGATCAGGTCCGCGCCCGCGGCGCGGAAGGCTTCCAGATAAGGGTCCGCCGGGCTGATCATCAGGTGCACGTCGAACGGGATCCTGGCGTGCGGCCGGATGGCTTTGACGATGTCGGGGCCGAGCGTGATGTTGGGCACGAAATGGCCGTCCATCACGTCGACATGGACCCAGTCGGCGCCGGCCGCCTCGATGGCGGCGACTTCCTCGCCCAGCTTGGCGAAGTCGGAGGCGAGGATCGAGGGGGCGATGAGCGGCGCGGTCATGGTCCTGGGATAACCGCGTCCGCCGCTTCTGTCATCCCGGGCGAAGACCCGGGACCGCAGGAAACGCCAGCCCTTGCCGTGGTCCCGGCTTTCGCCGGGATGACAATCAGGATGTTTTCCTGAACCTGGCCGCGAAGAAGCCGTCCTGGCCGCCGTCGCGCTGATGCGGCAGCAGGCGCAGGGTCCCGCGGGCGGTCAGGCTGGCCTCCGGGGAGCCGCCCTCGCCGGCGGCGATCGGCTCCAGGGCCATGTCCTTGCGGCGCGCCAGGAAGGCCTCGACCTGGGCCTCGCCTTCCTCCGGCTCCAGCGAGCAGACGGTGTAGACCAGCCGCCCGCCGGGCTTGAGGCGGTCGGCGGCGCTGTCGAGGATCTTTGACTGCACGCCGGCCAGGCTGGCGACGTCGCCGGGGCGGGCGGCCCACAGCACGTCCGGATGGCGACGGAAGGTGCCGGTGGCGCTGCACGGGGCGTCCAGCAGGATGGCGTCGAAGGTCCGCGCGTCCTCCCAGGCGGCCGCGTCGGCGGCGACGACCTCGGCGGTCAGGCCCATGCGCTCCAGGTTCTCGGCCACGCGCTTGAGCCTCGCGGCCGAGCGGTCCAGGGCCACGACGCTCGCGCCGGTCGCGGCCAGCTGCAGGGTCTTGCCGCCGGGCGCGGCGCAGAGGTCCAGCACCTGCTCGCCGGCCTTGACGTCCAACAGGCGGGCCGGAACGGCGGCGGCGGCGTCCTGCACCCACCAGGTCCCGTCCTCGAAGTTCGGCCAGGCGGCGACATCGCCCTTGCGGCGCACGCGCAGGGTCCCGCCGTCCAGGATCTCGGCCTCCAGCGCCTCGGCCAGCGCAGGCGCGTCGGCGGAAGGCTTCAGGGACAGGTCGGTGGCCGGCTCGATGGCGATCTGGCCGGCGATCTCGCGGGCCGTGGCCTCGCCGAACGCGGCGACCCAGCGCGAATAGAGCCAGGGCGGGGCCAGCAGGGTCGGGTCGTTGGCCGGCTCGCCGTCGCGCAGCAGGCCGCGCAGCACGGCGTTGACCAGGCCCTTGAACGGGCGGCTGGTCTTGTTGGCCCCGGCCAGCTCGACCGAGGTCGCCACGGCGGCGAAGGTCGGGACCTCCAGATAGAAGGCCTGGGCCGCGCCGAGGCGCAGCAGGTGCATCACCCGGTCCGGCGGGGCCTTCTGCAGCTTGGCGGCCAGGGCGCGGTCGATGGGGCCAAGGTGGCGCAGCACGGCCATGGCCAGGGCGCGCGCGAAGGCCCGCTCACGCGGCTCCAGGAAGCGGAAACCGTTGGCGGAGGCGGCTTCGTCGATGCCGCCGCGGCGCGAGAGGGCCGCGTCGATCAGGGTCAGGGCGGCTTCCCGGGCGGGGAGGCCGTCGTTCAGTTCTTGAGTCACCGCCCCGCCGTGCCCCAAAGGCGAGGGCGAGCGCAAGCGTCTTGCGGAAAAATCGCGCGGCGAGACGGACGAAAAATGCTAGAATCCACCCATGTCAGAGCCTTCCAACACGTCCCCGGCGCCTGAAATCGCCGCTTCCGATCTCGCTGGCGAAGTCCCCGGCGCCGCGCCCGGCAAGGCTCTGAGCCCGGCCGCCCGCCGCGCGCTGGAAGAGGCCGCCGCCCGCCGCGCCGCTGAACACGCCGCCGCCCTGCCGACGGAAAAGGGCGGCCGCGAAGGCCCCGAGCCCACCCGCTTCGGCGATTGGGAGAAGAAGGGCGTGGCGGTCGACTTCTGAGGCTGGCAGGCTCCTCCGAAACAGGAGGAGGAACGGGCCATGGAAGACCTCGCGACCAATCTCGCGGAACGGCGCATCCAGGTGGTGCGCGACCACATGGCGCTGGAGTGCGTCCACGACTGGGACGGAGTGATCGCCACCTTCGAGCATCCCCGCTACGAGATGTACGGCGGCGGCGCGGTGTTCGACGGCGAGGCCGCCGTGCGCGGCTATTTCGCCGCCTCGCGCACGCCGTTCCCGGACCAGGGCAACGAGGTGATCGCCATCGCCCACGCCGGCGACACGGTGCTGGTCGAGTTCTGGCTGACCGGCACGCATCTGGGGCCGCTGAAGATCCCCGGGCGCACGGTCGAACCGACCGGCAAGGCCTTCCGCATCCGCATGGCCGCCAGCTTCGAGTTCGCGCCCGGCAGCGACAAGATCATCTGCGAGCGGCCCTATTACGACCAGTTCGCGGTGCTGCGGGCGCTGGAGCTGGGGTGAGGGCGGGGCCTGCGACTTAAGGTTTCATTGAGCGCCGTCCTCGCATACCAAGACAGGGCTGCTCACTTCGCCGGACGGGACGCACGACATGGAATGGCTGGTGATCCTGGCCCTGGGCGCCTGGATCTATCGACAGGGCCAGAAACTGCGGACGCTCGAGCGAAGGCTGGACGCCGCCGACTCGGCGCGGCGCATGGCTCACAAGCCCGCTCCGCCGGCCCCGGAAACCTCGGCGATCGCCGAGCCGACGGCGGCGCGCCCGCCTGGGCTTGAGCCGGACCCCGTTCCCGAGCCGGTTTTCGCGCCGGCCTCGCAAGCGACCCTCCGCGCTCCGCCTCGGCCGGCGGCGGCGCCCAGAATCAACCGCGAGTCGGTCTCGACCTGGCTGTCCGAGAACGGCCTGGCCTGGATCGGCGGTGGCGGCCTGGCGCTGGGCGGCCTGCTGCTGGTGGCCTATGCCGCCCAGCGCGGGTTGTTCATTCCCGAGCTCCGCATCGCCCTGGCCGTGATCCTGGGCGCGGCGATGCTGGGGGCCAGCGAATGGATGCTGCGCCAGACGCCGTCGATCGCCGGCGGTCGCCACCTGCTGGCCGCCGCCGTCTCGGCCGGGGCCGGGGCGGTCACCCTGTACGGCGCCGTCTGCGCGGCCCACGGGCTCTATCACCTGATCCCGCTGGGCGTGGCCGCGATCCTGGCCGCGGGCGTCTCCCTGGGCCTGCTGGGCTTGTCGTTGCGACACGGCGAGCCGCTGGCCCTGGTGGCCGTTGTCGGCGCCGTGCTGACGCCGGCCTTCACCGGCCTGCCGGACTGGTCGCCGCTGGCCTTGACGGCCTATGCGGCGCTGATCGGCGCGACGGGGTTCTCGATCTCGGGGCTGCGGCGCTGGGGCAAGGCGGGCGGGGCCACGATCATCGGCCTGCTGCTGCTCAGCGGAGTCCCGATCGACCAACACCAGACCCTTTCGGCGGTGATCATCCAGATCCTGGCCGCCGCTGGGTCGTTCGCCGCCACGCTGTGGCGACGCCGTTTCCGTCGCGACGACGCGGGAGATCCGGCCGGCGACGATTTCCGAGGCCTGCCCGCCCTGGCGCTGGTGCTGGCCAGCCTGGCGTCGGTCGGCCCCTGGTTCTCGGCCCCGGTCGGGTCGGGACACCTGCCGATCGTCATCCTGCTGTCGGGGTTTCTGATCGCCCTGGCGGCGGCCATGGTTCTCCGGGACATGATCCGCCCTGGCCTGTTCGCCCTGCCCGTCGCCATGGCGATCCTTTGCCAACTCCTGGCCATGGCCATCGCCGTGCGCGCGCCAGCCTTTGCCGCCCAGCTGCCGTGGCAGCACGCCCTGACCGCCCTGATCCCAGCGGGCACGCTCTGGCTGGCGCTGGGCCTGCCCGCCGTGGAGCGCACCCGCGTCCTGGCCATCGGCGGGATCGGCGTCGCCATCCTGGCCAGCCTGACCTGGCCGATCCTGCACGCCGCGCATATCGACTTCGGCTGGGCGCCGGCCGCGATCCTGGCGGTCGCCCTGTTCGGCGCGGCGGCCCTGATCGCGCGCCGGGTGGAACAGGCCTCGACGGATAGAGGCCTGGCGCTGTGGCTGGCGGCGGCCGCCGAAATGGCCTTCCTGGCCACGCACGCCGCCGTCGCGCCGCGTTTCGAGCCCTCCGCCTTCGGCCTGGCGGCTTTCGCCCTGGCCGTCTCCGCCTGGCGTCTGCCCTGGCGAGGCCTGGCCCCCGCCAGCGTGGTGGGCGGTCTGATCGCCTTCATCGCCATGCTGCAACCGGACTTCATCGGCGCGGCCCTGGACGGGCGTCTGCCGCCGGCGACCCTGCTGGCGGTCAGCGCCGTGGCCGCCGGCTTGCTGGTCGTCTCTTCGGCCCTGATCTGGAAGGGCGGCGGCGAGAGCGTCCGCAACGAGGTCGAGGCTCAACGCGCCACGGGCCTGATGATCGTGCTGCTGGCGCTGTTCGCGGCCTTGCATGTCGTGATGGCGGGACCCCGCGATCAGGGCGGCGACGGCCTGCTGGAGGCCTCGCTGCGCACCCTGGCGCTGCTGAGCACGGGCCTGCTTCTGGTGTTGCGCCAGCGGCCCGACGATGGCCCGATCACGCGGTGGCGCACGCGGATCGTGGTCAGCCTGGGCGTCGCGCACGGGGTCCTGCTGCAAGGCCTGGTCTGGAACCCGTGGTGGGGCGAGGGCGCGCCGCCCGCCGGACCGCCGGTGCTGAACACCCTGATCCTGTCCTACCTGGCGCCGGCGGGCCTGCTGGCGGCGATCGCCTGGCGCCGGAGGCCGGCGGACGATCGCTGGACCAAGGCCTGGGTCCTGGCCATCCCGCTGTTCGGCCTCCTGTGGGCCGTGCTGGCGCTGCGCCACCTTTTCCACGGCGCCGCGATGGGTCCTGCGCCGATCGGCCGGGCCGAGGGGGCGGCCTATGCGATCCTCGGCCTGCTCGCCGCTCGTCAACTGAGCGCGCCCAGCCTGGCCGGGCGCGCCGGCGCCGCCTGGCTGGCTCGGGTCGGGCCGGCTTTCGGCTGGCTGGCGCTGATCGTCGCCGGCCTGGTGTTCGGCGTCCGCGCCAGCCCTTGGTGGGGCCCGATGAGCCAGCCGCTGGCGCCGGTCGGCGCGGCGCTGCTGCTGTTCGGCCTGTACGGTCTGGGCGCGGCGGCGATGCTGGGCCTGAGGCGGGCTGACCGGCCGTTCGACAGAACCGCCCTGGCGGTCGCGGTCGGGACGCTGTTCGTGCTGCTGACCCTGCTGATCCGCTACGCCTTCCACGGCGGCGACATGCGCGCGGCGACGGGGAACGCGGGCCTGGAGACCTGGACCTTCTCGGCGCTCTGGGCGGTGTTCGGCCTGGCGGTGCTGGGACTGGGCGCGGCGCGCAAGGACATCGTCCTGCGCTGGGCGGGCCTGGCGGTCCTGCTGTTCACGGCGGCCAAGGTCGTGCTGTTCGACCTGGCGCGGCTGGAAGGCGTTACGCGCGCGGCCTCGTTCCTGGCCGTCGGCGCGCTGTTCATCGGCGGCGCCCTGCTGGCCCGTCGCCTGAACGCGCGGCGCCGGCCAGTGGAGGATCTGGAGGCCTAGACGCGTCTCACGCCTTCTTCTTCGGCTTGGCCTTGGCGGCGTTGAAGGCCACCGCCTCGCGGAACAGGGCCTTGAAGGCCTCGGCCGGGATCTCGACGCCTTGCGGAAAGTCGATGGCGCGGCGGACATTGCCCTCCAGGCTGGAATTGAACAGCTTGGTCGGGTCTTCCAGCGCCGCGCCGTGGGCGAAGGTCGTCTTGACCACCGCCTTGTAAACCTCGCCGGTGCAGATCAGGCCGTCGTGCGACCAGACCGGCTTGCCCCACTTCCATTCCTCGACCACGTCAGGATCGGCGTCCAGGATCAGGGCGCGCAGGCGGGCCAGGGTCTGGCCGCGCCAGTCGGGGATCGCGGCGATGGCGCGGTCGATCAGGATGGAGGCGGGAACGCCGACGTCCTCGGGGCGGGTGCTCTTCACGGCGTTCCTCCAGAAAGCCCGCCGATCAGCAAGACCAGGGCGAGGAGGGCGTCAAGAACCATTGTTCCGCGAACGGTATCGGCTAGCGTGGTCGTCTCGCCGCCGGAGACTTCCCTTGCGCCTGTTCGCCAAGTTGCTCGCGACCGCCCTGCTGCTGTTCGCGCCCCCCGCTCTCGCCAAGCCGGCCAAGCCCGTTCCGGTGCTTACCGCCGGGGCCGTGGCCTCGCCGGACCGCTATGGGGCGCTGGCGGCGGAGGAAATCCTGAAAGCGGGCGGCAACGCGGTCGACGCGGCGGTGGCGACGGGCTTCGCCCTGGCCGTCACCTATCCGGAGGCCGGCAACCTGGGGGGCGGCGGGTTCATGACGCTGTATGTCGGCGGCAAGCCCTACTTCCTCGACTATCGCGAGACGGCCCCGGCGGCGGCTTCGGCCGACATGTACCTGGGCAAGGACGGCGAGCCGACCCCGGGCCTGTCGCTCTACGGCAACCTCGCGGCCGGGACGCCGGGCACGGTGCGCGGCCTGGCCATGGCCCACAAGCGCTTCGGCAAGCTGCCGTGGGCGCGGGTGCTGGCCCCGGCCATCCGCTATGCCCGCGACGGCTTCACGGTGAACGCCCAGTTCGCCGGCATGCTGGGCGGCGAGGTCCCGCCGCCGTTCGCCAAGACCAACTTCCGCGCCTATTTCGGTCCCCAGAAGGCCGGGACGCTGTTCAGGCAACCGGAGCTCGCCGCCACCCTGGAGCGGATCGCCCGGGGCGGCGACAAGGCCTTCTACGAGGGCAAGACCGCCGACCTGATCGTCGCCCAGATGGGGCGCGGATCGGTGAAGGGCCTGATCACCAAGGCCGACCTCGCCGGCTACAAGGCCGTCTGGCGCGCGCCGGTCACCGCCAGGTGGCGCGGCTATGACGTCATCACCGCCCCGCCGCCCAGCTCGGGCGGCGTCGCCCTGATGCAGATGCTGCTGATGAAGCAGGACCTGGCCCCGAAGTTCAAAGGCGTCGGCCTCAATGATCCCCAGTACGTCCACCTGCTGGCGGAGATCGAAAAGCGCGTCTACGCCGACCGCGCGGAATATCTGGGCGATCCCGACTTCGTGAAGGTCCCGGTGTCCAACCTGATCGACCCCGCCTATGTCGCCCGGCGCGCCCGCGAGGTCGATCCGGACAAGCCCTCGCCGACCAAGGCGGTGGTCCCGGGCCTGGAGAAGCCGCAGACCACGCACTATTCGATCGTCGACAAGTGGGGGAACGCCGTCTCCAACACCTATACGCTGAACGGCTGGTTCGGCTCGGGCGTGGTGGTCGAGGGGGCGGGCTTCCTGCTCAACGACGAGATGGACGACTTCTCGGCCAAGCCGGGCGCGCCCAACATGTTCGGCGTGGTCGGCGGCAGCGCCAACGCCATCGCGCCCCACAAGCGGCCCCTGTCGTCGATGACCCCGACCATTCTCGTCAAGGACGGCAGGCCGGCCATGGTCATCGGCACGCCGGGCGGCTCGCGGATCTTCACCTGGGTGTTCCAGGTGCTGGCCAATGTCTACGACTATAAACTGACCCTGAAGGCGGCGCAGAAGGCCCCGCGCTTCCACCATCAGCTGCTGCCCGAGAACGTGATCTTCTACGAGCCGTCGGGTGCGCCCTCGGCCGACCTCAAGACGGCGCTGGAGGCGCGCGGCTACAGGTGGGTCGAGGACTTCAGCGGCGACATGGAGGCGATCCAGGTGGTGGGTCGGACGCCCGTGCCCGAGGCCGATCCGCGGGCGCGCGGCGTGGCGCTGGTGGTGAAATAGGACTGCGCTGGCCCCCTCCACCGGCTTCGCCGGTCCCCCTCCCCCAAGAGGGGGAGGAGAATACGCCCCGCGCGCCGGAGCTTTCTTCTCCGCCCCGTTTGGGGGCGGACAGACCTGCGCAAGCAGGTCAGGTGGGGGTCTGTGCTGAGCCTACAGCCCGGCGATCTCCGCCACCACCTTCAGCGCCGCCTCGCGCGGGTCGTTGGCGGCGGTGATCGGGCGGCCGCAGACCAGGTGGCTGGCGCCGGCGCGGATGGCGGCCTCGGGGGTGGCGGCGCGGGCCTGGTCGTTCTTGGCCGACCAGAACGGGCGCACGCCGGGGGTGACGATCAGGAAGTCCGAGCGCCCGGACTCGTTGGCGATCTCGCGGGCCAAGGCGGCCTCGTGCGGGCTGGAGACAATGCCGTCGACGCCGCATTCGACCGCCTGGCGCACCCGGCGCTCGACCAGGTCGCGGGCCCCGAAGGCGTAGCCCATCTCGATCAGGTCGGCGTCGGTCAGGCTGGTCAGCACCGTCACCGCCAGGATCTTCAGGCTCGAGTCGCCGCGCGCCTTGACGGCCGCGTTCATCACCTGCGGCTCGGCGTGGACGGTCAGCAGGTCGCAGCCGCTTTGGGCCAGCACCCGCGCCGAGCGTTCCACGGTCGCGCCGATGTCGTGCAGCTTCCAGTCGAGGAAGATCGACTTGCCCGAGGCCTTCAGCTCATGGGCCAGGGCCATGCCGTCGCTGGCCAGCAGTTCCAGGCCGATCTTGTAGAACGACACCGCGTCGCCCAGGCGCTGGACCATGTCGCGGGCGTCGTCGACGGTGGGCAGGTCCAGCGGAACGATCAGGCGCGGATCGGCGGTCATGTCTTTGCCCCCAGGGGTTGGCGCGCGAAGCCGTCCGCCCTAGGAGATAGGCGAAGGTTCAGGCGCTTTGATAAAGGTAAGGACGTCGAATGACCGAGGCCAAACTCGCCGTCAACTTCTTCGTCGCGCTGTTCGCCCTGATCGATCCGATCGGCAACGTGCCTTTGTTCGCCGCCGCCACCCTGGGCGCGGCCGCCGCGGGTCGGCGGATGGTGGCCGTCTATATCGGCCTGTTCGTCGCGGCGTTCCTGATCTTCTTCTTCTTCACGGGCGTGGGCCTGCTGGCCTTCTTCGGCATCTCGATGCCGGCGTTCCGGATCGCTGGCGGCATCATCCTGTTCATTCTCGGCCTGGACATGGTGCGCGACGACTTCACCACCATGTTCGCCGACGCGGCCGAGGGCATCGAGGGCCAGTCGGCGCGGGTCTACGCCAAGCAGCGCTTCGAGCGCCTGATCGTGCCGTTCGCCATGCCGCTGCTGATCGGTCCGGGCGCGATCTCGACGGTGATCATCTACGCCGCCGAGGCCAAGCCGTTCGGCTGGGCCGGCCTGGGTCTGGGCGTGGCGGTGATCTCGGCGGTGTCGCTGGTGCTGGTGGCGGTGTTCTGGGCCGCGCCGCTGATCGGCCGGGTGCTGGGCCGAATCGGCATGAGCATCGTGGTGCGGGTCCTGGGCCTGATCCTCTGCGCCCTGGCGGTGCAGTTCGTGCTGATCGGCGTCGGCGACGCGACGCGCGGCCTGGTGCGTCCGGACGCCCAGACGCCCTACGCGACCGCTAAGTAGCCGCGCGGTCTGGACAGCCTCGGCCGCACGCGCCCATATCCCGCCATGCGCGCTCCCGCTCACGATGCCGACGTGATCATCGCCGGCGCCGGCATGGCCGGCTCCACCCTGGCTCTGGCTTTGGCGTCAGGTGGCCTCCGGCCACTCTTGATCGACCCGCAGCCGTTCGAAGCCCAGTTGGCCCCGACCTTCGACGGGCGCAGCTCGGCCATCGCCTATTCCTCTTTCCGCCAGTGGCGCGCGATCGGCGCGGGCGAGGCGCTCGCGCCCCACGCCCAGCGCATCGAGCAGATCCTGGTCACCGACGGCCGCACGCCGGGGGCCGCGGCCCGCAAGGCCTCGCCGGCCTTCCTGCGGTTCGACAGCAGCGAGATCTCCGGCCGCATCGATGGCGAGCCGCTGGGCTATCTGATCGAGAACCGCCAGACCCGCGCGGCGCTGTCGCGGGCGGTGATCGACAAGGGTATTCCGGTCATCGCCCCGATGGCGGCCAAAGCCCTGGCGGTCGAGGCCGGGGCCGCGAAGCTGACCCTGTCGGACGGCCGGGTGCTGTCGGCCCCGCTGGCGGTCAGCGCCGAGGGACGCGGCTCGGTCCTGCGCCGGGCGGCCGGCATCGGCGAGATCGCCTGGGGCTACGGCCAGAGCGGCGTCGTCGCCACGGTGCGGATGGAAAAGCCGCACGAGGGCGTGGCCCACGAATATTTCCTGCCCAGCGGCCCGTTCGCCATCCTGCCATTGACGGGCAACCGCGCCAGCCTGGTCTGGACCGAGAGCACCGCGCGTGGCGAGGCCCTGCGCAACGCCTCGCCCGAGGTTTTCCACGCCCACCTGATGCGGCGGTTCGGCGACTTCCTGGGCGCGGTGACCGTCGAGGGGCCGACCTTCGTCTATCCGCTGTCGCTGCTGCTGGCCGAGCGGATGACCGCCCCGCGCCTGGCCTTGATCGGCGACGCGGCTCATGGCGTGCACCCGATCGCCGGGCAGGGGCTGAACCTGGGCCTGAAGGACGCGGCGGCGCTCGCCGAGGTGCTGGTCGAGGCCGTGCGCGGCGGCGAGGACATCGGCGCCGAGGCGGTGCTGGAGCGCTACGCCCGCTGGCGGCGGTTCGACACCGTGACCAACGCCCTGGCCTTCGACGCCTTCGTGCGGATCTTCTCGAACGACAATCCGCTGCTGCGCGTGGCGCGCGGCGCGGGCCTGGCGGTGGTCAACCGCATCGCCCCGGCGCGCCGGTTCTTCATGCACGAGGCCGGCGGCGGGGTGGGGGATCTGCCGAAGCTGCTGCGGGGCGTGGCGCTGTAGTGCGGTGAAGCCCCCTCCGACCGCTTCGCGGCCACCTCCCCCATAAAGGGGGAGGACGTCCAGGATCCTGCTTCCCCTTTATGGGGGAGCTGTCGGCGAAGCCGATTGAGGGGGCAGCGCTGCCCTACTCGCTCAGTTCGCGCGCCTCTTCCGGCAGCATGATCGGCACGCCGTCGCGGATCGGATAGGCCAGCTTGGCCGAGCGGCTGATCAGTTCGCCCTTGGCGCGGTCATATTCCAGCGGGCCGCGGGTCACGGGGCACACCAGCACTTCCAGCAGGCGCGGATCGACATCGATGGTCGGGGTGGGAGCGTCTTGGGTCATGGGCTGTGTCTACTGGCCCTCTCGCCTATTGAATAGAGTGCGGTTCGTCATCGTCCCCGGCGGCGGCGTCGATCTCCAGCAGCGCCGTCAGGGTCGCCTTGCGCTCGAAGATGGTCTCGGCCTCCAGCAGGGCCTGCTTTTCCATGGGATCGAAGGGCAGGGCCATGGCCAGGCTGTTGATCAGGGCGTCGGACGGCGCGCTCTCGGCGTCGGTCCAGTCGATGGCCAGGCCCCGATGGTCGAGATAGCGGCGCAGGGCCGACAGCAGGCGGTCGATATCGGCGGCGGTGCGCGTGCCGCCGGGGCCGTCCTCGCGCAGATCAGGCTCGTAGGGCGCGAAGTCGGCGCGGACCTGACGATAGGGCGTGCGCACCGGCAGCTCGTCGCCGGTCCGGAAGCGGCAGACCCCGGTCAGGGTGATCAGGTAGCGGCCGTCGCTGGTCTCGGCGAAGCTGGTCACCCGGCCGGCGCAGCCGACGGGGGCCAGGGGCGGTTGGCGCGGGTCGGCCTCCTGGCCGGGCGCCCGCGGGCGGGTCTGGATCATGCCGATGATCCGCTCGCCCGACATGGCGTCATCCAGCATGTTCAGGTAGCGCGGTTCGAAGATGTTCAGCGGCAGATGGCCGCCCGGCAACAGCAGGACGCCATCCAGCGGAAACACCGGGATCACCAGAGGAAGGTCGCTGAGCTTTCGGTAGGCCGCCGCCATTCGGCGCTCCCCTTTTTCTCTAGCTGAACAGGATCGACGACAGCTTGCGTCGACCCTGCTTGGCGACTTCGGAGGTCGGTCCCGCGGCCTCGAACACCGTCAGGAGTTGCTTGCGGGCCGCGTCGTCGTTCCAGGCACGGTCGCGTGCGATGATGGCCAGAAGGTGGTCGGCGGCGTCCTGCAGGCGACCGGCCCCGGCCAGGGCCTTGGCCAGCTCCAGGCGGGCCTCGTGGTCGTCTGGGTCGGCGGCCAGGCGCTGTTCGAACTCGGACGTCTCGGACGGGGCGTCTTCCGCGAGCGCGAGCGCGGCGCGGGCGGCGTCCAGGTCGGGATCCTTGGCGTCGGCCGGAGCCATGGCCACCACCTCGGCCGCGCCCTCCAGGTCGCCGCCCAGCAGATAGGCGCGGGCCATGCCGCCCAGGGCCTTGATGTTCTCGGGATCGGTCTGCAGGGCCTGGGCGAAGGCCTGGGCCGCGCCGCCGATGTCGCCGATCTCCAGGGACTCCTTGCCCAGGGCGATCAGGTCGTCGATGGCGCTGGGGCCGGCCGCGCCGCCCAGCTTCTCGACGAAGGCCTTGACCTGGCTCTCGGGCAGGGCGCCCTGGAAGGCGTCCACCGGGCGGCCATCGACGAAGGCGTAGACGGTCGGGATCGACTGCACGCGCAGCTGGCCGGCGAAGCCGGGATTGGCGTCGACGTCGATCTTGACCAGCTTCACCGCGCCCTTGGCGGCCGTGACCACCTTTTCGAGGGCGGGCGTCAACTGGCGGCACGGGCCGCACCAGGTGGCCCAGAAGTCGACGATGACCGGCTGGATCTTCGAGGCCTCGATCACGTCGGCCATGAAGCTGGCGTCCGTGCCGTCCTTGATGTGTTCACTTTTCGCCGGTGCGGCGGGCTTTTCGCCGATCAGGGACATCGGGTCTCTCGTGTACTCAAGGTGGGAACGCTCGAAGCCGCAAGATGGTCCTTCAAGGGCCGCCGCGCAATGTCCTGTTCGCGTATCAGGCGAAGCTTCAGACCACTTCCATCGCCGCGAAATCCACGATCATCGGCTCGACGCCCAGCGCCGCCAGGAACTTGCGGAAATCGGCCTGGGACACCGCCGTGGTGGCGTCATTGCTTAAGGGGTGGAAGTTGACCGGATCGCTGTCCGCCAGGGCCTTGTCGAGCACGAAGCGCACCCGCCGCCCGGCGTCGTTGATCAGGCCGAAGGCGGTGACCGAGCCGGGCGTCACGCCCAGGGTCTCGACCATCATCGCCTCGGGACCGAACGACAGCCGGCCCGAGCCGATCACCGTGTGCAGGCGCTTGAGGTCGATCGTGGTCTCGCCCAGGGCCGAGATCAGCCACAGCTGGCCCTTGGCGTCCTTGAGGAACAGGTTCTTGGTGTGGCCGCCGGGCAGGGCCTGCTTGATCTCCAGCCCCTCCTCGACGCGGAACACCGGCGGATGGTCGAGGGTCGAGTGCTTGACGCCATGCGCGTCGAAGAAGGCGAAGAGGTCGGTTCGGGTCTTCATGAGAGGCTGTTTAACGGCCGAATGGAACACCTCCAATTCCAAAAAGCCGCCCTCCCCGGCGAATGCCGGGGTCCAGATTCGTCCGGATCGGTTTGGGTGTTCGCGCCTATCTCCAGTGCTCAGGCGATCGACGTTTTGGGTTCGATCTGGGCCCCGGCGTTCGCCGGGGAGATCGGTTGGAGGTGTCATCAGTTCGCGACGCTGGACGGCCTCGCCTCGCGAGCGCTAGACCAGACGATCAGGGTAGGAAAACAAGGACGAAGGCCGGCATGGAACTGGAGTGCTATCCCACCGAGAACCGTCCGCCGGAGATCGTGCCGGGGCGGCCGCAGCGCGCCTGGATGGACCGGTTCGCCGATCGCCATCCCTATCGCTGCCTGCCGCTGACCATGGCCAACACCACCGGCTGGGACATCCTCTGCCCGGTCGGCTTCTCGATGACCTGGGATGGCGGGGCGCACCAGGAGTGCATCAAGTTCCAGCCCGACCATCCGTATCCGGGCTTCACCGACTTCGTGAAGTCGCACTTCACGCGCGGGGTCGTGACCTTCCACACCGGCTATCTGTTCCGCACGCCGCCGGGCTGGTCGTTGATGACCATGGGGCCGCCCAACCACATCAAGGACGGCATCCAGCCGCTGGCCGGCGTGATCGAGACCGACTGGCTGCCGTTCCCGTTCACGATGAACTGGATGTTCACCCGCCCCGGCACGGTGCGGTTCGAGAAGGGCGAGACCTTCTGCTTCATCATGCTGATCCAGGACAAGCCGATGGAGGCCTTCCAGCCGGTGATCAAGTCGATGAACGCCAATCCCGAGCTGCGCCGCCAGTACGATGTCTGGGCCGAGAAGCGCAGCGAGTTCAACAAGCTGATCTTCAAGCGCGACCCCGAGGCCACCAAGGAGGCCTGGCAGCGCTTCTACTTCAAGGGCGAATACCCCGAGGAAATCGCCGCCGAGGCCCCCAGCCACCACGTCAACAAGCGACGGATGAAGGCCCCGAAGGTGGGGGTCTAAGCCGCCTTCACGGCGCTCACGATCGACTTCACGACCTTCTTGACCAGGGCCGGGTCGTCGCCCTCGGCCATGATGCGGATCAGCGGTTCGGTGCCGGAGGCGCGCACGACGATGCGGCCGGCGCCGTTCAGCTGGCTCTCGCCGTCGGCGATGGCCTGCTTCACCGCCTTGGCCTCCAGCGGCTTGCCGCCGGCGAAGCGAACGTTTTCCAGGAGCTGCGGCACCGGCTCGAACTGGCGGCCGAGCGCGCTCATCGGCTGGCCGGTCTGGACCATCACGGCCAGCACCTGCAGGGCGGCGATCAGGCCGTCGCCGGTGGTGGAGAGGTCCGACAGGATCAGGTGGCCCGACTGCTCGCCGCCGAGGTTGAAACCGCCCTCGCGCATGCGCTGCATGACATAGCGGTCGCCCACGGCGGTGCGCTCCAGGCTCAGGCCCAGGGCGTTCAGCTGGCGCTCGAGGCCCAAGTTGGACATGACGGTGGCCACGACGCCGCCGCCCTTCAGGGTTCCGGCGCTGGTCAGGGCCGCGGCGATGATCGCCATGATCTGGTCGCCGTCGACGACCACGCCCTTCTCGTCGCAGATCACCAGGCGATCGGCGTCGCCGTCCAGGGCGATGCCGATGTCGGCGCGATATTCGCGCACCATCCTGGCCATGGCCTCGGGATGGGTCGAGCCGCATTCGGCGTTGATGTTGGTGCCGTTCGGGGCCACCCCGACCGGGAACACCTCGGCGCCCAGTTCGTACAGGGCGTCGGGCGCCACCTTGTAGGCCGCGCCGTGGGCGCAATCGACGACGATGCGCAGGCCCGACAGGTTCATGTGGCGCGGGAAGGTCGCCTTGACGATCTCGATATAGCGGGCCTGGGCGTCGTCGATGCGCTTGACGCGGCCCAGGTCGCGGGGGGCGGCCAGGCCTTCTTGCAGGCCCTCGTCCATCAGGGCCTCGATCTTCAGCTCCTGCTCGTCGGAGAGCTTGTAGCCGTCGGGGCCGAACAGCTTGATGCCGTTGTCGGCGAAGTCGTTGTGGCTGGCCGAGATCATGATCCCGAGATCGGCGCGCATCGAGCGGGTCATCATCGCCACGGCCGGCGTCGGCAGGGGACCAAAGAGGCGCACGTCCAGACCCACGCTGGTCAGGCCGGCGACCAGGGCCGGCTCGATCATGTAGCCCGACAGGCGGGTGTCCTTGCCGATCACCACCAGGTGCCGGCGCTCGTCCTGCGAGCGGAACAGCTTGCCGGCGGCGAGGCCGACGCGCAGGGCCACCTCGGCCGTCATCGGATGCTTGTTGGCTTGGCCCCGGATGCCGTCGGTGCCGAAATAGGCGCGCTTGCTCATGGTCTTCGTATCGTCTCTTTAGGGCCGTGCTTCGGACCCGAAACGATCCGAAATGCAGATTTACGGGAGACGGCGTTTAGCGGGTGCTAAAGGCCGCTTTCGTAATCCTCGCGCGGCTAGGGATAATCCTGTCGGCGCGTTCTACAAGGGATCATGGCCCATGTGCGGCATTATCGGCATCGTCGGAAAACAACCCGTCGCCGACCGTCTGATCGAGAGCCTCAAACGCCTCGAATATCGGGGCTATGACTCCGCGGGCGTCGCGGGCGTCGTTGGCGGCTCCAATGGCGAAACGAGGGTCGAGCGCCGTCGGGCCAAGGGCAAGATCAAGGCGCTGGAAGCGGTGCTGACCGAGGACCCGCTGGTCGCCACCGTCGGCATCGGCCACACCCGCTGGGCCACCCACGGCGCGCCCAATGTCCAGAACGCCCACCCGCAGACCGCCGGTCGCGTCACCCTGGTCCACAACGGCATCATCGAGAATTTCGCCGAGCTGAAGGCCGAGCTGGCCGCCGCTGGCCGCGCGTTTTCCAGCGACACCGACACCGAGGTGATCGCCCACCTGATCGACGCCGAGCTGGCGACCGGCCTGCCGCCGCTCGAAGCCTTCAAGGCGACCCTGGACCGCCTGACCGGCGCCTACGCCCTGGCCGTGCTGATCGAGGGCGAGGACAACCTGATCCTGGGCGCCCGCCGCGGCAGCCCGCTGGTCGTCGGCGAGGGCCAGGGCGAGATGTTCCTGGGCTCGGACGCCCTGGCCGTCGGCCCGTTCACCAACCGGGTGATCTATCTGGACGAGGGCGACTACGTGGCCCTGGATCATGACAGTCACCGCATCTTCGACGCCAGCGGCGCGGCCGTGACGCGGCCCGTCCGCGTGGTGCCGACCTCGGCGGTGATGCTGGAGAAGGGCAACTACCGGCATTTCATGGAGAAGGAGATCCATGATCAGCCCGAGGGCTGCCAGCGCACGATCGCGGCCTATGTCGACACCCTGACCTCGAAGGCGGCCGTCCCGGGCGACATCGACTTCGCCAAGCTCGAGCGCATCCAGATCGTCGCCTGCGGCACCTCCTATATCGCCGGCGTCGTGGGCAAGTACCTGATCGAGCAGCTGGCCGACCTGCCGGTCGATGTCGAGATCGCCTCGGAGTTCCGCTACCGCACCCCGGCCCTGCGGCCGGGCTCGCTGGTCGTCGCCATGTCGCAGTCGGGCGAGACCGCCGACACCCTGGCCGCCCTGCGCTACTGCAAGGCCAAGGGCATGAAGAGCGCGGTGGTGGTCAACGCCCAGGAATCGACCATGGCCCGCGAGGTCGACGTGGTCTGGCCGATCCACTGCGGTCCCGAGATCGGGGTCGCCTCGACCAAGGCCTTCACCGCCCAGGTCAGCGTGATGATCGCCCTGGCCATCGCCGCGGCCAAGGCGCGCGGGACGATCGGCGACGCCGAGGAGCAGCGCCTGGTCAAGGTGCTGCTGGAGGCGCCGCGCCTGATCGCCGAGGCCATCGGCCTGGAGGACGCCATCAAGGAGATCGCCGCCGACGTCGCCAAGGCGCGGGACGTGCTCTATCTCGGCCGTGGCCCGATGTCGGCCCTGGCCCTGGAAGGCGCGCTGAAGCTGAAGGAGATCAGCTACATCCACGCCGAGGGCTACGCCGCCGGCGAGCTGAAGCACGGCCCGATCGCCCTGGTCGACGACCAGACCCCGATCGTCATCCTGGCGCCTTACGACAGCTATTTCGAGAAATCGGCCTCCAACATGAGCGAGGTGATGGCGCGCGGCGGCCAGGTGATCTTCATCACCGACACCGAAGGCGTGAAGCACGCGCCGGCGGGGGCGAAGGTGGTGGTGACGGCCCCGGCCTCGGACCCGCTGGTCTCGACCCTGGTGATGTCGGCCCCGATCCAGCTGCTGGCCTACCACGTGGCGGTGGTGAAGGGCGCGGATGTCGACCAGCCGCGCAACCTCGCCAAGTCGGTGACGGTGGAGTGAGGCTAGTCCTCCCCGCTGGGGAGGATCAGGCTTTCAGCAGGTAGTCCCGCGTCAGCGGCGTGGCGTCGCGCTTCTTGGCCAGCTGGATCTGGAAGACCATGTGGCCGCCGTGCCGGAAGCCCAGTTCGGCGCCGGCCAGGTAGAACTCCCACATCCGCCGGAAGCGGGCGTCGAACATCGTCGGGATGTCCGGATCGGCCATGAACCGCTCGCGCCAGATGCGGCAGGTCTCGGCGTAGTGCAGGCGCAGGATCTCGACGTCGGTGATCCACAGGCCCGCATGCTCGATGGCCGCGACGATCTCCGACAGGCCGGGAATATAGCCGCCCGGAAAGATGTACTTCTGGGTGAAGGCGTTGGTCGCGCCCGGTCCGTGCATCTTGCCGATCGAGTGGACCAGGGCCACGCCGTCGTCGTCCAGCAGCTTGGCGATGGTCTCGAAATAGGTCCGGAAATTCGGCGCGCCGACGTGTTCCAGCATGCCGACCGAGACGATGCGGTCGAACTTTTCATCCAGGTCGCGATAATCGGTCAGGCGGAAGTCGGTCTTGTCGGCCAGGCCCGCCTTCTCGGCGCGTTCCTTGGCCAGGGCCAGCTGTTCAGTCGACAGGGTCACGCCCGTCATCCGGGCCCCGAAGTCCTTGGCGAGCGTCATGGACAGCCCGCCCCAGCCCGAGCCGATGTCCAGCGTCTTCATGCCCGGCTTGATCAGCAGCTTGCGGCCGATCAGGGCCTTCTTGGCCGCCTGGGCCTCCTCCAGCGTCATGTCCGGACGCTCGAAATAGGCGCAGCTGTACTGCATGTCGGTGTCGAGGAACCGGCGATAGAGGTCGTTCGACAGGTCGTAGTGGTGCGAGACGTTGCGGCGCGAGGCCACGCGGTCGTTGACCTGCTGGATCCGCCGCTTCAGCGCCTTGCGGAAGCGGGTGAAGGCCGAGCCGCGCTTGGGCTTGCGACCGCCGCTCTCGCCGACGATGGTCAGGAGGTCCGAGATCGAGCCCTGTTCGAAGACGATGTCGCCTTCCATATAGCCTTCGCCGAGGCCCAGGCTGGGATTGGCCAGCCGGCGCAGACCCCGGCTGTTGATCCGGATGGCCACGGGCGGCCCCGTCCCGTCCCCCGCCTTGATGACGCGACCTCCCGGCAGGTGCGCCGTGAAATCGCCGGTCTTGATCATTTTGGAGAGCAGGGCTTCGATCATCCCACCAACTTAAGCTCAAGTTCGGCCGCGACAACCTGTCGCACACGGAGGAAGCGCCATGTCGATCGTGATGACGCCGATCGGGCAGGTCCGGGGCGGCGGGCCGCTGGAGACCATGGAGGCGTCCCGGTGAGCCGCGCGGATCTCGTCGTCTCCAAGGCCGGCCCCGAAGAGGCGCCGATCATCGCCAATCTCATGCAGCTCTATATCCACGACTTCTCGGAGCTGTGGTTCGACCGGGAGGTCGAGGGCGAACTGGAGCCGGACGGTCGCTTCTCGGACTATCCGGGGCTGGACGCCTATTGGACCGACCCGACGCGCGAGGCCTGGCTGTTCCGGATCAGGGGCCTGCCGGTCGGTTTCGCCCTGGTCAACGATGTCGCCCATTCGGCGACTCCGGTCGACCGCGCGGTGGCCGAGTTCTTCATCGTCCGCAAACATCGCCGGCGCGGGGTGGGCCTGGCGGCCGCCCACGCCTTGTTCGGCACGGCCTGGGGCCTCTGGGAGGCGGCGGTGGTCCGGCGCAACGTCGGGGCGCTGGCCTTCTGGCGGCAGGCGGCGGCGAGCTATCCCGGCGTCCGCGACCTGGTCGAGGAGGACCACGACGACGCCCTGTGGAACGGCGCGGTGCTGCGGTTCCGGGTGGGTTAGAGCTCGCGCAGCTCGGGGCAGGCGTTCGGTTCTGCGGTCCAGCTGATGCTGTCGATCTTCCAGGCGCCGTCCGTCTGTTTGACAAGCGTGAAGATGTCGATGCCGCAGTGGATGGTCTTGCCGTCCTTGCTGACCTCGTAGGGGGCGGTGACGGTGGCCAGGGCGCCGCGGCGGATGATCACCGGCGACCACATCCATTCCTTGACCCCGGTCGGAGTCTGCTTGCCGAAGCTGTCCTCGAAGCCGAAGCGGCGCATCGCCACGCTGCCGTCGGGCTTGCTGGTCAGCGACATCAGGCGGGCTTCGGGCAGCAAGGTGGCGCGCATGGCGGCCGCGTCACCGGCTTCCAGCCCGTCGAAGAAGGCCTGGGCCGCGGCCAGCACCGCTCTGTCCTCGGCGTCGGCGGAGGGCGGCGGGGCGGGGCTCTGGGCCAGGGCGGCGGCGAGCAGCAGGGCGGCGGGCAGGGACATGGCGGCTTCCAGGCTCAGGCGTCGCGGGACAGGCGCTGCAGGAAAGCCTGCGCAGCCTCCTTGTGGCGCGGCTTGACGGTCTTGCCGAGGATGGCGACCAGGGCCGCGATCACGGCCGCGTCATCGGTGAAGCCGATCACCGGCAGGATGTCGGGAATGGCGTCGGTCGGCAGGACGAAATAGGCCAGGGCCGCCAGCATCATGCCCTTGGCCGCCGTCGGGGTGTCCGGATCGCGGGCGGCCCACCAGACCGACAGCGCGTCGGCGGCGAACGGCACCTTCGTGGCCATCTTGCGGATCTTGGGCAGGAAGCCCTTCTCGACCCGCTCCTCGTTCAACTGCACGGTGACGGGCGCCAGAGCCTTCTTCGGATCCAGCACCTCATTGACGTTTACGTCGGGGGACGGTTTGGCGTCGCGGCTCATCGGTTTAAACCTTTGCTCAACAGCGAGCTTAAACGCAAACCCGCAGGAAACGTCCATGAAACTCGACAACACCGTCGCCGCCGTCGTCACCGGGGGCGCTTCGGGCCTCGGCGAGGCCACCGCCCGCGCCCTGGCCGCCCAAGGCGTCAAGGTCGCCATCTTCGACATGAACGAGGCCCGCGGCGAGGAAGTCGCCAAGGACATCGGCGGCGTGTTCTGCAAGGTCAACGTGACCAGCGACGCCGATGTCGACGCCGGCTTCGAAAAGGCCCGCGCCGCCCATGGCCAGGAGCGGATCCTGGTCAATTGCGCCGGCACCGGCAACGCGGCCAAGACCGCCAGCCGCGACAAGACCACCGGCGAGACCAAGCACTTCCCGCTCGACGCCTTCGACCGCATCATCCAGATCAACCTGGTCGGCACGTTCCGCTGCATCGCCAAGTCGGCCAAGGGCATGCTGGACCTCACGCCGCTGGAAGACGGCGAGCGCGGCGCGATCGTCAACACCGCCAGCGTCGCGGCCGAGGACGGCCAGATGGGCCAGGCGGCCTATTCGGCGTCGAAGGGCGGCGTGGTCGGCATGACCCTGCCGATCGCCCGCGACCTGATGGGCGAGGGCATCCGCGTCAACACCATCCTGCCTGGGATCTTCAACACCCCGCTGATGAACGGCGCGCCCGAAGCGGTGAAGGCGGGCCTGGCGGCCTCGGTGCCGTTCCCCAAGCGCCTGGGCAATCCCGAGGAGTACGCCCAGCTGGCGGTGACCATGATCACCTGCGGCTACTTCAACGGCGAGGACGTGCGTCTCGACGGCGGCATCCGCATGGCGCCGCGGTAAGGAAGAAGCTCCTCCCCCTTTATGGGGGAGGTGTCGGCGCAGCCGACGGAGGGGGCGCGGTGCACGGATTCTGTGCGCCGGCTCCCCTACCGTCACGGCGCGTATTCGCGCCGCGCCACCTCCCCCAGGAGGGGGAGGAAGTTTATGGCTACTTGCCCGGAACCGGCCGCTGGATGCTGCTGGCCAGGTTGGCCATGATCTCGCGGGCGTCGTAGGCGCGCGGGTCGCCTTCCGGCTTCTTGCCCTTGTGCATCACGATCTCGGCCCCAGCCTCGAAGCGCTCGACGGTGCGGATCTGGGCGCGGTCGGCGAAGAAGGGGTCGCCCCAGAAGGGGTCCCAGCTGCGCCAGCCATAGGCGCCGCCGTAGTAACGCCAGGACGGGCGCCAGTAGCCGTAGGGATAGCCGTAGCCAAAGCCCGGACGCATGAACGGATCGGGCTCGACATAGGAGCGCGAGGTGCGGTCGGTGCGGTGGTCGGCGGTCTCGAACCAGTCGTAGCCCTGCTGCACGGTCAGCTCGGCCGACCGATAAAGCAGATAGCGCTCGACCGTTTCGCGCGAGGTCAGGCTGTTGCCGGCGAACGACACGCGGTAGCGGTCGCCTTCCAGCTTCTGCTCGGAGAAGCCGCCGGCGGACGAGCTGGCGGACATCTTGGGTTGATACGGCGTCGGCGTGGCGCAGGCCGACAGGCCGGCCGCGATGACCAGCGCCGCGGCGATGGCGACCTTTTTCATGGACATGATCTGCTCCTTCAAGCGGAGTCCTTGGTACTTGAGATAACTCTGGCGAGGCTTTGTGGTTTCGCCAAGGCGAAGTTTGCGGCGCCACGGAAATCTTTCAGCCTCTCGACAAGATAAGTACGGCCGCCGTGATCAGAAGGACGCCGACCAGGATCGCGAATCCGCGGCGAAATCCCGGCTCGTTCATGCGGGTCGACAGGGCCGCTCCGCCCAGGCCGTAGGACGACATGCTGATCAGGTCCATGCCGATGGTGGCGCAGGCGAACATGATCAGTTGCGGGGCCAGCGGCCGCTTGATGTCCAGGAACGGCGGCAGCACGCCCGAGAAGAACAGCAGGATCTTCGGATTGGCGATCTGGACCATGAAGCCGTCGAGGAAGGCCGAGCGCCCCGCCCGCACCGTGGCCGTGGCGTGGCTTTCGATGTTCCTGATCCCCGCCCATAGCGATTTCAGCCCCAGCCAGACCAGATAGGCCGCCCCGGCCCAGGCCAGGATGTGGAAGGCCTTGGGGAAGGCCAGGATCAGCGCGCCCAGGCCCAGGGCCGAGCCGGTGAACCAGACCAGGGTGGCGGTGTTCATGCCCACCACGCTGATCAGCGCCGCGCCCTTGCCGCGCTCCATGCCGGTGGCGATGGCGAACAGGTTGGCCGGCCCCGGCGTGATGGCCATGACGAACATGGCGACCAGGAAGGCGCCGTAGCGGGCGGGATCGACGGGCAGGTGGTCCATGGCGCGGGTATAGCCCCCCGCGCCATGGCTGAGCTAGGCGCCGACGACGGCGAGAACGTAGATCGCCCGGCCCAGGGCGCCGAACAGCAGCACGGCGGTCGCCAGCGCCTGGATGGTGAAGCCGAGTTCGCGCTTCTTCGGATCGGCGGCGTAGCCAAGGGCGTAGAGGATCCGGCCGATGATCCAGACCACGCCCATGGCCGCCGCGAACAGGTCGTTCCAGTAGATGGCGAACAGCCACAGCGAGGGCAGGTAGATGACCAGCCACTCGACGGTGTTGGCCTGGATGCGCAGGTGGCGCTCCAGTTCGGGATGGCCGGTCATGGCGGGGGCGTCGATCCCGGTCCGGCGGCGCGCGCCGGGGATGCGCAGGATCATCCAGACATAGACCAGCAGCGAGACCAGGGTGACGATCGCCACGAGCGCGTGGGATTGGTGCATCTTGTGTTCCTCTCGCGGACTGACGCCGCCTCGGGGGAAACCCTAACCGTATTCGTCCTGAGTTTGCACGCGTCCCGCCAACCCCTAGAGCACGGCCGTCGCCTTCGCCGCGCGTGGCGCTCTGGAACCCTCCTGGCGCTCATTCGCTCGTAAGGCTGACGATCCTCATTCGCGGAGGCTTGAAGCCATGCGTGTGGACTCCACGGCGATCGCCGAAATCGACTACACCCCCGAACACGGCAAGCTGTTCGTTACATTCCGCGATGGCGACGCGTACGTCTATGTCGGCGTCCCCGAGCGGATCAGCCAGGCCTTCCTGCGGGCCCCGTCGAAGGGACGGTTCTTCCAGCGGATCATCCGGGACCGGTATCCGTACAACCGGGTCTAGGCGATCAGTCTCACCATTGCTCTCCATGGTAGAGCTTGATATTGAGGGATGTGGATCGAGATCAGCCCTTAACGGCGGACGCCTTTCTCCGAATGGTGGAGGGCAAGCGCGCCGTTGCGGGGGCGATGGTCAATGATCGGCTAGCCTGCCGCGAAGCATGGATGGCGGCGGGATATGGGATCGAATTCGCGCTCAAGGCACTGATCATTCGGCGGGAACGGCTCAATTCATGGCCCTCGAAGGACAGCCGACCCGAGCTCTACACGCATAGTTTGCGTGAGCTATTTAAGGCGGCGGGTATCGATTTGAAGGCCGCGCCGAAGGCTCTGCGAGGCTCGCTGCGCACGGTCTTGGACTGGAACCGGGCTCACGAGTATACTTCTGGCAAGATGAGCCGGGCTTATGCACGAGGTATGGTTGCCGCAGCCTTTGATCCGGAAGGAGTGGTGGCTTGGTTGAGCAAGCTGTGATCGAGATAGAGCGGAAGCTCAAGGCGGGGCGGGAATATGCCGCCGCGTTAAAAAGGCTTGGCTTCACGCCCGATGCGCTTCTTTGGGCTCACGTCGGCGCCGAGGACAAGGGCGCGTCAGGCGCTGAAATGGAGCTGTTGATCGTGTCGAGCTGGGTCGATCAGGTTGGCCCCAAGGCGATCTACGACCTGTTGTTCGAGGCCTACGATCTCAGCGCGACCCCGAAAGAAATCGATCCATTCGTGGTGTCTCTGTTCAGCCCAAAGACGCAGGTCGCCCTTGATCTTCGCGGTGCGATGGATACGACGCGAAAGAAGGTCTCCAGCGATTTTCGGCCGATGTTCGTGCTGGGGATGCTGGACTATTACACGGTCCCTGATTGGATCATTTTGTATCGGGCCTCTAAGTCCAACCAGTTCGAGGATTTGCGGCGGTTCCACGCCTTTCAAAACAACGTCGCGCAACTGGCCGCCTAGATAGGTCGCGCCGCCGGATCTCTGCTCCGGCGGCGCGACGTCTCACCCGCGCCGGTCGCGCTTGGCCAGGACGCGCAGGCGCAGGGCGTTCAGCTTGATGAAGCCGCCGGCGTCGCGGTGGTCGTAGGCGACCTTGCCTTCCTCGAAGGTGACCAGGTCCTGGTCGTACAGCGAGTAGGGGCTGGTGCGGCCGATGACGGTGACATTGCCCTTGTAGAGCTTCACGCGCACCTGGCCGGCGACCTTGTCCTGGCTGTAGTCGATGGCGGCCTGCAGCATCTCGCGCTCGGGCGAGAACCAGAAGCCGTTGTAGACCAGCTCGGCGTACTTCGGCATCAGCTCGTCCTTGAGGTGCATGGCGCCCCGGTCCAGCGTGATGCTCTCGATGCCGCGGTGGGCGGCCAGCAGGATCGTGCCGCCGGGGGTCTCGTAGACGCCGCGCGACTTCATGCCGACGAAGCGGTTCTCGACCAGGTCCAGCCGGCCGATGCCGTTGTCGCGGCCCAGCTCGTTCAGTTTGGTCAGCAGGGTCGCCGGGCTCATCTTCACGCCGTCGATGGCGACCGGATCGCCCTTCTCGAAGTCGATGGTGATGACGGTCGGCTTATCCGGCGCGTCCTCGGGCGAGATCGTGCGCATGTGGACGAACTCGGGGGCCTCGACCGCTGGGTCTTCCAGGACCTTACCTTCCGACGAGCTGTGCAGCAGGTTGGCGTCGACGCTGAACGGCGCCTCGCCGCGCTTGTCCTTGGTGATCTGGATCTGGTGCTTCTCGGCGAAGTCCAGCAGGGCCTCGCGCGACTTGAAGTCCCATTCGCGCCAGGGGGCGATCACGGTGATGTCGGGTTCCAGGCCATAGTAGCCGAGCTCGAAGCGGACCTGGTCATTGCCCTTGCCGGTCGCGCCGTGGCTGACGGCGTCGGCGCCCATCTTGCGGGCGATCTCGATCTGCTTCTTGGCGATCAGCGGACGCGCGATCGAAGTGCCCAGCAGGTACTGGCCTTCATAGACCGTGTTGGCGCGGAACATCGGGAACACGAAGTCGCGCACGAACTCCTCGCGCACGTCCTCGATGAAGATGTTCTCGGGCTTGACGCCGGCGGCCAGCGCCTTGGCGCGCGCCGGTTCGATCTCCTCGCCCTGGCCGAGGTCCGCCGTGAAGGTGATGACCTCCGCGCCGTACTCCGTCTGCAGCCACTTCAGGATGATCGAGGTGTCGAGACCGCCCGAATAGGCGAGCACGACCTTTTTCACGGACTTGTCGGCCATGGGCGGGGTCCTTTCGGAGAGAAACACAAAGTCGCGCGCCTTCAACGGCGAAAGGCGACGCGGGTCAAGGGCAAATAGGGGTGGCTGCGGCCGACCCCTAAAGCTGACCCTCTTCCTGCAACGTCTTAATGACGAACCGCAGGTGGAAAAGCTGGCTCAGGGCCAGGCTGGCGCCCAGCGTGGCGCGGACCAGGAAGATGATGATCGCTTGCATGGGATCGTCGGTGAACGTCGCCTGGGTCGCGGTGAACGACAGCAGGACGAGGATCGACAGCAGCGGGATGCTCAGCAGGCCCACGCCCTTGGGCGCGCGGACGGAGGGCTTGCCGTCGCGCCCCCACAGCATGGGGACGAGGACGTCCTTGGGGATCCGCTTCCACGCGCCCTGGGCGGTGGCGGCGATGATGGCCAGGGCGGCGATCGACAGACCGTCGCCCAGCACGCGCAGGGTCGTTTCCATGCCGGATACTAACTCTTAAACCGTGACCTGGGCGCCCAGCTCGACCACGCGGCCCGGCGGGATCTTGAAGAAGTCCGTCGGATTGGCGGCGTTCTTCATCAGATAGATGAACAGGCGGTCCTGCCAAAGCGGCATGCCGCTGTTGGCCGACGGCACGATCGAGCGGCGTCCCAGGAAGAAGCTGGTGGCCATGATGTCGAACTTCAGCCCCTGCTTGCGGCAGACCGCCAGCGCCTTGGGGATGTTGGGGCTTTCCATGAAGCCGTAGTTGACGATGACCTTCTTGAAGTCGTCGTTGACCTTCTCGATCGTCACCCGGTCCTCTTCGCGGACGCGCGGCGTCTCGGTGGTGCGGACGGTCAGGATGACGTTGCGCTCGTGCAGCACCTTGTTGTGCTTGAGGTTATGCATCAGCGCGACCGGGGTCATGTCCGGGTCGGAGGTCAGGAAGATCGCCGTGCCGGGCGCGCGGTGCGGCGCGCGGGCGCGTAGGATCTCCATCAGGTCGACCAGGGGGACGCTGTCGCGGCGGGTCTTGGCGGTGAGGATGTTGGCCCCTCGCGTCCAGGTGGCCATGATCAGGACGAGGGCCGCGCCGAACACCAGCGGCAGCCAGGCGCCGTCGGGAATCTTCAACATGTTCGAGGCGATGAACACGCTGTCCAGCGCCACCAGCGGGATCAGCAGCAGGCCAGTCTGCCACAGCGGCCACTTCCACACGCGGCGGATGACGACATAGGCCAGCAGGGTGTCGACGAACATCGCGCCGGTGACGGCGATGCCGTAGGCCGAGGCCAGCTTGTGCGAGCTGCGGAAGGCGAACAGCAGCACCAGCACGCCGATCAGCAGGAACTGATTGACCGCCGGCACGAAGATCTGGCCGGCCTGGGTCTCGGACGTCCGCTTGATCTCGATGCGGGGCAAGAGGCCCAGCTGCACGGCCTGCTGGGTCATGGAGAAGGCGCCGGTGATCACCGCCTGGCTGGCGATGACGGTGGCGACGGTGGCCATCAGCAGCACGGGCCAGTAGGCGAAGCTGGGCACCATCTCCCAGAACGGATTGTGGCGGGCGGCCGGGTGATCGAGGACCAGAGAGCCCTGGCCCAGATAGTTCAGGGCCAGGCACGGGAACACCAGGCACAGCCACGCGGCCTGGATCGGGCGCTTCCCGAAGTGGCCCATGTCGGCATAGAGCGCCTCGGCCCCGGTCACGACCAGGAACACGCTGCCCAGGATCACGAAGCCCAGGAAGCCGTTTTCGAGCAGGAAGCGCACGCCGTACCAGGGATTGAAGGCGCGCAGGATCGAAAGATCGTCGGCCAGGTGGTAGGCGCCCAGCGCCCCCAGAATCAGGAACCAAACGGCCGTGAACGGTCCGAACAGCGAGGCCATCCGGTGGGTGCCCTTGGCCTGGACGGCGAACAGCAGGATGAGGATGCCGGCCGAGATCGGCAGGATGTAGGGCGTCAGGGCGTGGCCGACGCCGGGCGCGTCCTTCAGGCCCTCCACCGCCGACAGCACCGAGATGGCCGGGGTGATGATGCCGTCGCCATAGAACAGCGCCGCCCCGACCACGCCGAGGAAGAAGACCACCATCGAGCGCTTGCCGCCGGTCTTGCCGAGCGCCTTCTGGGCCAGGGCCATCAGGGCCAGGGTGCCGCCCTCGCCCTTGTTGTCGGCGCGCATGAAGAAGATGACGTACTTGATCGTCACGAACAGCGTCATGGTCCACAGGACCAGCGACACGACGCCCAGCACCGCGTGCTCGGTCGCCGTGGTGCTGCGCGAATGGGCCAGGGCCTCGCGCAGGGCGTAAAGCGGGCTGGTGCCGATATCGCCGAAGACGACGCCGATCGAGCCCAGCGCCATGGCCAGGAAGCCATGGCCCTTCGCGTCATGGCCGTGACCATTGCCGTTCGGCGGTCCGCCGTCCTGATGAGGGATGTCGGTGGATGTTGGCGCGCAATCCAAACTGGACGCGCTGGCGGAGTTGGAAGCGCCGGGGGCTTCGGAAGCCATTCAATCCCTCCGGGCGCCCTCGCAAAACGCCAGGAGCCGACCCATATCGCGATCAAGCGCGGCGCGATACACCCAAACCGCGGCCGATACAATGATCACCCGACGTCGCCCTGAGGACTCCCTCAAGGAGATTTTGCTTCGAGGCTGAGCCAGTTTTCAGTTGAACGCGCGGGCGGCCACCTTACGTTCCCGGGTAGATATGTCTGACAGCCAGAAATTTCCCGTCGCGGCTCACGCCCTCGCCTACTTGGCGCACAAGGAGGCGTTTTCGGCTGACCGCGCCGTGGCCAGCGCCGAACTGGCCGCTTCGGTCCCGACCAATCCGGTCGTGGTCCGTCGCGTCACGGCCATGCTGGGCAAGGCCGGGCTGATCGGCGCGCGGGCCGGGGCCAATGGCGGGGCCTGGCTGCTGAAGCCCGCCGACACCATCACGCTGGACATCGTGCTGAAGGCCGTCAACGGCTGCGCCCACCTCGGCGTCGCGCCCAAGGGCGTCAAGGGCTGCCCGGTCGGCGAGAAGATCCCCGACGCCGTCCGCGCCGCGATCACCGCCGCCGATCGCGCGGCGCACGACCGCCTGAGCCAGATCACCGTCGCCGACCTGCTGCACGGCGCCCACGCGGCTATCGAGCCCTGCTGAGCCTATCCGGCTAGCGCTCTATCAGCAGCGCTAAATTCGACTCATAGAAAAATTGCACCCGTTGTTGTTGCTGATCCCCTGGCGGGTCTGTTGGGCGACATTAAGTAATCGCCACTGTTTCAGTTTCGAAACGACATCCATTCGAGATCGAGGGACCCAATGACCACCGTCGCCATCGTCTATCATTCCGGTTACGGCCACACCGCCATCCTCGCCGACAAGGTCGCCGAGGGCGTCCGCGACGCCGGCCAGACCCCGGTGCTGCTGAAGATCGAAAGCGCCGCTCAGGACTTCGCCCCGCTGATCGAGGAGATCACCAAGGCCGACGCCGTCGTGTTCGGCGCCCCGACCTACATGGGCGACGTCTCGGGCGTGTTCAAAGTGTTCGCCGACGCCACCGCCAGCGCCTTTTTCACCGGCGCCTGGAAGGACAAGCTGGCCGCCGGCTTCACCAACTCGCACAGCTTCGCCGGCGACAAGGCCCACGCCCTGGCCAGCCTGACCATCCTGGCCGCCCAGCACGGCATGAACTGGGTCAACCTGGGCATCGCCCCGCCGAACGTGACCGCCGCCGAGCGTGGCCCCGACACCCTGAACCGCGTCGGCTCTTTCATCGGCCTGGCCGCCCAGTCGGACAACGCCTCGACCGAGGTGACCCCGCCGGCCGGCGACCGCGAGACCGCCCGCCTGCTGGGCGAGCGCGTCGCCAAGGCCGCTGTCCGCTGGACCGCCGGCGCCCAGGCCGCCGAGCTCGAAAAGGCCGCTTAAGTCCCCAAGGCCGCGGTGGTCTCCCTCCCAGACCGCGGCCCCGGAAGAGGCGCGCCCCCCAGCCGAGCTGGCGCGCCTCTTCCACCCCTAAATTCGAGGGCTGCTTGAACCAGATCGCGGGCCGTGCTCGACTCCGGCGGAGTTTCGTCTTCTTCCGGATCACCCCAGCATGGCCCGCCGCCTCGCCCTGATCACCGGCGCCTCCGCCGGCATCGGGGCCGCTTCCGCCCGCATCTACGCCAGCCACGGCTATGACGTGGCCCTGACCGCGCGCCGGGCCGACCGCCTCGAGGGCCTGGCCGCCGAGATCAAGCTGCGCTCCGGTGTCGAGGCCTACGCCATCCCCGCCGACCTGGCCGAGCCGACCGGCGTCGACACGGTTCTGGCCGCCGTCGCCGAGCAGGGCCGGGTGGTCGACGCCCTGGTCAACAACGCCGGCTACGGCCTGCCCGGAACCTATGACAGCACGACCTGGGCCGACCAGGCGGCCTTCCTGCAGCTGATGCTGACCAGCGTCTGCGGCATGACCCACAAGGTGCTGCCGGGCATGATCGAGCGGAAGTTCGGCCGCATCGTCAATGTCGCCTCGCTGGCGGGGCTGGTTCCCGGCGCGGCCGGCCACACGCTCTACGCGGCGACCAAGGGCTTTCTCGTGAAGTTCTCCCAGAGCCTGCACCTGGAGAACCTGGCGACCGGCGTCCACGTCTCGGCGCTGTGCCCGGGCTTCACCTATTCGGAGTTCCATGATGTCAACGGCACGCGCGGCCAGGTCAGCCAGGGCGTTCCCGAATGGATGTGGCTGGGGGCCGACGAGGTCGCCGCCGCTGGCTACGAGGCCGCCGAGGCCAACCGCTCCATTTGCGTTCCGGGCGCCCCGAACAAGGCCATCGCCGCCATCGCCAAGATCGTGCCGGACGACTGGGCCCTGGCGTTGATGGCCAGCCAGGGAAGCCGGTTCCGGAAAGTGTAAGCGACGCGAAAACCTCGTCCTTCGACAGGCTCGGGATGAGGTTTTCGGTCGAGGCCGGGGCGTTGCGGCAGGCCTCACCCTGAGCCTGTCGAAGGGTAAGGCCGCACGTCGCGGACCGGTCCTTTTGGAAAACCGCTCCGGACCTGCTATATGTCCGCCTCGGCCCCCGAGCATCCGGACACCCCCTTGAGCGTCACCCTCGACCTGTCGCGCGTCTCTTCAGAGACGACGCCCGCCCAACCCGTCGCTAAACCCCTGGTCAACCTCTCGGGCCTCACGCGCCCGCAACTGGTCGCGGCCCTGGTCGAGAGCGGCGTGGTCGAGCACGGCAAGGCCAAGATGCGCGCCACCCAGATCTTCCGCTGGATGCACCATCGCGGCGTCACCGATTTCGCGCTGATGAGCGACGTCGCCAAGGAGACCCGCGCCCGCCTGGCCGAAGCCTTCACGCTGAACCGCCCGGAGATCGTCGAGCGCCAGGTGTCCAAGGACGGCACCCGCAAGTGGCTGATCCGCATGGCCCCCGGCATCGAGGTCGAGAGCGTCTACATCCCCGGCGTGGGCCGCGCCGGCGCCCTGTGCGTGTCCAGCCAGGTCGGCTGCACCCTGAACTGCAGCTTCTGCCACACCGGCACTCAGCCGCTGGTCCGCAACCTGACCGCCGCCGAGATCGTCGCCCAGGTCCAGGTGGCCAAGGACGACCTGGCCGAATGGCCGTCGGACAAGGAAGACCGCGTGCTCTCGAACATCGTGTTCATGGGCATGGGCGAGCCGCTGTACAATCTGGGCCAGGTGGCCGACGCCATCGAGATCATCAGCGACAACGAGGGCATCGGCATCTCGCGGCGCCGGATCACGGTCTCGACCTCGGGCGTGGTTCCGATGCTGGAAAAGCTTGGCAATACGACCCAGGCCATGCTGGCGATCAGCCTGCATGCCACCAACGATCCCCTGCGCGACGTGCTGGTGCCGCTGAACAAGAAATACCCGATCGCCGAGCTGATGGCGGGAATCCGCGCCTATCCCGGCCTGTCGAACGCCCGCCGCGTGACCTTCGAATACGTGATGCTCAAGGGCGTCAACGACAGCCCCGACGAGGCCCGCGCCCTGGTCAAGCTGATCAAGGGCATCCCGGCCAAGATCAACCTGATCCCGTTCAACCCCTGGCCGGGCAGCGACTATCTGTGCTCGGACTGGTCGACGATCGAGGCCTTCGCCGCGATCCTCAACAAGGCCGGCTACTCCTCGCCGATCCGCACCCCGCGCGGCCGCGACATCCTCGCCGCCTGCGGCCAGCTGAAGAGCGAGAGCGAGAAGGTGCGTGCGAGCGCCATGCGCAAGCTGTCGATGGCGGCCATGGCCGGGATGCTCGGCGACGACGAGGACGAGGCGGCTTAGGGCGCATCCAGAAACAGGCGGCGACTCCCCCGAGGCGGGCGCCCCCTACGCAAAACTTGTCGACCCGTGTTAGTCAGGGGGCCGCAAGTTCATCGGGGTAGTTCGCGTCCATGCCGTCCCAGCTCCAGTCGCCCGAGGTCCAGGCCTTCGCCACCGGCTTCCCGGTCACCCTGCTGCATGCCAGCGTGACCCTGGTCATGCTGATCCTGGGCACGGCGCTCTACGCCCTGTTGACTCCGCACAAGGAAATCACCCTGATCCGCGAGGGCAACTCGGCCGCCGCCCTGTCGCTGGGCGGGGTGATGGTCGGCCTGGCCATTCCGCTGGCCATCTCGCTGACCGCCTCGACCTCGGTGATCGAGATCCTGATCTGGGGCGCGGCGACCATCGCCGTGCAGCTCCTGGTGTTCCGCATCACCGACATGGTGCTGCAGGGCCTGCCCGAGCGGATCCACGAGGGGGAGGTCGCCGCCGCCGCCCTGCTGGTCGGCGCCAAGCTGGCCACCGCCCTGATCCTCGCCGCCGCCGTGGCTGGCTGAGCCGGCGGGATCGGGGGGCATACCGTGCATTTCCCCAAGCTTCCCGACTGGCTGGTCTATGCCGCGGCGGTCAGCGCCCTGGTGATCGTCGCCGTCGGCCGGCAGGAGCGATCGGACGCGCCGCCGCCGCCGCCGCCCGTGCCGGGCGAGGAGGGGCTGCCGCTGGGACCGTCCTCGCCGTTCGATCCCTCCATCGTGGTCCAGGTGCCCGATCGGCCCGAGCCGGGCTCGGGCACGGCCTTCTCGGTCGGCGACGATGGCACGTGGCTGACCGCACGCCACGTGGTCGACGGTTGCAAGCAAGCCGCGATCGTCGTCGCGGATGGTCGCGGCGTGGCCGCCAAGGTGCATGTCGATCCCAAGGCCGACGCCGCCATCCTGACCACCGAGGGCGGGGCCCCGTCGGTGCCGCTGGGCCTGGACGTCCCGCTGCGCCGGGGCGCGCGGGCCTATCATCCAGGCTTCCCGCAGGGCCATCCGGGCGAGGCCGCCTCGCGCCTGCTGGGCCGTGAGAATCTGGTCGTCCACGGTCGCGGCGCCCGCACCGAGCCCGTTCTGGTCTGGGCCGAGGTCGGTCGCACCGACAGCCTGAAGGGCACCCTGGCCGGCCTCTCGGGCTCGCCGGCCCTGGACAGCGCCGGAAGGGTGATCGGGGTGACGGTGGCCGAGGCTCCGCGTCGCGGCCGGATCTACACGACCGCGCCCGAGACCCTGAAGACCCTGCTGGGTCCGCGCCGCCGGCCCGCGCCGTCGGAGTTCGCGCCCAGCGAGCCGATCACCACCGAGAACTACGGCCGCGTCGCCGACGGCCTGCGCCGCGATCTGCGCGTGGCCCAGGTGGTGTGCCTGAAGGTCTAGGCGGGACCGAAACCTCGTCCTTCGACAGGCTCAGGATGAGGTTTCTACTGAACCGGCCCTGATCCTCATCCTGAGCTTGTCGAAGGACGGGGATCACGCGCGATGCCTAGGTGGTCGTCGCCTCGGCCTCGACCGGCTTCTGCCGCGCCGCCACCAGGAACGACAGCACGATCGCCACGACGCCGATCAGGGCGGTGTAGATGAAGAACGCCGTATAGCCCGCCGCCATGGCCGGACCGCTGACGCCCAGCTTGGCGCCGGCGGCGGTGAAGCTCTCTGGCGGCAGGCGGGTGAAGAGGGCCTTCAGCGGCGCGGTGAACCCGCCGTGCTCGGCCGCCAGCGCCGAGCCTTCGACGATGCGTCCCGATTGCGAGGCGATCAGCTTGCCGGGCAAGGCGTAGAGCGATGAGAACAGCGCGTATTGCGTGGCCGTGAACCCGGCCGTCGTCAGGCTGGACATGTAGGCGATCAGGGCCGTGCCCGCGATTCCGCCGGCCAGGTTGTCGATGCAGATCGCCCAGAACAGCACCGGCACGCTGTGGCCGCTCATGGCCAGCCAGGCGAAGAACAGGTTACTGATCGGCTGGGCGAAGGCGCCGATCACCAGGGCTTTCATCAGGCCCAGCCGCGCCACGATCACCCCGCCCATGAACACGCCGATCATCGAGGCGATGATGCCGAACACCTTCCGGATCTCGGCGATCTCGGTCAGCGAGAAACCCATGTCGCGGTAGAACGGGTTCATGATGTTGAGCACGAAGTCCGAGACGCGGTAGACGCAGATCGCCGCCAGGATCAGGCCGGCCACGCCCTTGAAGCGCTTGGCGAAGTCGATCAGAGGCTCGCCGAACGCCGCGGACATATAGACGCCAGGCTTGGTGCGGACCTTGGGGATCGGCCAGGCCGCCACCACCACGATGGCTAGGCCGGTCAGCACGCCGAGCAATTGCAGCCAAACGCCATTGGGCTTGGCCTTCCAAGCCTCGGCCAGGGCCTCGCCGCCGACCAGTTTGGACAACAGGGACGCGTCGCCCGACAGGCCCGAGCCCAGGACCAGGGCGCCGACGAGCAGGATGGCGAGGCGCGCCATCCATTCCAGGGCTTCCAGCGAGCGGGGCTGATGGACGTCGCCGGTCGGGATCGGCCGGATGGTGTGCTCCATCTCGCGCGGCGCCCACAGGGTGGCGAGGACGCCGATCCCGACCACGAAGCCCATGACGGCATAGGAGAAGTTCCAACCGAACCGTTCGGCCAGCAGCAGCGGCCCGGCGCCGGCGGCGATCATCGCGCCCCGAAAGCCCCATTGATAGGCGACCGCCATCGGCCCCTGTTCTTCCTTGTCGGCGACCTCGATTCGCCAGGCGTCCAGGACGATGTCGTGCGAGGCCGTGGCGAAGCCCACCGCGACGGCGGCGGCGGCCAGGAGCGGCAGCTGCGTGGCCGGATTGAGTGTCGAGATCGTCCACAGCCCCAGGATCATGGCGGTCTGGAACACCAGGATCCATGCCCGCCTGTGGCCCAGAAGATCGTGCAGCACCGGCACCTTGGCCCGGTCGATCAGCGGGGCCCACAGGAACTTGAACGAGAACGACAGAGTGGCCAGGCTGAAGAAGCCGATCACCGCCAGTGACAGGCCCGCGTCGCGCAGCCACAGCGACAGGGTGTCGAAGATCAGCATGAAGGGCAGGCCCGACGCGAAGCCCAGGCCCAGCATCACCAGGCTGCGCCGCTCGCCGAAGAAGGCGAGGGCCTGGAGAAGAGTCTTCTTCTCGGGCGCGGCCTGCGCCTTCGTTTCGTCAGTCATCGCGGCGATCCCCTGTCCGGGGCGCGCCCGGATCTAGCCGGCGACCTTGGCTCGCGTCGCGGTTTTCGTCCAGCCGCCGCCAATCCCATTCGCGACGCCGGAGGTCGTCCAACGCTTGAGGGCGTCACGCAAGGCTTCCTGGGTGAGGGGCTTGACCAGGAAGTCGTCCATGCCGGCGGCCAGGCAGGTGCGCTTGTCCTCGTCGAAGGCGTCGGCGGTCAGGGCGGCGATCGGCGAGGCCACGCCCTTGGCGCGCAGGGCCTTGGCGGCCTCGACGCCGGACATGCCGGGCATCCGCAGGTCCATCAGGATCAGGTCGTAGGCCCCGGCCGAGGCGGCGGCCACGGCCTGCTCGCCGTCGGCGACGCGGTCGACCTTGCAACCCTCGCGCTCCAGCAGGGTGCGGGCCAGCAGGGCGTTGATCGGATTGTCCTCGGCCAGCAGCACGCGGACGCCCTGGGCCACGGCCCCGGAGATGCGGTCGTCATGCGCCGTCTCGGTGGCGGGCGTCGCCTCGGTCTCGCCGGCCTGCAGCACCTGGACGACCAGCGAGGCGGCGCGCAGCGGCTTGATCAGATAGCCCGAAAAGCCGGCGGTCTTGAGCGGCTCGATGCGATCGCGCTGCTCGGGTGTCAGCAGCACCACGGCCTTGCGGCCGGTTGGGGGCTTTAACGCCCCACGGGGTCCCGATAGCGCCGCGTCGATCAGCAGCACGGCGTCGGCCGGCGCGCCCGACAGGGCCGAGGCGATGTCGACGGCGGCGAAGGCCCGGCCGCCAGCGGCCTCGATCTGGCGCGCTGTGGCGGCGCGGACGATGGCGTTGGGCGAGGCGATGGCGACGGCGCGGCCGTCCAGGGGGGCCGCCCGGAGGGCGGGCGCGGTTAGCTCAAAAGGCGCTTCGAACCAGAACTCGGCGCCCTGGCCCAGCTCGCCGCCGACCCCGACTTCGCCGTTCATGGCCTTGGTCAGCGTGGCCACGATGGCCAGGCCCAGGCCCGCGCCGCCCAGCTGGGTGGCGTGGGTGATGTCGGTTTGAACGAAGGCGTCGAAGATCCGCCGGCGGGCCTCGGGCGCGACGCCGGGGCCGGTGTCGGCGACCGAGAAGCGGATGCGCCCCTCCGTGGTGGCCGTGGCAGTCAGCAGCACGCCGCCGGCCTCGGTGAATTTCACGGCGTTGCCGGCGAAGTTCAGCAGGATCTGACGCAGGCGGCCCTCGTCGGCCTGGATGGTCGGCAAGGGCGTCGGGACGGCCCAGGCGATCTCGACGCCCTTCTCGTGGGCGCGCGGGCTCATCAGCTCCGCGACCTGGCGCAGCAGGCCTTCGATATCGACCGGGGCCAGCGACAGTTCGATCGAGGCCGCGCCGAGGCGGGCGAAGTGCAGCACGTCATTGACCAGCGACAGCAGGTGGTCGCCGCTCTCGCGCAGGGCGGTGACGTAGGACCGCTGCTCGGCGGTCAGCTTGGTGTTTTCCAGCAGGCGCGCCATGCCCAGCACGCCGTTCAGCGGGGTGCGGAACTCGTGGCTCAGGGTGGCCAGCTGCTCGGGCGTGACGCCGGGGCGCTTATCGTCGGGTCTGGGATCGCTCATGGAGATCAAGCTTACCCGCCGCGACTTAACGGGCGGTCAAACGCGAACCGGTTCTTCACCCGGCGTCGTGGTCCGCCGATAGGCCAGGGCCTCGGCCACGTGGACGCGGCGGACGGCGTCGACGCCCTCCAGGTCGGCGATGGTGCGGGCCAGGCGCAGGGTGCGGGTCCAGCCTCGGGCGCTGATCCGGCCGGCCTCGGCCGCCTGGGCCAGCAAAGCGCGGCCGGGGGCGTCGAGGTTGGTGATCTTCTCCAGGAAGGCGCCCTCCGCGCGGCCGTTCAGGCCGTCGGCGCCCTCCAGCGCGTCGGCGCGATCCTGCTGCAGCCTCCGCGCCCGGGCCACCCGCGCGGCGGCCTCGGCCGAGCCTTCGGCGGGCGGCGGCAGGGACAGATCGGCGGCGGTGACCGCGGGCATGTCGACGGTGAGGTCGATACGGTCCATCAGCGGACCCGAGACTCGGCCCTGGTAGTCGCGCTGGCACCGGGGAGCCTTGCCGCACGCGCCGCGCCCGGCCCCGCCGTGGCCGCAGCGACAGGGGTTCATGGCCGCCACCAGCTGCACCCGGGCCGGATAGCGGACGTGAGCATTGGCGCGGGCCACCATCACCTCGCCGGTCTCGAGCGGCGCGCGCAGGCTGTCCAGCGCCTGGACGCCGAACTCGGGCAACTCGTCGAGGAAGAGAACGCCGTTGTGGGCCAGCGACACCTCGCCCGGCTTGGCCTTCAGTCCGCCGCCGGTCAGGGCGGCCATGCTGGCGCTGTGATGCGGAGAACGGAACGGTCGATCGCGGGTCAGGGCGCCGCGCGCGATCAAGCCCGCCACCGAATGGACCATCGAGGTCTCCAGCAGCTCCTTGGAGCTCAGCGGCGGCAGGAGGCCCGGCAGGCGCTGGGCCAGCATCGACTTGCCCGAGCCGGGCGGGCCGACGAACAGCAGATTGTGACCGCCGGCGGCGGCGATCTCCAGGGCCCGCTTGGCCTGCTCCTGGCCCTTGACGTCGCGCAGGTCCTTGGGCCGCTCGCCCTCGATGATCGGGCCGGGCGCCGGGGCCGACAGGATCTGGCTGCCCCGGAAGTGGTTGATCAGGGCCACCAGCGAGCGCGGCGCCAGGATCCGGGTCTCGCCGGCCCAGGCCGCCTCGGGACCGGAGGCCTCCGGACAGATCAGGCCCAGGCCCATGGCCCCGGCCGCCATCGCCGCCGGCAGAGCTCCCGCCGCCGGTACGATGCGGCCGTCCAGCGAGAGCTCGCCCATGGCCGCCCAGCCGTCGAGCGCATCCATCGGGATGACGCCGATGGCGGACATTACCGCCAGGGCGATCGGCAGGTCGAAGTGCGTGCCTTCCTTGGGCATGTCGGCCGGCGCCAGATTGGCGACGATGCGCTTGCCCGGCAGGGAAAGACCGAGGCCCGCGAAGGCTCCGCGCACCCGCTCACGGCTCTCGGCGACGGCCTTGTCGGCCAGGCCGACAATGACGAACACCTGAGCGCCCGTCGTCAGTTGCACCTCGACATCGACGCGTCGGGCCTCGACGCCCTCGAACGCGACGGTGACCACCCTGGCGGCCATTCCAACCCCTTGCGGATATTTGATTTATCCACAAGTCACAGCATAGCGCGTGAAATGGAGCAAGAACGAAAAACGAACGTTTCGCGAAACGTCCACGTTTCCGCAGAGTTACCCACCGTTACGGCGAATGTCGTCGATGCGGTCCCAAAGTACAGATGCGGCGTCGATGCCGGTAAAACGCTTCAGCTGTTGAGCGCCGGTTGGCGACGTTACGTTGATTTCCGTGAGGTACTCGCCAATGACGTCGATGCCAACAAAGATCAGTCCACGGCGCTTAAGCTCGGGGCCGATGATCCGGCAGAGCTCCAGGTCGCGCGGGGTCAGTTCGACCGCCTCGGCGCGGCCGCCGACCCGCAGATTCGAGCGCACCTGGCCGTCGGCCGGCACCCGGTTGATGGCCCCAACCGGCTCGCCGTCGACCAGCAGAACGCGCTTGTCGCCCTTGCTAACGGCCGGCACGAACTTCTGGGCGATGACCTGCTCGCGACCGATCATGGCGTGCAGTTCCAGCAGGGCGTCGAGGTTTGGATCGTCCGCCAACAGACGGGCCACGCCCGAGCCGCCGCCGCCGTAGAGGGGTTTCAGCACGATGTCGCCGTGACGGGCGCGGAAGTCGTAGATCGCCTCGTGGTCGGAGGTGATCAGGGTCGGCGGCTGCACGCCCGGGAAGTCGGTGACGAACAGCTTTTCCGGCGCGTTGCGCACCTCGGCGGGGTTGTTCACCACCAGGGTGTGCGGGTGGATCTTCTCCAGGAAGTGCGTGGCCGTGATGTAGGCCATGTCGAACGGCGGATCCTGGCGCATCAGGACGACGTCGATGTCGTCCTTCATGTCGAGGACCACGAGCTCGCCCAGCTTGGCGTGCGCGCCGTGGACGGCCGAAAGCTCCAGGGACTGGGCGCGGGCGAACACCCGGCCGTCTTCCTGCGACAGCTTGTCGGGTGTGTAGAACCACAGCTTGTGACCGCGGGCCTGGGCTTCCATCATCATCAGGAAGGTCGTGTCGGTTTCGATGTTGATCCCCAGGACGGGATCCATCTGGACGGCGACTCGCAGCGACATGGGGGCTCCTGGGGTTCTTCCTGGCGTTTGGACGCGACGGCTTAGTTAGGCGTTCTCGCGCCCAGGTCCAACGGCGGACGCGTTCTAGTTCAGCCTTAGCCGCATCCGTTCGCGGGCCGCGCGGGCGGCGATGGCCGCGCCGCCGTCCAGGATCTGGGCGCGCGAGAGGGCCTGCAGGGCGCCGGCCAGGGCGCCCTGGCCTTCGCGCGCGGCGGCGACGTCGAGCCAGGGGCGGTGGTCGGCGGGGTTGAGCAGGGCGCGGCGCAGGGCCGAGCGCTCGGCGCGGACCCAGTCCTTGGCCTGCTGGGCGCGGGCGAAGATGTTGTTCTGCAGGCGGATCAGCACGGCGCGGTCCGAGATCGGCGCCATCAGGAGCTCCAGCCGCGAAGCGACGTCGGGCATCAGGCCCGTTCGCAGCGCCCGGCGCGACAGTTCGGACGGCAGCACCACCCGGCCTTCGCTGAAGGGATCCAGGGCCAGCGGACCCTCCTCGGTCTCGATGCGCAGCAGGAAGTGGCCGGGGAAGTCGACGCCGTAGAGCTCCAGCCCGACCTGGCGGGCGGCGTGCAGGTAGAAGACGCCCAGCGCCACCGGCAGGCCCTTGCGGCGCTCGGCGATGGCGATGACGTCGGCGTTGTCGGGATGGTCGTAGGTCAGCACGTCGCCGGTCAGGCGGAGGTCCCCGGCCAGGGTCTCGGCCACGGCCTCCTCGGGCGACTCGGCCTCGGCGCGGCGGCGCAGGCGCTCGACGGCGTCGCGGGCCAGGTCCAGGGCCGGTTGGGTGTCGCGGCTGGGATCGTCATGGACGGCGCAGGCCAGGGCCGCCTCGAACAGCGGGAAGCCCTCGTCGGGACCTTCGCCGGCCTTGGTCAGGATCGCCTCGGCCTCGTCGCGCGTCATGCGGCCCCCCAGGCGTTGGGAAGGTGGCGCGGTGCGCGGCCGGGGGCCAGGGCGATGAGATCCAGGCGCACGAAGAGATCGCGCAAGGCCACGCGGTGCGCGCTGACATGGGCGGCGGCGCGGCGCAGGCGGTCGCGCTGGGTGGGCGTCACGGCGTCCAGGGCGTCCTCGATCGTTGCTCTCTGCTTGACCTCCACAACGGCCAGCACCTTGCCGCGTTGCGCCAGCAGGTCGATTTCGCCGAGCGGGGTGGCCAGGCGGAAGCCCAGGATGCGGTAGCCCTTGGCCATCAGCCACAGGGCCGCGACCACCTCGGCCCGACGGCCGAGCTTGCGGGCCGCGGCGCCTCTCTCCTGCCGGGCTTTGGCCTGGCGAACATGCGCATGGCGACCGCCGGCGACCATCAGGTCTGCTCCTTCAAGGCCAGCGCCTGGCGGTAGAGATCCTTGCGGGAGAGGCCCAAGGCCTTGGCGACTTCCGAAGCGGCCTCGCCCAGGGGCAGGCGGGCCATGGCCTCGCGCAGGGCGGCCTCGGCGTCGTCGGCGGTGGCGAGTTCCTCGGCTCCGGGACCGACCAGGATGACGATCTCGCCCTTGGGCGCCGCGAAGCGCGGATCTGCGGCCAGTTCGGCGAGCGGCCCGCGAATGCAGGTCTCGTAGAGCTTGGTCAGTTCGCGGCACACTGCCGCCGGTCGCGTTCCGCCGAACACGGCGGCCATGTCGGCCAGGCAGTCGTCGACCCGCGAGGCGCCTTCGTAGAAGATCAGGGTGGCGCGGGTGTTGGCGAATTCCTCGAAGAAGGTCCGGCGCGCGGCGCTCTTGGGCGGCGGAAAGCCGGCGAACAGGAAGCGGTCGGTCGGCAGGCCGGCCAGGGTCAGGGCCGCCAGGACCGCCGAGGCTCCGGGGATCGGGATCACGGGATGGCCGGCGGCGATCGCCGCCTTGGCCAGGCGATGGCCGGGGTCGGAGACCATCGGCGTGCCCGCGTCCGAGACCAGGGCCACGCGCTCGCCGGCCTCCAGCCGTTCCAGGATGCGCGGGATGGCGCGCTCGGCCACGTGTTCGTCGTGGCGCTCCAGCTTGGTCTTGATGGCGTAGGCCGCCAGCAGCTTGCCGGTGACGCGGGTGTCCTCGGCCAGCAGGACGTCGCAGGCGGCCAGCACGTCCAGCGCCCGCAGGGTGATGTCGCGCAGGTTGCCGATCGGCGTCGCCACCAGATAGAGGCCGGGCGCCAGGGGCGCGTCGGACAGGGCTGGCGGGGGAAGCTGGCGGCTCAACGCTAAGTATCCTTCGGTCGGCGGAGCAAACCCTTATCAGGTTGCGAGCGCGCCTGTCAGCCGGTCGAGCACGAGGCGACCGGCGCGGGTGGCGCGTAAACGAAGAGGGTCGTCGACCAGCAGGCCAGTTTCGACGAGATCGCGGACCTTGGGAAGGTCGGGGGTCAGGCCCAGCGGCGCCATCTCGTCGAAGCTGACGCCATCGTCGATGCGCAGGCCCAAAACGAGGCGCTCCTCGGCCGCTTCCTGGGGGGTGAGGGTTTCGCGCGCGAAGCCGAAGCCGGTCTCGGCCACGGCGGCGATGTAGTCCTTGATGGCGCGGTGGGCGAGGGTGGCCGCGCGGCCTTCGGGCAAGGCGAGGCGGCCATGCGCGCCCGGCCCGACCCCGACATAGTCGACGCCGCGCCAGTAGACGAGGTTGTGCCGCGATCGCGCCGCCTCGCCCCGGGCGTGGTTGGAGACCTCGTAGGCGTCGAAGCCGGCGGCCTCCAGGATCTCCTGCGTGGTCTCGAACAGGGTGGCGGCCAGGTCCTCGTCGGGCACGACCAGGGTCCCGCGCCCGACCGCGCGGTCGAAGGCGGTGCCCGCCTCGATGGTCAGCTGGTAGGGCGAGACGTGTTCGGGGCCCAGGGCGATGGCCTCGGAAAGCTCGGCGCGCCAGGCCGCGTCGGTCTGGCCGGGACGGGCGTAGATCAGGTCGATCGACAGGCGCGGGAAAGCCTTGGTCGCCGCCGTGATCGCCCGCCGCGCCGCGCTGGCGTCGTGGTTGCGACCCAGGGCCCTCAGGGATTCATCGTCCAGCGCCTGGACGCCGAGCGACAGGCGCTGGATCCCGGCGTCGGCCAGGGCTTTGAACCGGTTGGCCTCGGCGTCCGTGGGATTGGCCTCCAGGCTGATCTCCAGGTCGGCGACCGGCGACCACAGGCGCCTGGCGGTGTCGATCACCCGGGCGACCTGGCCCGGATCCATCAGCGAGGGCGTGCCGCCGCCGAAGAAGATCGAAAGCAAGGTTCGCTCGCCGGTCAGGGCGCGCTGGGCTTCCAGGTCGGCCACGATGGCGTCGGCCAGCGCCGCCTGCTCGTCGGTCTTGCCCCGGTCGCGCACGACGTTGAAGTCGCAATAGGGACAGATGCGCGCGCAGTACGGCCAGTGGACATAGATCCCGACGGCGGTCCTATCCATGCTTGTCATCCCGGGCGTAGCAAAGCGAAGACCCGGGACCGCAGGAAGCTCGGCGCCTGTTGCGGTCCCGGCTCGGCGCGCTACGCGCTTGGCCGGGATGACAGCTTTCACGGTCAGTCAATCAGCGCCGCCTTCAGCTTGGCGAAGGCGCGGGCGCGGTGGCTCATGGCGTCCTTGGCGGCCGGCTCCATCTCGCCGAACGTCAGGGCCTGGCCCTCCGGCATGAAGATCGGGTCGTAGCCGAAGCCGCGCGCCCCACGACCGGGGAACACCAGGATCCCGTCGACGCGGCCCTCGACCACCACGGCCGGGCCGTTCGGCCAGGCCACCGCCAGGGCGGAGGTGAACCAGGCCGAGCGGTCGTCGGAACCCGTCTCCTCCAGCCGCGTCTCGACGTTTTTCATGGCCGCGACGAAATCCTTGGAGGGTCCTGCCCAGCGGGCCGAAAAGATCCCCGGCGCGCCGTCCAGCGCCTTGACCGACAGGCCGCTGTCGTCGGCCAGGGCCGGCAAGCCCGAGCGGTCGGCCGCGTGACGCGCCTTCAGCAGGGCGTTGCCGACAAAACTACATTCTGTTTCCTCCGGCTCGGGCAGGCCCAACTGGCCGGCGGTGACGATCTCGAAGCGGCTGTCCAGCAGGGCGGCGATCTCGGGCGCCTTGCCGGGATTGTGGGTGGCCAGCACAAGCTTCGCGCCCGGTTCAAGCTTCAGCGCCATCCGACATCTCCCTAAGCACGGCAACGCGCTTCCTTACCCTGGCTTGGAGACCGCCGTCGACACCACTGTGACCTTACGGCAACTGTTCCGCGCGACCGTGCATCATTACCAGAGTTTAATATCGTTTCTCGATAAACAACATTGGCGGAACCGGAAACGCGCTCTATCTGTTGACCTGTGGATAGAGGCCGAATGGCTCGACCCCGTCCACGTCTCTCAAACTGGAAACACGATGTCCGCCGCCCGCCTGTTCCGCATCGCCGACAAGGTTCTCATGACCGTCATCACCGCCGCGCTCATCGTGGCCGTGCCGGTGTCGGCCGTGGCCTTCGTGGTGCAGACTCTCTAGGCGGGTAAGGGTTTCCAGAGCCGAGACTGGTTTTTTGACGCCCGCCGCGACGCGGGGCAATTTGCTTAGCGTCGCTGTCGGGGGGAAGCAGCCATGCGCGCCTTGGGCCCAGGCTCCGTATCGAGTTTTCTGAAGATCATCCTCGACGTGATCTATGTCGGGCTGTGGATCTTCGTGAGCCTTCTGTCGCTGTTCACGCTGGTCGCCCTGCTGTTCAGCTTCAATCCCGAACTTCTGGCCTCGATGTTGCCGATCAGTGACGCCGTCGAGGCGATCAGCCGCGACGGGCCGCTGTTCGCCGGCGCCCTGGCCGCCTGGGCGCTGCTGCTGGGCGGTTGGATGGTCATCGTCGAGCGCCTGCGCAAGATCTTCGCCACCCTGACCGCCGGCGATCCCTTCCATCCCGACAACGTGGTGCGCCTGCGCCTGATCGGCCTCGTCCTGGCGGGCCTCGAGGTTGGGCGCTACGTCTTCTCGGGCATGGCCCGCTGGTTGGCCCCCAAGGCCAAGGTCATCGACGACAGCTTCACCCTGACCGCCTGGTTCTCGGTGCTGGTCGTCTTCGTCCTGGCCGAGGTCTTCCGCGAGGGCGCCCGCCTTCGTCGCGAAGCCGAACTCACGATCTGAACCGGAGCGATCCAAGCATGCCTGTCCGCGTGAACCTCGACCGCGTGCTGCTCGACCGCCGAATGTCGCTGACGGAGCTCTCCGACCGGGTGGGGGTGACGATCGCCAACCTGTCGATCCTCAAGACCGGCAAGGCCCGCGCCGTCCGGTTCTCGACCCTCGACGCCCTGTGCCGTGAGCTGCAATGCCAGCCGGGCGACCTGCTGACCTTCGAATACGGCCCGGCCGGCGGGCATGACGATGACGAAGACGACTAGAGCAAGCCGCTGGAGTTTCCGACGAAGCGGATACCGTTTCGTCGGTTTTAGTAGGCGCGTCCTTTCTCGTCCTCGCGCCACTTCAGGATCATCTGGCGGTCGCGGAATTCGAAGGCGTCCAGACGCTTGAGGAAGCTCATCCCCAGCAGCGAGCCGTTCATCGGAGCCTTGTTGACCATCACCCGGAAGCCCTCGAGCTTGATCGAGCCGATCTCCAGGCTCGTGGCGTCGTAGGCGGCGCTGTAGCCCTTGCCGTTGGCGGTCTCGGTCTCGTAGCCGTAGTTCAATGTGTCGACGGCGATCCCGAGGCGGCGGGCGTCGTCGGGGCTGAGCACGGTCTCGGTCGCGCCGGTGTCGACCATGAAGCGCACGCGCTGGCCGTTGACCAGGCCGTCGACGACGTAGTGGCCGCCTTCGCCTTGCGGAACCATCAGGGTGCGCTCGCCGACCGCGACGGGCGTGCCGACATTGAAGGCCAGCTTGAGCCGTTGCGGGACGTCGGCCAGCTCGGCGCGGTAGGCGTAGCCCAACGCCAGGACCGCGATGATACCGCTCCAGATCGCGACATATTTCAGGTGCTGGCTGATCGAGCCCTGCAGGCCCCGCAGCAGCGCCGTCGAGACCAGCACCACCAAGCCGATCTGGTAGACGAGGTCGGCCTTGTCGTCGCCGGTCCGCATCGCTTCCGGGAAGGCGCGCCAGAGCGCGAACGCCAAGGCGCCGATGGCGGCCAGCAGCCCTAGCCACAGCCAGAGCCGATGACGCGGGACCCCCGGCGGCCCTGACTTGGCCGCCGCCGGCGGCGCGTCGGGTTGGTCCCAGGGGCCTTTCATCGGGAAGCCTTTGTCAATTCAGCCGCCGCTTCTTCAGCAGGCTGGCGCGGTCCATCGAGCGGATCTCGACCTCGAAGGCGTCGCCCTCGCGCAGGATCTTCAAAGGCACGCTGACGCCCGCGTCGCCCAGGCTCCAGAGCCTGTCGTAGAATTCGGCGAGATCCGAGACCGGCATGCCGTCGACGGCTAGGATCAGGTCGCCGGGCTTCAGCTCGGCGCGGGCGGCCGGGCCCTTGGGCGAGATGCCGACGATGACGACGTGATGGTCCATCTCCTGGGCGAAGACGCCCAGCCACGGCCGGGGCGGGTGCGGGCTGCGGCCGCGGGCCAGTTCGTCCAGGATGGGCGGCAGCAGCTCGGCGGGCACGAACATGTTGATCGGACGGGCCAGGCCTTCATTGTCGCGGCCTTCCAGGGTCAGGGAGCCGAGGCCGACGAGGTCGCCCTTGGGGCCGATCAGGGCCGCGCCGCTCCAGTGCGGGTGGGCCGGGCCGGTGATGATGGCGTCGTCCAGCAGGTATTCCCAGTAGCCGGCGAACGGCATGCGGGCCAGCACCTTGCCGGCCACGGCGTGGGCGCGGCCGCCGGCCCCGGCGGCGATGATCGGCGCGCCGGTGTCCAGGTCCTTGGCGCTGCCGATGGTCATGACCGGCAGGTCCAGCGGCTCCAGCGCCTGGACGAGGCCCAGGCCCGAGCGGACATCCAGGCCCAGCACGTGGGCCGGCACGCGGCGGCCGTCGTTGCGCGTGAGCACAACCTCCTCGGCCTCGGTGATCAGATAGGCCATGGTCAGCACGAGGCCGCCGGGGCCGATGACAACGCCGTTGCCGACGCGCTCGGTCCCCAGGATCCCGGCCGTATAGGCGTCGGGCGGCACGGTGGCTTCCAGCGCCACCATGGAAGACAGCGCCTGGTCCAGGTCGAAGCGATAGGCCTCCGCCGACGGACGCAGGCGGGCTTCGACTTCATGGCCTTCGAACGGGGTGGTCACGCGAAACTCCTGAAATCCTTAAGATAGGAATCTGGGACCGTTACCCCGTTCCGGCAAGTGCGACCCGAACGTGATGGCGCGGCCACCACGTTCTTCTCGCGAGTTGGGGATGGAAGCTCCTAGGCTCCGATCGCCGCGCGTTGCATCACGAACAGCTCGTTGACGCCCTTCTCGGCCAGGTCGAACAGGCTCTGGAACTCGGACTTGGTGAAGCCGCGCTTTTCGCCGGTGGCCTGGATCTCGACGATGTCGCCCACGTCGGTCAGGACGAAGTTGCTGTCGGCCTCGGCGCTCGAGTCTTCTTCGTAGTCGAGGTCCAGGACCGGGGTGTCCTTGAACACGCCGCACGAGACGGCCGCCACCTGGCCCTGGATCGGGTCGGTCTTCAGCACGCCCTCTTCCAGCAGGTAGTTGACCGCCAGGCGCAGGGCGACCCAGGCGCCGGTGATGGCGGCGGTGCGGGTGCCGCCGTCGGCCTGGATGACGTCGCAGTCCAGGCTGATCTGGCGCTCGCCCAAGGCCTTGAGGTCGACGACGGCGCGCAGGGAACGGCCGATCAGGCGCTGGATTTCCTGGGTGCGGCCGGTCTGCTTGCCGACGGCGGCCTCGCGGCGGCCGCGCGTGTGCGTGGCGCGGGGCAGCATGCCGTACTCGGCCGTGACCCAGCCGGCGCCCTTGTTGCGCATCCAGCCGGGAACGCTCTCCTCGACCGTGGCGGTGACCAGCACCTTGGTGTGGCCGAAGCTGATCAGGCAGGAGCCCTCGGCGTAGCGGTTGACGCCGGTTTCCAGCGTGACGGCGCGCAACTGGTCGGGGGCGCGTTCGGACGGACGCATGCTGAAAACTCCGGGCTTTGAATGTGTGTGTGAGGCCGCTTATCCTATTGAGAGGCGCGGTTGAAAGAGGCCGACCGCTTTTGTCCGCCGACCGGGTCCCAAACGACACGCCCCTCATGGCCTTTTAGAGCATGACTCATCTGTTCCCTGGTCCGATCGTCCCCGCGCCAGGCCTTGGCGAGATGGACAGCCGCGCCCGCGACATCTTCCGCCGGGTCGTGGAGTCGTATCTGGAGACCGGCGAGCCGGTCGGGTCGCGGACTATTTCCAAGGGCGGCCTGGCTTTGTCGCCGGCCTCGATCCGCAACACCATGCAGGATCTGGCGCAGCTGGGCCTGCTGGACGCTCCCCATACCAGCGCCGGCCGGATGCCGACCCACGCGGGCCTGCGCATGTTCGTCGACGGCTTCCTGGAAGTCGGCGACATCGGCGAAGAGGAAAAGCGCGCCATCGAGGCGCGGCTGGCCGTGAAAGGCCGTTCGTTCGAGGAAGCCCTGGGCGAGGCCTCGTCCATTCTTTCCGGCCTGGCCGGCGGGGCCGGCATCGTCGTCACGCCCGTCCGCGAGGGCGGGGTCAAGCATGTGGAGTTCGTGCCGCTCGGCGGCGGCCAGGTGCTGGCGGTCATGGTGTTCGAGGACGGCCAGGTCGAGAACCGGCTGATGCGCCAGGCTCCCGGCGTGACGCCCTCGGCGCTGCAGGAGGCCAGCAACTTCCTCAACGCCCGCCTGCGCGGCCGCACGCTGTCGGAGGCGCGGAGCGAGATGGGCGGCGAACTGGACATCGCCCGCCGCCAGCTGGACGAGACCGCCGCGCGCCTGGTCGAGGACGGCCTGGCGGCCTGGAGCGGCGGCGAGGGAGACGCCCGCTCGCTGATCGTGCGGGGGCAGGGGAACCTGCTGGTCGACGCCCGGGCGCGCGAGGACATCGACCGCGTGCGCCAGCTGTTCGACGACCTAGAGCAGAAGGGCCAACTGATCGGCCTGCTGGATGACGTTCGTGACGCCGAGGGCGTGCGCATCTATATCGGAGCGGAGACGCGCCTGTTTTCGCTTTCGGGTTCCTCGGTGATCGCGGCGCCCTATATGACGGGCCGGCAGAAGGTGCTGGGCGCGATCGGCGTGATCGGGCCCGCCCGCTTGAACTACGCCCGTGTCATTCCGTTGGTGGACTATACCGCCCGGGTGCTCGGGCGGATGATGGATGGATAAGGACTGTAGGATATGACCGACGAGCAAACGCCGGCTGAAGACGTCGCCTTCGAAGCTGACGACGCGTCGCAGGAGATCGAGGCGCTGAAGCTGGAAGTGGCTGCTCTGAAGGAGCAGGCCCTGCGCTACGCCGCCGAGGCCGAGAACACCAAGCGCCGCGCCGAGCGCGAGATGAACGACGCCCGCGCCTACGCGATCCAGAAGTTCGGCCGCGACCTGCTGGGCGTCGCCGACAACCTGTCGCGCGCCACGGCCCACAGCCCCAAGGACTCGACCGACGCGGCGGTGAAGAACTTCATCATTGGCGTCGAGATGACCGAGAAGGAGCTGCAAGCCGCCTTCGAACGCAATGGCCTGAAGCAGATCGCGCCGGCCAAGGGCGAGAAGTTCGACCCGCACCTGCACCAGGCGGTGATGGAACAGCCGGCGACCGACGTCGCCGCCGGCGGCGTGATCACCGTCCTGCAGGCCGGCTACGAGCTGATGGGGCGCCTGGTGCGTCCGGCCATGGTCGCCGTGGCGGCCAAGGGCTCGACCGGACCTTCCACCAACGAGTCGTCGGCCGCCAATCCGTATGCCGGCGCCGGCGCGGACGGCGACAACGCGGGCGGTTCGTTCGATCAAAAAGCCTGACGAGGCGGAAAGCTTCGTTTTTCGGACTCCGGGGCGCGCGAATGACGGGCGCGCCCCCTTTCCCCCTGCGCGCTTTGCGATAATGTCGGCGGTCCATTCTCAACGGGGGTAGCGGGCGATTCCTTGCATTCCGCCCGCACGATCTGGACCGGACTATGAAGCTTACAATCGAACGGGCGGCGCTCCTGAAGGCGCTGGGTCACGTGCAGAGCGTCGTCGAGCGCCGCAACACCATCCCGATCCTGTCGAATATCCTGCTGTCGGCCGAAGGCGATCGCCTGTCCTTCTCGGCCACCGACCTGGACATGGAGATCATCGACGAGGGCTTCGCCCAGATCGACGTGCCCGGCCAGATCACCGCGCCGGCCCACACCCTCTATGAAATCGTCCGCAAGCTGCCCGACGGCGCCGACGTCTCGCTGAGCTTCAGCGGCGATGATCCGCGCCTGGTGATCCAGGCCGGCCGCTCGCGCTTCAACCTGCCGGTGCTGCCGGCCGGCGACTTCCCGGTGATGAGCAGCGACGGCCTCTCCAGCCGGATCGCGGTCGACACCAACGAGCTGATCCGCCTGATCGACAAGACCCGCTTCGCGATCTCGACCGAAGAGACCCGCTATTACCTGAACGGCCTCTACGTCCACACGGTCAACGAGGGCGGCGAGACCAAGCTGCGCGCCGTGGCCACCGACGGTCACCGTCTGGCCCTGGCCGAGATGCCGGCTCCCGAGGGCGCGGCCGGCCTGCCGGGCGTGATCGTGCCGCGCAAGACCATCGCCGAGGCCCGCCGCCTGATGGAATCGGCCGGCGAGACGGTCGACCTGCAGGTCTCGCCCCAGAAGGTCCGTTTCGAGTTCGGCCAGGCCGCCCTGACCTCCAAGGTCATCGACGGCGCCTTCCCGGACTATCTGCGCGTCATTCCGCGCGACAACGCCAAGATCCTGACCCTGGACAACGATCTGTTCGCCAAGGCCGTCGACCGGGTGGCCACCATCTCGGCCGAGAAGAGCCGCTCGGTGAAACTGGCCATCGAGCCGGGCCGCATCACCCTGACCGTGCGCAACATGGAAGCCGGCCAGGCCGTGGAAGAGGTCGAGGTCGACTACGACGGCGAGCCCTTCGAGATCGGCTTCAACGCCCGCTACCTGCTGGACGTCTGCGGCCAGATCGCCGGCCCGCAGGCCGAGTTCCGCTTCGCCGACCCGGCCAGCCCGACCCTGGTGGTCGATCCGGTCGATCCGGGCGTGAAGTACGTGCTGATGCCGCTGCGGGTCTGATCTCGCGACGGGGTCTTGAAGAACAAAGGACGGGCGCTTCGGGCGCCCGTTCTGCTGTCTGGGGCGCCGCGGAGGCGTTACGCGGCGGGTCTTCACGCCCACCCTGACGCGAGGGTCATGTTGCGAACGCTCATAAGCGCGCTAAGGTCCGTTTCGTAAGAAAACGGGAGGTGGCCCATGGCCAAGCTGAACTACGTGACGGTCGGCTCGAACGACCTGGAGAAGGCCAAGGCCTTTTATGACGGCCTGCTGGGCTCGATCGGCATGAAACCGCTGTTCGAGCATCCGTCGGGCGGCCGTCTCTATCGCGGCGACGGCTGCATGTTCGGGGTGCTGGGCCCGTATGACGGCAATCCGGCCTGCATCGGCAACGGCATGATGGGCGGCTTCGCCTTCGACACGGTCGAGGAGGTCGACGCCTTCCACGCCAAGGCTCTGGAACTGGGCGGCAAGGACGAGGGCCAGCCGGGCGCGCGGATGCCGAAGGCCTATTTCGCCTATTTCCGCGATCTGGATGGCAACAAGCTCTGCGGCTACAAGCTGGGCTAGGTTTCGCGGCCAAGTTTCGCCCCGGTTAGGACCGCTTTCGGTCTCTATCGGGGCGCAACCCACGTCCAATTCGACGCGGAGATGAGCATGCGTATCGCCTGGGAGCGCGTTGGTGCGGTCGCGCTGAGCATGGGTATCTGGACCCTGCTGCTCGTCTCCGGGCGGCATGTCCTACACTTGGCCTGGGGCGAGGTTCACGCCCTGACTCACCTTGCGCTGGGGCGACGCGGCCGCTTCGTCTGAAGTGCGGGGCTGCGCATCGCTCTCGAAATGCTATTAGGCGCTCATGGCGTCGGCCGCACTGCTTTCCCTGACCCTGACGGATTTCCGCTCGTACGCGCGCGCGCGCCTCGAGACCGAGGGGCGCAGCGTCTATCTGTTCGGGGCCAACGGGGCGGGCAAGACCAATCTTCTCGAAGCGATCAGCCTGCTGACCCCCGGCAAGGGTCTGCGTGGGTCCAGCATGGCCGAGGTCGGCCGTCGGTTGCCCGGTGAAGCGGTCGGCCGGGCCTGGGCCGTCGCCGCCGAGGTCGAGTCCGGTGAGGACGCTCCCCTCCGCATCGGCACCGGCGTCGAGCAGGGCGGGGCCGCCCGCCGCACCGTTCGCATCGAGGGCGAGACTGTCTCGCCGGGCCGCCTGGCCGACCACGTCCGGCCGATCTGGCTGACGCCGGCCCAGGACCGCCTGTTTCTGGAGGCCGCGTCCGAGCGCCGCCGCTTCTTCGACCGCCTGGTCTTCGCCGGCGAGCCCGGACACGCGGCCAACGCCAACGCCTATGACAAGGCCCAGCGCGAGCGCATGCGCCTGCTGACCGACGCGGCCGAGGCCGGGCGCGCGCCGGATGCGACCTGGTTGAACGCCCTTGAGGCCCGGCTGGCGGAGTCCGGCGCCCTGCTGTCCCAGGCCCGCGCCCGCACGCTGCTGGCCCTGCAGAACGAGATCGACGGACGCGGCGACCGCCCCTTCCCGCAGGCCCGCCTGACCCTGACCGGCGAGTGGGAGAAGATGGCGCTGGACGAGGTTCCGTTCGCGGAGATCGAAGAGCGTCTGGCCGCCGCCCTGGCCGCCGCGCGCGCGCGAGACGGGGCGGCCGGGCGGGCCCTGACTGGCCCTCATCGCGGCGATCTTGCCATCTTCCACGTCGACAAGGACCGTCCGGCGGCGGAATGCTCCACGGGCGAGCAAAAAGCCCTGATTTTGAACCTGGTTTTGGCCCAGGCGGCGCGACTTTCGCGTGCGGAATCCGCGCCGAATCCTGTAATATTGCTCGACGAAGTCGCCGCGCATCTCGACCTTACCCGTCGGGCCGCCTTGGCCGACGAACTCACGGCGCTCAAGCTCCAGGCCTTCCTCACCGGCACGGACGAGTCGCTGTTCGACCATCTCAAGGGTCGGGCGCTAGGTGTTCGCGTGTGCGACGCCGGCCTGACCATCCTGGAAGACGAATGACCGAGAACACCGAAGACCAAGTTCCCGAAGCGCCGGCCCACGAAATGACCACCGAGGAAGCCGCCGCCCAGTACGGCGCGGACTCGATCAAGGTGCTGAAGGGCCTGGACGCCGTCCGCAAGCGCCCCGGCATGTACATCGGCGACACCGACGACGGCTCGGGCCTGCACCACATGGTCTATGAGGTGGTCGACAACGCCATCGACGAGGCCCTGGCCGGTCACGCGACGAAGGTCCAGGTGATCCTCAACGCCGACGGCTCGGTGACGGTCACCGACGACGGCCGCGGCATTCCGGTCGACATGCACGAGGGCGAAGGCGTCTCGGCGGCCGAGGTCATCATGACCCAGCTGCACGCCGGCGGTAAGTTCGACCAGAACAGCTACAAGGTCTCGGGCGGTCTGCACGGCGTCGGCGTCTCGGTCGTCAACGCCCTGTCGGACTGGCTGGAGCTGAAGATTCACCGGGGCGGCAAGGCCCACCAGATGCGCTTCGAGCGCGGCGACGCGGTGACCTCGCTGAAGGTCACCGGCGACTCGCCGATGCGCGAGGACGGCCCCAAGGCGGGCGAGCTGCTGTCGGGTACGGAAGTGACCTTCTTCCCGTCGCGGACCACCTTCGCGTTCATCGAGTTCGACCGGAAGACCCTGGAGCACCGCCTGCGCGAGCTGGCGTTCCTGAACTCGGGCGTGACGATCTATTTCCGTGATCTGCGCGACGCCGAGCCGTGGGAAGAGAAGCTGCACTACGACGGCGGCATCGAGGCTTTCGTCCGCCACCTGGACAAGGTCAAGACCCCGCTGCTGAAGACCCCGATCGTGGTGCGCGGCGTCAAGGACAAGGTCGAGGTCGACCTGGCCCTGTGGTGGAACGACAGCTATCACGAGCAGATGCTGTGCTTCACCAACAACATCCCGCAGCGGGATGGCGGCACGCACTTGTCGGCTTTCCGCGCGGCCCTGACCCGGATCATCACCGGCTATGCCGAGAGCTCGGGCATCACCAAGAAGGAAAAGGTCAGCGTCGGCGGCGAAGACGCCCGCGAAGGCCTGACCTGCGTGCTGTCGGTCAAGGTGCCGGACCCCAAGTTCAGCTCGCAGACCAAGGACAAGCTGGTCTCGTCCGAGGTGCGTCCGGCCGTCGAAGGCCTGGTGCAGGAAGGTCTGGCGACCTGGTTCGAGGAGCACCCGAACGAGGCCCGGGCCATCGTCAGCAAGATCGCCGAGGCCGCCGCCGCCCGCGAAGCCGCTCGCAAGGCCCGCGAACTGACCCGCCGCAAGAGCGCGCTGGACATCACCAGCCTGCCCGGCAAGCTGGCCGACTGCTCGGAACGCGATCCGGCCAAGTCCGAGATCTTCATCGTCGAGGGTGACTCGGCCGGCGGCTCGGCCAAGCAGGCCCGAAACCGCGACAACCAGGCCGTCCTGCCGCTGCGCGGCAAGATCCTGAACGTCGAGCGCGCGCGGTTCGACAAGATGCTGTCGTCCGACCAGATCGGCACGCTGATCACGGCCCTGGGCGCAGGCATTGGCCGCGACGACTTCAACCCGGACAAGGTGCGCTACCACAAGATCGTGCTGATGACCGACGCCGACGTCGACGGCGCCCACATCCGCACCCTGCTGCTGACCTTCTTCTACCGGCAGATGCCGGAGCTGATCGAGCGCGGCTACATCTACATCGCCCAGCCGCCGCTCTACAAAGCCGCCAAGGGCAAGTCCTCGCGCTATCTGAAGGACGACAGCGAGATGGACGCCTTCCTGATCGACGAGGGCGTCGAGGGGGCGGAGCTTGACCTGCCGTCGGGCGAGCGCCGCACCGGCCAGGACCTGCTGGCCCTGGTGCAGTTGTGCCGCCAGGCCAAGGGCAATATCGATCGCCTGGCCGCCCGCGCGCCGTCCTTCGCCGTCGAGCAGTCGGCGCTGGCCGGCCTGTTGGGCGACAACCCCGACATCGCCGCGGCGGCGACCCGCCTCGACCTCTACGCCGAGGAAGGCGACGGACCGTGGACCGGCGAACGCGGCGACACGGCCTATGTCTTCAAGCGCACCCGTCGCGGCGTCACCGAGAGCGTCGTGCTGGACGATGGCCTGTTGCACGCCGCCGACGCCCGACGCCTGGCCGAGCGGGCCGGGGCTCTGGCTGAGATCTTCTCTGGGCGAGCCGTGTTCCGTCGCAAGGACAAGTCGACCACCGTCCGGGGGCCGATGGACCTGGTCGCCGCCGTGATGGACGCCGGCCGCAAAGGGCTGAGCATCCAGCGCTACAAGGGCCTGGGCGAGATGAACCCGGACCAGCTGTGGGAGACGACGCTGGACGTCGAGGCCCGCACCCTGCTGCAGGTTCGCGTCAACCACGCCGACGACGCGGACGAGATGTTCAGTCGTCTGATGGGCGATCTGGTCGAGCCGCGCCGCGAGTTCATCCAGGAAAACGCCCTGGACGCCGAGGTCGATGTCTAAGCCTCTGTAGAGAGTTGGACCGGCTCACTAAGAGTGAGAAATGATCCACGACAGATGAGAGCGTAAGCCACGCTGGGTGGAATCCGTCGAGCTTAGTGAACCGGTTTCTTGCTGATGGAATCTTGCTCTAACCGGGGCGTCATCGACCTGAACCTGGCCTGTTCGACCGTACGGCTCGTCCTGATCTACGGGCCAAAGGCGGCTGCGCCGAAATGCTCTTCGGCGCAGCCGCTGAACTAGCTTCGTTCCAACAGCGACGCATCGCGAAGTTCGATAACGGGTGTTTCCCAGGGATGAGCAAGCATAATCGCTTCCAGGCAGCGATCCACAGCATGCGCCGACGCATCGTAGGGGAAGTAGGTGGTCAGTATAACCGTCGGAGAAGCTGCTGGTTGACCGGGTTCGCCGAATGCAGGTTGAGCGCCGGTTTCAGGTCTGAAGATTTCCCAGCCAGCGACGATCTCGGCCACGGATTTGTAGATTCCGAAATCGCCTAAAGGTCCGTCTGCGCGCAGAATCCGCAGCATCTTCGCCAGGGTTGGGTCTCGCTCCATGGCCGACGCGTCTCCGCCGGCCAGAGCAATGATCGTCTGCCGTTCGACCGGGCAATAGATCCGCAACATCCTTGCTTCGCGAACGCGATATCCTGTGGTCATTTGGACACCTGTACTGAGGTCTGGGTCAAAGCCAAATCGTCACCTTCAGTCCGCCATGATCACCGTCCGCGACGGAGATCTGTGCATTCAATCGTTGAACGATGGCTGGCGACTTCACTTCATGAACAGCTGGGCCAGCTCGCGCGGCAGACCCTTGAGGTTGGAGTCCGTCAGGTTGGTCTGCATGGACAGAACCAGGTTCTGCTTCGGATAGATCAGCAGCATCGAGTTGCCGCCGACCGACGAGCCGGAATGCCAGTAGATCGGGTCGCCGGCGGGGGTCTTGTCGATGAACCAGTTCATCCCGTAGCCGACGCCCTTGCCGTCGGTGGTCTTCTGTTCGGTGAAGAGCTCCTTCAGCGTGGCCGCCTTCAGGAAGCCGGGCGCGAGGTGAGCCTGACCGAAGCGGACCAGGTCCTCGGGCGTGGTCAGATAGCCCCCGGAGGCAAACTTGTTGCTGTTGTCGCTGTAGGGGGCGTTCAGCAGCACGCCGCGTCCGCCGTCACCCCACGAGGACTGGCGGATGCGATAGGTGTGCTCACCGCCGGTGCGCTCATAGTAGCGGACGCGGTAGGGGATGATCTCCTCGTTGCGGTCCGGCAGGGTGTGGATCATGCCCAGCGGCTCGAACACCAGCTCCTGGGCCAGATCCGGGAAGAGCTTGCCGCCGGCGGCCTGGGTCATGGCGCCCTGCAGGTTGGTGCCGAGGCTGGAATAGTTGAATTTCGCGCCCGGCTCGAAGGCAAGCGGCTCGTCCTTGAACGTATCGACGTAGCCGAGCAGGTTGTCGTACTTGACGGCGTTGAAGAAGTCGTCGCTGCCCAGGCGGTAGTGGCGCAGGCCGCCCAGCATCCCCGCCAGCATCCGGAAGGTGATCGGCTTGCTTTTCACGGGGAAGGTCGGGACCAGCTTCTGCACGGGCGTGTCGAAGTCGAGCTTGCCCTGGTCGTGCAGACGGGCGGCGATCGCCATGCTCATGGGCTTGGCGACGCTGCCGGTGCGGAAGAGGGTCGATGGGGTGACAGGCACGCCCTGTTCGACATCGGCCAGGCCGAAGCCCTCGGACCAGACGAAGACATTGTCGATCGACACGGCGATGGCCAGGCCCGGCACGCCGCGCCGGGCCATGTAGTCCGCGATCCGTTTGCGGCCGGCTTCGACCGCCGCGCGACGCGAGGGCGTGCTGACGTGCTCGGCATAGGGCGCGGCGTGGGCCAGCGGTGTGGGAACGGTCGCCTGCGATGTCGATGCGGTCTGGGCGCCGGCCGTCGCGGGCGCCAGCGCCGCCAGACATGCGGCGGCCAACAGGTGTTTCGTCAATTTCAAATCTGCCTCCCAATCGACGCGCCGGGGCGAGGTCCTTCGTTGTGGTGACCCTGCCCCCCGGCGGCGAGCACTCTGCCGCCCCAACCTGACAGCCAGCTGTCAGCCTGGCGCAGTATGGTCTGCCTTGCATTGAGTATCCCAGGGCTGGTGCGCGCCAGGCGACTTGGGCAGACTTGGTAAAAAGGCCCCACGAAGCGAGGGCCGGACAAGGGGAGTAAAGCGTGCGGGTTCTCGTCGTCGAGGATACGGCCGACCTCGGAGAAGGCATCGTCGCGTGCATCGCGCGGATGGGCCACGCGGTCGACTGGGCGCAGGACGGCGTCAGCGCCGACGACCTGCTGCATGACGCCACCTACGAGCTGGTGGTGTTGGACCTGAACCTGCCCCAGATGGACGGGGTGACGGTGCTGCGAAACCTGCGGGCCCGGCGCTGCGGGACGCCGGTGCTGGTGGTGACCGCCCGCTCGACCGTCGACGACCGCGTCGACGTGCTGGATCACGGCGCCGACGACTATCTGGTCAAGCCGTTCGACTTCCGCGAGCTGGAGGCCCGGGCGCGGTCCCTGTTGCGGCGGCGCAGCGGCGACCGCACCAACGTGCTGGCCTGCCAGAACGTCAGCCTGGACCGCGCCGCCCGCATCGCGGCCGTGAAGGGCGCGCCGATCAACCTGACACGCCGGGAGCTGTCGGTGCTGGAGGTGCTGCTGGCCAACCAGGCCAAGATCCTCAGCAAGGCCCAGATCCTGGACCAGATCTTCGACTACGCCGCCGAGCCGTCCGAGAACGCGGTCGAGGTCATCATCACCCGACTGCGGCCCAAGCTTGCCGGCTCCCTTGCCGAGATCCGCACCCATCGCGGCCTTGGCTATCAGATCGTCTCCGCCAGCTAGGGCGTCCGCGCCTCAGGCGGCGGATAGAGCGCGCGGCGCCATTCGCGGATGAAGGCGCCGCGCTTGGCCGGATCGCGCAGCGACAGCAGCGAAGAGCCGACCACTTCCTGGCTGGCGCGCTCGGCTTCGGACAGCGCGCCACGGGTGATCGCGCCTCGCGGCGGCTGGACCTGCTCGCGGGCGATGAGCTGACCGCGCGGCGAGACCAGCAACTGGACGAAGGCCGTGGCGTCGCCGGGGTTGCGGGCGTCACGGCTCATCATCACCGAGCGGGTCTGGATGGCCTGGTAGTCGGACGGCAGAACCACGCCGACATGGCCGTAGCGTCGCTGGCCGGCATAGGCGTAGGAGAGCTGGACATTATAGGCCATGCGGATCTCGCCGCGACCGACGGCGTCGACCATCTCGTTTGAGCAGCAATAGGTCCGCACCAGGCTGCGGCCGAAGCTCTCGATCAGCCGGCCGTAGATCGCCGCCTGGCGGGCGTCGAAGCTGGCGTAGTTGTAGCCGGGGCCGGACTGTTCGATATCGTAGGTGCCGATGCGGCCGCGCCACGCCCGGGGATCGGCGCGCAGCGACTCGACCAGCGCCAAGTGGCTCAACGGCGGCTCGCCCTTGGGGAAGGCGCGGCTGTCGTAGACGAAGACGGCCGGCTCCAGGCTGAAGGCGATCACTTCGCGCCGCCATTGCGCGGCGGCCGGGGCCAGGGCGGCCACGGCCTTGGGCGCGGGGCGTCCGCAACCGTGATTGGCCAGCGCCACCAAGTGATCGGTGGCGATGGTGACATAGAGGTCGGGCTGGGCCTGGACGCGATCGCAACCCTTCTGGGCCCGGGTCAGCAGCTCGCTGCTCAGCATGTCGACATACTGGATCGAGACGTCCGGGTGGGTGGCCTGGAAGGCGACGATGAACGGGCGCATGAAGCTGACGTCCGTCGCGCCCTCGATCGTCAGCAACCGTGCGCGGAGATCGCGGGCCGGAAACAGCGTCTGCGCCCCGACGCTGGGGCGCGGATAGGGCGGCTGCAGCGGTTCGGGACGGCGCCAGACCAGGACGCAGCCGATGACCAGCACGACAAGGCCGAACAGCCAGGGCAGGGCGCGCTTCATGGGGCCTCCACGGCGGGCAGGCGCATGCGGATCTCGAAGCCGTCCGGGCTGCGCCGGGGTTCGAGCTGGCCGCCGTGCGCGACGGCGATCTCCTGGGCGATGGCCAAGCCAAGGCCGGCGCCGGCGCGCGCGCCGCGCGGACTGGTGAAGGGCTTGAGCGCCGCGGCCCAGTCGTCCGGCCCGATGCCGGGACCGTCGTCGAAGATCCAGACCACGGCCTCGCCGTTCTCGTGGGTGACGCCGACTTCCAGTCGCGCGCGGGCGCCATGCAGGGCGGCGTTGTTGACGAGGTTGGTCAGGCCTTCGCGCAGGGTGACCTCGTCGCCCAGGATCATGACCGGATCCGGCGCGTCGAAGGCCAGGGTGAGATTGCGGTCCAAGGCGCGGGGAACGCCGTCGTTCAACGCCCTGCGGGCGATGTCCGACAGGTCGACGACCGCTGGCGTGATGGTGCCCGCCCGGTAGATGACCATGGCGTGGCCCAGGAGCTGGTTGGTCAGGCGTCCCAGTTCGATCAGGCGCTCGCGAAGCCGCTCGATCCTGGCGTGGCGAGCGGCGGCCGCGCGATCGCTGTCCAGCAGCTCGACCTGGGCCATCAAGGCGGCGATCGGCGTTCGCAGTTGGTGGGCGGCGATGCCGACGAAGGTCTGCAGACGCGACATCCGATCGTCGAACCGGGCCATGACCAGATTGATGGCGTCGACCAGGGCCTGGGTCTCGCGCGGACTTTCCACCTCCAGCGGCGTCACGTCGTTGGCTTCCCGCGCCGCTAGGGCCTGTTCGATGCGTGACAGGGGGAGCAGCGCGCGCCGCGCGGCGGCCAGGGCGGCGAAGAAACCCAGGGCGCTGACGAAGATGACCAGGGCCGCGATCTTCAGCATCAGCGACCAGACCAAGGTGTTCCGCGCCAGGTGGGTCTGAGCGACGACGACGCTGGCCCAGCCGCCGCCGGCGGGCGTGGTCACGTAGCGCCCCACGGTCGCTGTCCGCACCGGCGCGCCGCCAACCTCGTCGTCGCCGATCCGCGGGCGATTCAGTTCCGACGAGGTCGCCAGCCCAGGCAGGTTCGGCGTACCGGTGATGACCCGGCCGCGCGGATCGCGCACGACGTAGAACACCCGGTCGTTCTTGGCCTGAGCCAGGGTCTCGAAGGCCGCATCGGGCGGGTTGGCGGTGACGCCGGTTTCGCCGACGGCCACCGTCTCGGCCATCTGCAGGGCCGCGCTGATCAGCAGGCGGTCATAGGCCTCGTTGGCGGCGGTGCGGGAGAACAGGAAGGCGGCGACCAGCGCCAGGGCTCCGCCGATCAGAAACACGCCGGCCAGCATCACGCGAAGACGATCGAAGACCGACTGGCGGGCCTCCGGCCTGAACAGGCGAAGGCCGATGACGTTCGACAAGGCCACGGCCGCGCTGTCTCCCCCAGGGGGATTCTGTCGCCCCCTGACGCGATAGTAGGGCCAGCGCGACGTCGTCGTCAGTCGATTTGATGACGACAGGTTCCCGCAAGCCAACCGCCCTACAGTGCCCTCAAACAGCCCTGGCCGGCGCCGCCGAAGCCCAGGGCGATTCTTAGGGTAGGGGCGAGGTTTGGCGCCGACGGCTTTGATGCTTTCTCTCTTCGGCTTCGCGATGGTCGCCACGTTCATGGTGCTGATCATGACGCGGCGCTTGACGCCGCTGGTGGCGCTGATCTTCATTCCCATCGTCTTCGGCTTGCTGGCGGGCTTCGGCGCCGGCCTGGGGCCGATGATGCTGTCGGGCATCAAGAGCATCGCGCCGACCGGCGTGATGCTGATGTTCGCGATCCTCTATTTCGGCGTGATGATCGATGCGGGCCTGTTCGACCCGCTGGTTCGGGCGCTGCTGCGGATGGTCCACGGCGACCCGGTGCGGATCGTCATGGGCACGGTGGTGCTGGCTACCTTCGTCTCGCTGGATGGCGACGGTTCGACCACCTACATGATCACCGCCGCCGCGCTGTTGCCGCTCTACAAGCGCCTGGGCCTCAATCCGCTGATCATGGCCTGCCTGATCATGCTGTCGAGCGGCGTGATGAACCTGACGCCCTGGGGCGGGCCGACCGCCCGCGCCGCCAGTGCGCTGCAACTGGAAGCCGCCGACGTCTTCCTGCCCCTGGTGCCGGCCATGGTCATCGCGTTCGTCTGGCTGCTGGGGCTGGCCTTCGTCTATGGACGCTTCGAGCGTAGGCGGCTGGGCCGCCTGGTGCTGGGCGAGGACACGCCGCAGTTCGAACAGACCGTCGTGGGTGACGCCGGCGTCGCCGAGATTGTCGATGTCGCGGGCGGGGCGTTCACGGTCTCGTCCGATCCCGAGGCGCGCCGGCCCAAGCTGCTATGGTTCAACGCCGCTCTGACCGGGGCCCTGATGGTCGTGCTGATTATCGGTCTGCTGCCGCTGCCGGTGCTGTTCATGGTGGCCTTCTGCATCGCCGCCGTGGTCAACTATCCCAATCTGGACGCCCAGAAGGCGCGGGTGGCGGCGCATTCGGCCAACATCCTGGCGGTTGTATCGCTGATCTTCGCGGCCGGCATCTTCACCGGCATCCTCAACGGCACGGGCATGGTCGAGTCCATGTCCAAGGGGCTGGTGGCGATCATCCCGCCCGCGTTCGGACCCTACATGGCGCCGATCACCGGCCTGATCAGCCTGCCGATGACCTTCTTCATCTCCAACGACGCCTTCTATTTCGGGATGCTGCCCATCCTGGCCGAGACGGCTTCGCACTATGGGGTCAGCCGCCAGGCTATCGCCAGCGCCTCGCTGGTGGGCCAGCCGCTGCATCTGCTCAGCCCGCTCGTCCCGTCCACCTACCTGCTGGTCAACCTGGCGGGCGTGGAATTCGGCGAGCACCAGAAATTCACGGTCCGCTGGGCCGTGGCCACCTCGCTGGTGCTGCTGATCGCTGGCGGCCTCGTGGGAGCCTTTCCGTTCATCGCCTGACCTCTCGTCGCCTGAGCTTGGGCCGCAAGGCTGCTGTCAGGTTCACACACTAGAACAAACCCTATGAAGAGCTCACCGACCCGCGAAAGCGGCGGCCAAGAGCTCCGGGGAAAAGGGAGCCGAAACATGCGTCAACACACTCTGTGGACCAGTGCGTCCATGCTCTGCCTGGCCATGGCCACGGCGGCCAACGCCCAAGCGCAAGCCGTCACTCAGGCCGCGGACAGCGAGACCTCGGTCGAGACCATCGTCGTCACCAGCTCGCGCGTCGTTCGCGACGGCTTCGAGGCGCCGACTCCCGTGACTGTCGTCGGCGGCGAGCAGCTCAAGGAGCAGGCCGTCACGCGCCTGGTCGACGTTTCCCGCAACCTGCCGGTCTTCCGTAATCAGGGCGGCGCGCGCAGCGGCAGCAACGGCTCGGCCAATGGCGGTCAGGGCAGCCTGGACATGCGCGGCCTGGGCGCCAATCGCAACCTGGTCATGCTGGACCGCCGCCGCGTCGTGCCCTCGACCGGCAACGGCGTCGTCGACGTCAACATCCTGCCCAGCGCCCTTGTCTCGCGCATCGACGTGGTGACCGGCGGCGCCTCGGCCGCCTGGGGGTCTGACGCTGTCTCCGGCGTGGTCAACTTCGTGCTCGACACCAAGTTCGACGGCTTCAAGGCCGAGATCTCCACGGGCGTTTCCAGCCACGGCGACAACGGCGAAGGCACGATCTCGGCCGCCGTCGGCCGCTCGTTCGCCGACACGCGCGGCCATATCATCGCCTCGGCGGAATATTTCGTCGGCGGGCCGCAGAACCTGATGGACCGCGACTGGCTGGCGGCGCGGCCCGGCGTGATCAACAATCCCGCCTATACGGCGACCAACGGCCAGCCGCGCCGCGTCAAGGTCGCGGGCAATATCGTGGCCGCCTATATGTCGACGGGCGGCCTCGTGAACGGTTGCCGCACCGCGACCGGCGCCAATATCCCGAACTGCTCGCTGGCCGGCACGGCCTTCGGTCCGGGCGGCTCCACCCACCGCTTCATCTATGGGACCTACGTCAATCCGACCGGTAACATGTTGGCCCCGGGGACCGATCCCTACGGCGACTACACCCAGATCTACGACAATATCAAAGCGGTGAACCCGTCGGACCGGATCAGCCTGTTCAGCCACGCCGACTACGAGCTGACCGACAATTTCAGCGCCTTCGTCGAGGGCATGTACACCAAGAGCAATGTCGGTCCGTCCTATTCGGTGCCGCCCTACCGCTTCGGCACCAGCGCCACGACCTGGTTGTCGGTCAGCGCCGACAACGCCTTCCTGCCGGCCAGCATCAAGGCCCAGATGTCGGGGGCCGGCGGCGGCAATCCGGCTGGGCCCGCCCTCCTGAACATCGGCCGGATGAACGACGACTGGACCGGCAATTCGCGGATCAAGAACACCAACACCACCTACCGCTTCGTCACCGGCTTGGACGGCGCGCTGGGCGGCGGCTGGAAGTGGAACGCCTACTACCAGTTCGGCCAGAACACCTATTTCGGCACGGTCGACGATAACCTGATCACCTCGCGTGGCGGCGTCACCGCCCAGGGCAACGTCAACCTGGCGGTAGATGCGGTGGTCGCGCCGCCCGGCAACGCCGCCGGCATCGCGCCGGGCACGATAGTCTGCCGCTCGACCCTGACCAATCCGAACAACGGCTGCGCGCCATTGAACATCTTCGGCCAGGGCGCGGCCTCGCAGGCGGCGATCGACTACGTGCTGGGCGAACAGTTCACCCGCCAGCGCTACACCCAGCACGTCATCGAAGGCTCGCTGCAAGGCGACCTGTTCTCGACCTGGGCCGGACCGGTGTCGTTCGCGACCGGCGCCTCGTATCGCCGCGAGGAGATCAAGGCCGTCTCCGACCCGCTGTCGCTGGAAAGCGCGTTCGGCATCGGCAATCCCAAGCCTTATGGCGGCTCGTACAACGTCAAGGAAGCCTTCGGCGAACTCGTGGTGCCGCTGCTCAAGAGCGAGGGCCTGGGCCAGGCCGACGCCAACCTGGCCGGCCGGGTGACCGACTATTCCACCTCGGGCCGCGTCGAGACCTGGAAGGCCGGCGTCACCTGGACGCCGATCGAGGACATTCGCCTGCGCTTCACCCGATCGCGCGACATCCGCGCGCCCAGCCTGCAGGAACTGTACACCGGCGCGACCCAGGCTCGCGCCAACGTCATCGACCGGTTCAAGCCGGGTTCGGTGACCGTCAACCTGCAGCAGATCGGCGGCGGCAACGCCGCCCTGACGCCGGAGATCGCCGACACCGTCTCCGGCGGCGTCGTCTTCCAGCCGCGCTTCTTCTCCGGCTTCTCGGCCTCGGTCGACTACTACCAGATCAAGATTCGCGACTCGATCTCGACCCTGGCGGTGCAACAGATCGTCGATCGCTGCTTCAACGGCAACGCGGAGCTGTGCGGCCAGATCACCCGCCTGGGCGGCGACATCATCGAGATCCGCTCGACCAACCTGAACCTGGCGGGCTTCGAGACCAGCGGCCTGGACATCGAGGCGTCCTATCGCATGCCGGTGTCGAACCTGGTCTCCGGCTGGGACGGCGAGGTCGGTCTGCGGATGCTGGCCAACTATGTCGGCAAGTTCGAGACCAATGACGGCGTCACCGCCCTGGACCTGGCCGGCTCGCTGGGCGACCGCCAGCCGCACTGGACGGTGCAATCCAGCGCCTTCTACAAGAACGGTCCGCTGCGGGTGACGGTGGTCAATCGCTACCTGTCCAGCGGCGTGGTCAGCAACGACTTCAAGGCGCCCAACGAGATCGACGACAACCACGTGGCCGCGCGCCTCTACACCAACCTGAACGTCAACTACACGTTCCAGGGTCTGGGCGGGGAGGCCGAGGTGTTCGCCAACGCCGACAACGTCTTCAACGTCAAGCCGCCCAAGGGTTTCGGCTGGGGTTATGGCCTGAACGCCTCGCCGCAGTACGACGTGATCGGACCGATGTTCAAGGTCGGCCTGCGGCTGCGTCGCTAGGGCGAGGAGTGGGGGAGGGCGCACCATGCGGATTCCGCGGTCGATGTTCTGGCGCATGATGCTGGGACTGGTTCTGGCCTGGGGAGCGGGCGCCAGCGCTCAGCCCTATGTCTCGGGTGAGCATGTCCAGACCGGCGACGCGGCCCGTATTCGCGTGCTCTCCTCTCACAACGACCTCGTCACGGGCGGCGACGCCCTGGTTGAGGTCAGCGCTCCCGCCGGCGTCCGCGCGACGCTGAACGGCCGCCCGGTCGACGCGGCCTTCCAGCGTGGATCGGGCGGGGCGCTGGTCGGAGTCGTCTCGGGCCTGGTTCTGGGCGACAACATCCTCGAGGTCAGCCGCCCCGGCGCGACCCCGGCGCGACTGACCCTGACCAACTGGCCGGCCCAGGGACCGGTGATCTCGGGCCCGCACGAGACGCCGTTCATCTGCCAGACCGAGGAGTTCATCCTCGCGGGAACGGGCGAGAAGCTGGGTCCAGCGCTGAGCGCCGATTGCGATGTCCCGACCCGGGTGGACTATGTTTATCGCCAGAAGGATGGCGACTTCAAAGCCTTGCCGACCGACGGCCTGCCCGGCGACCTCGACGAGATCATCGACGCGGCCGGCGGACGTCATCCCTATATCGTGCGGGTCGAGACCGGGGTCGTGAACCGCTCGATCTACCAGATCGCGGTGCTGCACGACCCGCGCGGACCGGCGCTGTCGCCCACGCGGCCGCCGCGGATCTGGAACCGAGGCCTGGTCTACACCTTCGGCGGCGGCTGTCCGGGCGGCATGTACGTGCAGGGCAAGACGACCGGCGGGGTGCTGGAGCACCAGATGCTGGCGCGCGGCTATGCGGTGGCCTCCTCGACGCTCAACGTCTTCGGCAACAACTGCAACGACTTGCTGGCGTCCGAGACCATGATGATGGTCAAGGAGCGCTTCATCGAGCATTTAGGCCTACCCGAGCGCACGATCGGCTGGGGCTGCTCGGGCGGCTCCTACCAGGCCGAGCAGATCGCCGACAACTATCCGGGCCTGCTGGACGGCATCGTCGTGGGCTGCAGCTTTCCCGACGTCGGTCACGCGGCGGTCAGCGTCCACTCGTTCGGCGCCAAGCTGGTCTATCGCTACTATAAGGCGGGGGCGAAGACCGATTGGACCCAGGATCAGATCGTCGCCGCCTCGGGCCTGCCCAACTATACCTCGCTGGAAAAGCAGGGCGATCGTGGCGATCGCATCGACCCGACCGACGTCTGCCCCAAGGCCGTATCCAAGGATCTGCTGTACGATCCCAAGGACAATCCGCGCGGTGCGCGCTGTTCGATCTACGACCACGGCCGCGCCGGCTTCGGCGTCGATCCCGCGACGGGCTTCGCGCGTCGACCACTGGACAATGTCGGGGTTCAATATGGCCTGACCGCCTTCAATGCCGGCGCGATCAATGCGGCGCAGTTCGTGGACCTGAACCGCAACATCGGCGGAGTCGACATCGATGCGAAGTTCACCCCGGAGAGAACGCGCGGCGACCTGGCGGCGATCGCCCTGGGCTATCGCAGCGGTCGGTTCCTGTCGGGCGGCGGCGGTCTCGCCTCGGTCCCGATCATCGACTACCGCGCCTACGCTGACTTCGACAACGGTGATCCCCACCAGCGCTTTCACTCGTTTTCGTTCCGCGAGCGCCTGATCCGCGTCAACGGCGACGCCGACAATCAGGTGTTGCTGACCGACAGTTCCAGGAGGGGCCTGTTCAGTCTGAACAATCCGGTGCTGCTGGAAGCCCTCGACCAGATGGACGCCTGGCTGCGGGCGTTGCGCGCCGCGCCGCCAGGACTGACGCCGCGCCAGCGTGTGGTCGCCGCCAAGCCGCTCGCGCTGGTCGACGCCTGCTTCGACAAGGACGGCGGCAAGATCGCCGAGCGCCAGATCTGGGGACAGGACACCGCCTGCAACCGGCTCTATCCGCCGCACGCCAACCCCTACATCGTCGCTGGCGCGCCCCTGGCCAACGACGTGCTCAAGTGCCAGCTGAAGCCACTGGATCCGGCCGACTACCTCAAGCCGCTAAAGCCCGAGGAGCTGGCGCAGCTGCGCGAGATCTTCCCCGAAGGCGTCTGCGACTATGCCAAGCCGGGCGTTGAACAGCAGCCGTTGATGGGACGCTGGCTGTCCTTCGGTCCGGCAGGGGCGGCTTTGTGATCCGGCGGCCGTCGTCGGTGGTGGTCACGCCGGCGGCGATGTGATCGGGCGCGCAGCGGCGCAGGTATTCCGCCTCGGGCAGGGTGAACAGCCAGTCGGGAATGTCGAGCCTCATTCTGACCGAGCCCAGGCGTCTCAACGGATTTGAACTGGCGGATGGAAAAGCTGAGGATTATCAGCGGCGCTGGTTCTCCGCTCGAATGAGTCGGCCCAGGAGCGATGTCTTTATAAGCGCCGGGCGCCCAAATCGAAGGCGATCCGGCGTTTTCTCGTTAACGAAGTCCGTCTCTGTTTGAGTGTGGCCAACGGTGTCATCGCGCGGCGATGACGAGGGCGTCATTTTGCGTAAAGTGAGTCGATTAGACGGAAGTTTTGCGTGGGGGCTTACCTGTGATGGAACAAGACGTCAGTCTTCGTCCTGAACGGATACTGGATTTGTCGGAGCGTCTGTCCAGCGTGGCGGGCGCCAAGATCGGTGAGATCGCCCGGGTCAACCGCGCGGCCAAGATGTTGTCGATCAACGCCTTGATCGTGGCGGCGCGCGCCGGCGAGGCCGGCAAGGGCTTCGCCATCGTCGCCGAGGAATTCAAGAAGATCTCCACCGAGATCGACGCCGTGGCCGCCGCCTTGGAAAGTCAGGTGCGGGCCGACCTCGACGAGCTCTCGGCGATCGGCGGGGCGATCCTGGGTCACATGCGCGGCCAGCGCCTGGCCGATCTGGCTTTGAACGCCATCGAGATCGTCGACCGCAATCTCTATGAGCGGACTTGCGACGTCCGCTGGTGGGCCACGGACTCGGCGGTGGTCGCCTGCCTGGCTGACGCCGATCCCGCCGCCAGCCGCCACGCCAGTGAGCGCCTCGGCGTGATTCTCGACGCCTACACCGTCTATCTCGACCTGTGGATCTGCGACACCAAGGGGCGGGTGGTCGCCAATGGCCGGCCGGGCAAGTATCCCGGCGTGGTCGGCCAGTCCGTCGCCGACGCCAAGTGGTTCCGCGACGGCATGCGCACCGCGACCGGCGACGACTTCGTGGCCTGTGACATCGAGAAGGCTCGCACCCTCGGCGACGCGCCCGTGGCCACCTACGCCACGGCCATTCGCGAGGGCGGCCAGGCCAAGGGCAAGATCCTGGGCGTGCTGGGCGTCCATTTCGACTGGCGGCCTCAGGCCCAGGCCGTGGTGGATGGCGTTCGCCTGACACCGGAGGAGCGCGAGCGTTCGCGCGTCATGCTGCTGGACCAGAAAGGTCGCGTCTTGGCCTCTTCCGACAACCAGGGCGTCCTGACCGAGGTGTTTCCGCTGGATGTGTCCAGCGGTGCGATGGGCAGCTACGCCGACGGCGACATCACGGTCGGCTATGCTTTGACGCCGGGCTACGAGACCTATGCCGGTCTCGGCTGGTACGGATGTCTTGTGCAGCGGCGACAAATTCCGGGCGTGACTGTCGCGGCGGCCTAATCTCAACCAGATCCATTGCGGAATATTCGGACAAATTAATCGCCCCGGACGCGAAAGCGATCAGATTCTCGGCGCCGGCCGCAGATTCTCGCAGTGCAGCATTGCCATTCTCGGTCCCACATGGTTAGTCTAAGCCTAGCCATGCGACCGGCATATTATCTGTGCGTCTGCTGGGCGGCGGTACCGCGTCATACTTCTAAGTGTAACCCGTCGACCAAGTTATCTTTCCCCATAGATTGCGCCTTGAGTGTGTTCTTCGGGGAACGGTGTCGCTAGGAAAAGACGAGACCGCGTTATCTGGGCTAGAGCATTTATTCACGTTGTCCTAAAGGGACGCCGTTCAATTGGAGGGAGCAATCATGGCTTCTAACCGCATACGCGCCTTGACCCTGGGCGCCATCATGGCGATTGCCCCGCTTTCCATGGGCCCGACGACCATCCTGTCTGTCGCGAACGCCGCCGCGCCGACCCAGGCGCAGATTGCCGCGCAGGTCACCCAGGCCATAACGGACGCGACCAAGTCCCCGGAATTCGTGGCCGCCCAGAATGAAGGCGCAGCCGCTCAGGCCGCGCTAAACGCGCTTCCGGCCACCGCGCCCGCCACCGAGAAAAAGGCTGCTCAGGATAAGGTCGACGCGGCCAAGGCGAAGCAGTCCAATATCCTTCAGGCGGCGACCACCGCCGTGATGCAGGATGCGATCAGCAAGGGGGCGTCGGCGGCTGCCGTTAGCGCCGCCCTCAACAGCGCCGTTGCCGCGGGCGCCGTCCCGGCGGCGGTCGCGACGGCCGTTGTCACGCAGGTCAATAACGTCATCACGGCCGCTACGACGCAGGGCGGTGATGCGCCCAGCCTCGTCAACCCGCCGACGGCGAATCCTCCCGGTGCGGCCGGACAGACGGCGGTGGCCCCGGCGGCGTTCGACCCCTGCGCGGGCGTGATCGCGACCTACTGCGGCTAAGATTTAAATTCGGGCGGATTGGCGCGCCACGACGCGCGGCGACCGACCCTTGGTGGGGATTAAGCTATGCGACTTCTGACGTGCTCGGCCATTGCGGCCTGCATCGCGTTGACCGCGCCACAAGCTGTTCAGGCGCAGGATCTCGGTTCAAACTTCAAGCGTGACAAGAACGTCTCCGTTCGTCAGCGCCCGCGACCGGACTATGAGGCGACCGGCCAGAGGGCTGGCGGTTTCACCGTCTATCCGCGCGTGACCGTCGACCTTGAGCACAACGACAACATCTACGCCGTGGCGGCGGGCAAGATCGACGACAACATCTGGCGCGTGAAGCCGGAAGTGGCCGTCCGGTCGAACTGGTCGCGCAACGCGCTCGGCTTCTTCGCGGGCGGCAACGTCATACGCTATGGCGACGAAAAGACCGAAAACGCCGAAGAATATACGCTCGCGGCCAACGGTCGCATTGATGTGGTGCGGGGCTCGAACATCTCCGGCTCGGCTCAGTATCAGCGCCTGATCGAGCCGCGCTCGGCGATCACGGCCGGTACGCCCGCCGGCGCGACGCCCAAGCCCGTCGAGTACAACCTCACCACCACGAACCTGACCGCGGTGAAGGAATTCAATCGTCTGCGCCTGACCGGCCGCCTTGACGACAAGGATTTCAACTTCAAGGACCAGGGCGCGGCGTTTAATCAGAACACGCGTGACCGCAACGAACTGAACTACGGCGCGAAGGCCGAATACGCGGTCAGTCCGGACACGGCGGTCTATGCGACGGCCACGGGCAACAAGAAGGACTATGACCTTGGCGGTCTGACCGATCGTTCGTCGGACGGCTATGTCGTGGGTGTCGGCGCCAACTTCGAAGCGTCTGATCTGGTGCGTGGCGACGTTCAGGTCGGTTACATGAAGCAGTCCTACGACAACAGCGCCCTCTACAAGAGCATCAGCGGGTTCAGCGCCGCGGGGCGCCTGGAGTGGTTCCCGACCCAGCTGACGACCGTCGGCCTGAACGGCTCGCGCACGATCGAGGAATCGACCGCGACGGGTTCGGGCGGCTTCATTTCCAACAACATCGGCGCGTCGATCGACCACGAGCTGATGCGTAACGTGCTGCTGTCCGGCGCCTACACGCACGGCAAGGACAACTACAAGGGCGTGGATCGCAGCGACAAGCGCGACAACTTCTCGGCGACGGCCACCTACCTGCTGAACCGTCGCGTGGGCCTGTTCCTGACGTACAACTACCTGAAGCAGGACTCGAGCGGCTTGGCCAAGGCTTCGTCGTTCAAGGACAACAAGCTGATTGCGTCCGTGGCGCTGCAGTTCTAGCGACGACCACAAAACGGCAAGGTTTGCCGATTACTGAGAGTATCCATGGACGGCTCCGGTTTTGAAACTTCGAACGCTCCGGTGAATGACACCGGAGCGTTGTCTTTTGACCTGAACATCGTGATCGCGACGTTCAGGCGACGCTTCCGACTCTTCGCGGCGGTGGCGGTGGTGGTGTTCGCGGCGGTGGTGTTGTTCACCCTGCAACAGACGCCGCGCTACACCGCGACCGCGCAGGTGATGCTGGATGTCCGCAGGGAACAGGTCACCGATATGAGCGCGGTGCTCTCGGGCCTGCCGGCGGATTCGTCCGTCGTCGACACCGAGGTCGAGGTGCTGAAGTCGCGCTCCCTGGCGGGGCGCGTCGTCAAGGATCTGAAGCTCGAGGAAGACCCCTACTTCAATCCCTACCTCGCGCAGGCCAAGGGGGCGAAGGCCTGGTTCTCCTCGTTGAAGAAGGCGGCGTCGCCCACGACGGCCACGCCGACGGATCCGATCGAGCTGCAGCGCCGACGCGAACGTATCGTCGACAATGTGCTGGGGGGGCTGAAGGTTCGCCGCGCGGGCCTGACCTATCTCATCGCGATCGACTATACCCACACCGATCCGAAGCGCGCGGCCGAACTGGCCAACGCTTTCGCCAACCTCTATCTGACCGAACAGCTCGAGGCGAAGTTCGACGCGACCCAGAAGGCCAATGAATGGCTGGACACCCGTGTCGGCGAGCTGCGCGACCAGGTCCAGCAGGCGGACGCGGCGGTTCAGCAGTACAAGATCGCCAACAACCTGCTCAGCGCCGAAGGCGCGACTCTCACCGAGCAGGAAATCTCCGGCCTGAACCAGCAACTGGCCCTGAGCCGCGCCGCGCAGGCCGAGACCGATGCGCGTCTGAACATCGCGCGCCAGCAGCTGGCGCGCGGCAGCACGGGCGAGGATGTCGGTGAATCCCTGAACTCGCCGGTCGTGCAGCAGCTGCGCAAGCAGCGGGCCGAGAAAAGCGCCCAGGTGGCGGATCTCGGCGGACGCTATGGAGATCGTCACCCGGACCTGCTGAAGGCCAAGCGCGAGCTGGCCGACATCGACGGCCAGATCCAGGCCGAAATCCGCCGGATCATTTCCAATCTGGAAGCCCAGGCCCAGGTCGCACGTCAGCGGACCGGTTCGGTGGCGTCCAGCGTGTCCGCCTCGAGGGGGACGCTGGCGGGCAACAACCGCGCCAGCATCGGCCTGGCCGAGCTGGAGCGCAAGGCGCAGTCGGTCAAGACCCTGTACGAGAGCCTGCTGGCCCGCTTCAAGCAGACCACGGCCTCGGATGGCATCGAGCAGGCCGACGCCCGGGTGGTGTCGCCGGCCAAGATTCCGACCGGCCCCAGCTATCCGAAACCATCGCTGAACCTGGCGCTCGGCCTGGTTCTGGCCTTGGGCGCGGGCGTGGCCGCGATCGTCCTGGCCGAGATCCTGATGGCGGGCCTGTTCACCGAGGACGAGGTCGAGCGCCGTCTGGGCCTGCCTTATCTCGGCGCCGTCCCGACCCTGGGCACCACGGTCGACGACGCCAAGATTCTGAAGGGCATGACGCCGGCCAACTATCTTCTGGCCAAGCCGCTCTCCAGCTTCGCCGAAAGCCTGCGCAAGCTGCGCGCCTCGATCCTGTTTTCGAAGGTGGGCGAGCCCGTGAAGGTCATCGCGGTCACCTCGTCCCTGCCGGGCGAAGGCAAGACCACGACGACCTTCTGTCTGGCCCGCACCCTGGCGACCTCGGGAGCCAAGGTGGTGGTGGTCGACTGCGACCTGCGCCAGAGCGCGATCAGCCAGTTCCTCAAGGAGCCGGCCTCGATCGGTCTGCTGGAGGTCCTCAACGGCGTCGCCACCCTGGATCAAGCCGTGATCACGGATGAGAGCGGCGCGCACATCCTGCCGCTGGCCAAGTCGGCCTACACGCCGCGCGACGTGCTCGGTTCGTCGGCCATGCACAAGCTGCTGCAGGACCTGCGCGATCGCTACGAGATCGTGCTGCTGGACACCGCGCCGTTGCTGGCCATCGCCGACACCCGCATCCTGGCGCCGCACGCCGACGCGGTGGTGATGCTGGTCCGTTGGAAGAAGACGCCGGTAAAGGCCGTGCAGTCGGCCCTGGCCCTGCTGCAGGGCACGCGCGCCTTCATCGCCGGCGTGGCCCTGACCCAGATGGATCTCAAGGCCCAGTCTCGCTACGGCTACGGCGACTCCTATTATTATTACGCGAACTATCGAAAGTACTATGCGGACTAGGACACGCACGGGCGGGGGAGCGTCCTCGCCCGGGGCGGCCAGGACGCGAAAATTGCAGACCTCCGAGGGCGTCGCGATCGGCGCCCTCGTCGTTCTGGTCCTGGCCGAGATCATCGCATTCGGGGCCAGTGACGTGGCGATGGCCGCTGTCTTCGGCGTGCTCCAGGCCGCCTTTCTCCTGATCCTGCTGCGAACCTGCGGTTGGGCGCGAAAGGTCCCCAGCGTTCTGACCGCGCCCTGGCCCGGTCTCTTGTTCATCGGCTTGCTGGTCGTCACGGCCTGGTCCCTGACGCCGTTCGGGCCCGGCGGCGCGCACCCCGTCTGGAGCTATCTGGACCGGAATGGCGGTGCGATCACCGTCGACCGCTCCGCCCTCATGCTCAATCTCGTGAGCCTCGTGAACCTGGCCTGCCTGTTCCTGGCCGCCCGCATTGTCGGCGCGTCGGAGACCCGGCGCAGGACATTGGTCTGGTGGCTGCTGCTCGGGCTCGCGGCCTTCGCGGCGATAGCGATCATCGACCATGTCGGCCTGCGCGCCGGGCGACGTCTGACGGCGACCCTGTTCAGCCCCAACTCCGTCGCCACCTTGATGGGCGTAGGCGTTGTCTTCGCCGTGATGTTCTTCTCCCAGGCCATCCAGCGCGCGGGCGCCGCCCTCCGCCTCGACCGGATGGACCTGAACGCCAGCCTGAGCCTGGCCGCCGCGGCGGTCTTCGCCGTCGCCCTGGCGCTGACAGCCTCGCGGGGCGGAATCTTCGCCACCGTGGTCGGTCTGGCGGTGCTGTTGACATGGCAAGTGCTGGCCCAGGGGCGACGGGTTCGCGCCATCGCGATCGTTGGCGGCGCGGCGGCCCTGCTGATCGTCATTGGCGTGGCCATGCGCAGCGCCGATCTGACGGCCGCGCGGCTTGAGCATCTCGACGGCGACGTCGCCGTTCGAAAGGCGATCTTCGACGCTCACTGGCAAGCCTTTCAGTCTTCGCCCTGGTTCGGGTTCGGTCTCGGGTCTTTTCCGGTCGTCAATCAGCTGATCACCACCACCGGGAACCTGAACGTCCTGTTCGACGTGCGCGCCACGCACAACCTCTACCTCCAATGGCTGGAGGAGGCCGGGATCGTCGGCTCCGTCGTCATGCTGGCCTGGCTGCTCGCCGCGCTCTGGCGTGTCGGACAGGACGCGATCAGGCCGGGCACGATCGGAGCGCTGGCGCGCGCCACGATCGCCGCCACGGTGGTCGTCCTGCTGCATGGCCTCTCTGATTTCGCCGTTCAGGTGCCGGCTCTGCAGGCGGTCTTCGCCGTGGGGCTCGGCGCGATGACCGCGACCTCGGCGCCGCGTCGCGCGCGAGCCGAGCGAAAGGCTGACTGGGGAACGACGGCTTTCGCGGGCGTCGCCCTCGTGATCGCCCTGTTGTTCGCCCTTCCCTTGGCGGCGTCACGGTTCGGCGGCGACCTCTCCGCCATGCCGACGGCTTCGGCGGAGGTTCTGGCGAGCAGCATCGAGGCCGGTCTTGCCTCCCCGGCGGGGTCGACGGCGCGGGCGCGTCTGGAAGGCCTCAGCCGTCGCGAAGTCGCCCTGCGTCCTGGATCCGGCGCCGCGTGGCTCCGGAAGGCGGCCGTCGATTTCCAGCGGGGCGACATCGCCGCGGCCAATGTCGCGCTCAGCCGTTCGTTCGCCGTCGCTCCGCTGCAGACCAGCCTCTTCCGGAGTCGAACGCGCCTGGCCTATGAGCACTGGCCCGAGTTGTCGGACGCCGTGCGCGATCAGGTCGTCTATCAGGCGCGTATCGAGTTTGGCCGGCCTGGCGGCGAGTGGCGTCTGAGGAGCGTGGTCAGCACCATCAGCAGCCCTTCGGGCCGACTCGCGCTGGCGTTCCTGATCGTCGCCGAACGCCTTTCCCGGGCCCAGACCAAGGCTCAGTAGGCGTTCTCGGCGATCAGCAGGCTGGGAATGGTGAGAAGGACGATCTGGGCGTCCTTCAGGATCGACCAGGTCTGGATGTACTCGATATCGGCCTCGACCCGGCGACGCATGGCCTCGACCGTCTCTGTGCCGCCGCGCAGGCCCTTGACCTGAGCCCAGCCGGTCAGGCCCGGCCGCGCCTGGTAGCGGGCGTAGTAGTCCGGAATGCGCACGCCGTAATATTCGTCGTGGGCCGCGGCATGGGGGCGGGGACCGACCAGGGACATGTCGCCGCGCAGCACGTTCAGCAGTTGAGGCAGCTCATCGATGCTGCTGGCGCGCAGGAGGCGGCCGATCCGGGTGATCCGGTTGTCGCCGCGCTGCGCCTGGGTCAGTTCGGGCCCGTCCTCGCGACAGTGCATGGTGCGCAGCTTGAGAATCTGGAAGCGCGCGCCGCCGAGGCCGCCACGGGTCTGTCGGAAGAGGGCGGGACCGGGGGACTCAAGCTTGACCAACAGAGCCGCCAGCAGGAGGAGCGGCGCGAACAGCAGCAACAACAAGGCGGAGGCCACGACGTCCAGCGCGCGCTTGCAGGGATCCACGGCTACCCGCGGCAGCGGACCATGCAATTCTGGCGAGAGAAATTCGATATGGCCTCCCCCGTCCACCAGACAATCCTCTGAGTTCCCCACCGCGTCGCGACTGGTTTCCAGTTCCGACGACCTCAGGCTAGCGCAAACGCTGTACAGCGTCGCCGGGAAAAATCCACGGACCTCACATATATGCTTAACGCGCGTAGACTCTGTTCATTCACGGGCGATTAGCTGCGCCGCATTACAGTCATCGCATCAGGAGTGTGATCGATGATTGAAGCCAAGATCTCGTTTGCCCAAGTCGAAGCCGTCGCGCCGACTCGCGTCAAACGCCTCCCCCCACTGCTGGGGTTGGGCATGGGCGCGATCATTTCGGCGGGGCTGTGGGGCGCCTTGGCGCTGACCGTCTCCCACATCTTCTAGGCTCTCCATTCACGCCAGGCCGATCCTAAGGCTGGTCCGCACGCCCGCTCATCGTCGAGCGGGCGTTTTCGTTCGTGCGAAGAGGCTCAACGAGAAAACCCCCGGACCTGATGGTCCGGGGGTTTTCGCATTCAGGCCTGACGGTCGATCAGGTGACCGTGGTCCACAGGGCCGTGCCGGGGATCTGGCGCTCGACCCAGCGATAGTTCAGGTCTCCCCAGGGGGTCGCCCAAGGGGTCAGATTGTCCAGCACCCAGTCGCCGCTTTCTAGCGAGACCATCAGCACGGCGTGGCTTTCGCCGCGGGCCGTGAAGGCGACGGCCATGGACAAGGCCGTTTCCGGCACGCCAGCCGCGATCAGCTGACGGCGCTTCTCCAACGCATAGTCCTCGCAGTCGCCGTAGAGCTTGCCGTTCACCAGTCGCGGCAGAGACCAGTATTCGAGCTCGCCATAGAGATCCTGGTCCGTAGCTTTCTTGACCGTGCGATTGACCAGCTGGTTGACTTGATTCAGCAGCTTCATCTGTTCGCGGTCGGTGCGCGTGGTCCAGGCGAGACCCTGGGGCGCGTTCACGGCGGCGGCGGGCGTCGTGACGACCGCGGCGGCGGCAGGCCGCGCCTGGCCGGCGGCGACGAAGTCCTCGACCGTGGCGGGCGTCCAGGCCCGGACGATCTCCACCGTGATCAGGTTCGCCCCGTCCTCGTCGGTCGACGCGGTCGGCGCGGCGGCCTCGAAATGATGTTGCGAGGGCGCGCCCACCGAAGAGGTCGCGATCAGGCCGACCGCGCCGCCCAAGAAAGCCAGCTGGCTCGCCGGCGCGCCGCAGGCGTTGGCGTCTCGGCGGCACAGGTCGGCGAAACCCATCGGAGCGCCGACGCCTTCGCCGCGCGGCATGAACGGGGCCGAGCCGGCCTGAGCGCTGGCGCCGGCCATCATGGCGATGGCGCTGACGAGTCCCAGAACAATGTTACGTGCCTTGAACATGCTGACCTCGCTGTGTTCGTGAGGTCAGTATTCATTCGCGGCGCAAATTTGAGCTGAATTTAGATGGTATAATCCGAATGTTTAACTGTGGTAATTCTAAAATTAACTACAATGAACGGGAAATATACTTAGTAAATTGAGAGGAAATGAGCATGATGAATTGCGAATTAACTGCTGCATGCGCCGTTGAACTACGTCGTCGGCTGGGGCAAAATCAGGGTTCTTGGTCCTGGCGTTTGTCGCCGTCCTGACGAGTCCGATGTTCAAGTCCCTCTTTCGTCCGAAGTCCCAGCCGCGCCACGCGTCGTCCACGGGCGGTCGAATGGTTTACGCCGTGGGGGACGTGCACGGGCGGCTCGACCTTCTGGACGGCCTGATCGGGGCGGTGACCGAAGACTATCGGGCCACGGGCCGCGAGGACCCGCCGGTGCTGGTCATGCTGGGCGACTATGTCGACCGCGGCGCTCAGTCCTCGGCGGTGATCGATCGGCTGATCCTGCTGAAAGCGCAGGCCGCCGAGGGCCGCTTCGAATTCCGCACCCTGATGGGCAATCACGAGGAGACGCTGCTGCACTTCCTCGACGATCCGATGGCCGGACCCTCCTGGATCGAATATGGCGGCGGCGAGACCTTGACGTCCTACGGCGTGCAGCGCCCGGTCGGCCGCGCTGAGCCGGAGGTCTGGGAGCAGGCCCGTCAGGCCTTCCGCGCCGCCCTCCCACCGGCCCACGAGACCTTCCTGCGCCAACTGGAACTGGTGGTCGTCTATGGCGACTATGTCTTCGTCCATGCGGGCGTGCGCCCGGGTCTGCCGCTGGAGCGTCAGGTCGCCGCCGACCTGCTGTGGATCCGCAACGAATTCCTCGACAACCCGCACGGGCTGAAGGCTACCGTCGTCCACGGCCACACGCCGGTCGAGGAGGCTTTCGTCGGACGCCAGCGGATCAATGTCGACACAGGCGCCTATGCGACCGGCGTCCTGACCGCCGTTAGACTTGATGGCGGCGAGCCTAAGATCATTCAGTTCAGTAAAGCGCGCGCGGCCTGAGTCTTGATCTTGTTCATGTCACGGTCACGTGCGATGTGGCATTTTGATTTTCAGGCCTGAGAAGTCCCCAGGTTCTAAACGTTCAAGGTGAGACGCTTCGCGATGATCGTTGTTTCGAAACTCTCGCGCCTCTTTTCGATGCTGGCGCTGGTCGTCTGTATCGCCGCCGGCGGCTGGGGTGGCGTGGCGCGCGCCCAGCAACCCTTGGTCAGCGACACGCCCGTCCCGGCGGCGCAGTCGATGGACTACCTGCTCGGCGCCGGCGACAAAGTCCGGGTGACCGTCTACGGCGAGCCCACCCTGTCGGGCGAATTCTTCGTCACCGGCAGCGGGCTGATGTCGCTGCCGCTGATCGGCGAGATCAAGGCGGGCGGTCTAACCGTCGGCCAGTTCCAGGACGCCGTGCAGAAGTCGCTGAGCGACGGCTATCTGAAGGAGCCGCGCGTCAGCGCCGAGGTCCTGACCTTCCGCCCGTTCTATATCCTGGGCGAGGTCGGAAAGCCGGGCACCTATCCCTACACCGCCGGCCTGACGGTTCTGAACGCGGTGGCCACCGCGGGCGGCTTCACCTACCGGGCCGACAAGAAGAGCGTCTACATCAAGCACAATGGCGAAACGACCGAAGCGAAGGGCGCGCTCGAGCCGTCGACCCAGGTGGCGCCGGGCGACACGATCCGGATCGGAGAACGCTTCTTCTGATCCAGGGCGCACCGCACGAGACAAGGCCCGGCGGGACACCCCCGCCGGGCCTTTGTCGTTTCGGCGGGAAAGGTCTAGCACTGAACCGATCCTAGTCTTGAGCACGCGCCATCGGAGCCAGCCCCATTCCTGATGTCCCCATCCTGAACCTGGCCGTCGCTCTTGGAGTCGGCCTGCTGATCGGCGCCGAGCGCGAGCGTCGCAAGCAGGCGCGAGCCTCGTCCTCGGCGGCCGGGATCCGCACCTTCTCGGTCACCTCCCTGGCCGGAGCGGTCAGTCTGGCGGTCGGCGGGCCGATGCTTCTGGCGGTCGTCACGGCCGGGGTCGCCGTTCTGGCGGCCCTGAGCTATTGGCGGGCCCGCGCCGAGCCGGACGCCGGGTTGACCACCGAGATCGCCCTGATCTTGTCGGTCCTGGTGGGCGGGCTGGCGATCCTTTCGCCTGGTGTCGCCGCCTGTGTCGGGGTCGTCGTCGCGATCCTGTTGGCCGCCCGGACCCCGCTGCATCATTTCGTCAGCCAGGTCCTGACCCCGGACGAGGTTCGCGACGCCCTGATCCTGGCGGGCGCGACCCTGATCGTCCTGCCCTTGCTGCCCGATCGCGCGATGGGGCCGTTCCTGGCCCTCAACCCCCGCTCGGTCTGGGTCGTCGTCGTCCTGGTCTTGGCCATCGGCGCCGCTGGCCACGTCGCGGTGCGCGCGCTCGGCGCCCGGTGGGGTCTGCCCCTGGCCGGGCTGGCTTCCGGCTTCATTTCGAGCACGGCGACGATCGGGGCCATGGCCGGACGAGCGGCGGCGACGCCGGCGGCGCTCTCGGCGGCGGTGGCGGGCGCGGTGCTGTCGACGGTCGCCACCATCGTCCAGATGACGCTCGTGATCGCCGTCACCAGCCTGCCGACCCTGCGGGTCATGGCCGGACCGCTGCTGTGCGCGGGCCTGGCGGCGGTGGCCTATGGCGCGGCGTTCACGCGCCTGGCGCTGCGTCAACCCGCCCGTGACGACCCCGATCCGGGCCAGGCCTTCAGCCTTACGACGGCCCTGACCTTCGCCGTGACCCTGGCGGCGATCCTTGTCGTTTCCGCGGCGCTTCGCGAACGGTTCGGAGCGGCCGGAGCCGTCGCCGGGGCGGCCCTGGCGGGCCTGGTCGACACTCATGCCGCGGCGATCTCGATCGCGTCCCTGGTCGGGTCGGGCCGGATGACCCCGGAGCAAGCCGTGCTACCTATTCTCGCCGGGCTTTCGACCAACACCCTGACCAAGCTGGTCTTCGCCTTTTCGGGCGGGCAGCGTGGTTTCGCCTGGCGGGTCGCGCCAGGTCTGTTCCTGGTCGCCGGCGCGGCCTGGCTTGGCGCCCTGCTGGCGCCCGCGTCATGACGGGAAATGGAGGGCCCGTCCGTCCCTGGGGCCGAAGTCGCGACGGCGCGAATTGACTTGCGTCAAGGTGACGACGGCCCGCCCGCCCGACGCTGTATTGGTCATGGGGCTTGTCGATACGATCGGCTCGGCCAAAGAAATGGATTTCACGGATGAGCCTCAACGACATCCTGCTTCACGTCGACACCTATCCTGACGCAACGCCGCCCGAGGCGATCGAGGGCGCGGTCGGCTTTGTCCGACTGATCGGCGGCCGGGTTTCGGCCCTGGCGGTGGGGGTGAGGTTTCCTGTCCACAGCAATCGGATCGCCGACTACCTGATCGGGCTGAGCAGCATGGCGGTCGACGAGCAGGCCAAGAGTCTGGCCAACGGCCACGCCAGCCTGGCGGCCTTCACCGCTCAGGCTCGGGACGCCGGGGTGCTCGGCCAAGCCCTGATCGAGACCGTGGAATACTACGCCGTGGCCGACCATGTGGCGGCGCGCGCCCGGACCCGCGACCTGTGTCTGGTGCCGCTGGGCGGACCGCTGGACGGCCAGGCCGAGGTGGCGACCAGCGCCGTCTTCGGCTCGGGGCGGCCGGTTCTGGTCTATCGCGGAGGCTTGCCGGCCGCCAAGCTCGGCTCGGTCGTGGTGGCCTGGGACGGGAGCCGGTGCGCCGCCCGCGCCCTGGCCGACGCCTTGCCCATCCTCGCGCGCGCCGGCGAGGTTCGCGTGCTCACGGTGATCAATGAGAAGCCGGCCGCCGTCGCCGGCCTCGCCGCCGAGGCCGTCCGTCACCTGAAGGCCCACGGCGTCGCCGCCGTCGCCGAAGAGGTCGATGGGAAGGGCGTGTCGATTGGTGAAAGCCTTGAGGCCTATTTGGCGAAGATCCCTCCCGACCTCCTGGTGATGGGCGCCTATGGTCGATCGCGCCTCCAGGAGTTCATTCTCGGCGGCGCCACCGAGTACATGTTGCACGCGCCGAAGGTCCCGCTCTTCCTCTCGCACTGAGTCGCTCACCGAGCCTCTCGAGGAGGATGGTTGCATGACCGTCGAACTGTTGCGCGGCCTGGACGAGGCGGAGGCGGCCGCGCGTCTGGTCGCCGTCGGTCCCAATGAACTGCCGCACGCGACGGGGCGCGGTCTGGCCGGAATCCTCGGCGAGACCTTGCGCGAGCCGATGTTCCTGCTGCTGGTCGGGGCGGCGGTCCTTTACCTGGTGCTCGGCGACCTGGGCGAAGGGCTCTTTCTGACCGTCGGAGCCTTGGCTTCGGTGGGACTGGTGGTTCTGCAGGAGGCGCGCAGCGAACGGGCGTTGAGCGCCTTGCGCGATCTGGCCCAGCCCCTGGCCCGGGTCATTCGCGGCGGCGTAGAACGGCAGGTCGCCGCGCGCGACGTCGTTCCCGACGACCTGTTGCTGATCGGCGAGGGCGAACGTCTGCCGGCGGACGCCCGACTGGTCGGGGGCGAGGTGCTCACCGTCGACGAGTCCGCCCTGACCGGCGAGTCGGCGCCGGTGACCAAGCCGCCCGCCGGGCCCGACGATGTCGGCGCGCCCAATCCGGCCCCGGGGGCGGATGGCTCCCCCGATCTCTTCGCCGGCACGCTCGTGGTCCGCGGACAGGGCGTCGCGCGGGTGACCCGCACCGGGCCGCGCTCGGCGCTGGGCCAGATCGGCGCGTCGCTTGCGGCGATCGATCACGAGCCGACGCCGCTGCAGAAGACCGCCGGACGCCTTGTCGCCATATTGGGCGCGCTGGCCCTGGGATTCTGCGCGCTCGTCGCGGTCGCCTACGGATGGTTGCGTCACGATTGGATCGGCGGCGTCCTGGCCGGGGTGACGGTGGCGATCTCGCTGATCCCCGAAGAGTTTCCCATGGTGTTGGCCGTGTTCCTGGCGCTGGGCGCGTGGCGGCTGGCGACCCACCAGGTGCTGACGCGGCGAAGCGCGGTCATCGAGACCCTGGGCGGGGCCACGGTGCTCTGCGTCGACAAGACCGGGACCCTCACCGAAAACCAGATGCGGGTCGCCCGCCTGTGGACGGAGGCCGGTGACATAGCCGTCGAGGCGGCGCGCCCCATCGAGGGCGCGGCCGGAGACCTGCTGGAGCTGGCCGCCCTGGCCTCGGCGGTGCGACCGATCGACCCGATGGACAAGGCGGTGCGTCACCTCTCGATGGACGCGTTGGTCGACGGGGAGGTGACCCAAGGCGAGCCCGAGCGCGCCTGGCCCCTGCGGCCCGAACTGCTGGCGGTCGTCCAGGTCTGGCGTCGCGCCGGCGAGGCGCGGATCGCCGCGGCCAAGGGGGCGCCCGAGGCGATCTTCAATCTGTGCCGGCTGTCCGCCACCGAGATCGCGCGCCTGCAGGCCGTGGTCGAGGACTATGCGCGGCAGGGGTTGCGGGTCCTGGGCGTGGCTTCGGCCCGTGTGGAGGGCGATTTCGCGGATGATGATCCTCGGACCGTCGCCTTCACGTTCGGCGGACTGATCGGCTTCATCGACCCGCTGCGCCGGGACGTGCCGCAAGCCCTGGCCGAGGCGCGCGCGGCGGGCGTCGCCGTCGTGATGATCACCGGCGACCATCCCGCCACGGCCCTGGCCATCGCCAAGGCGGCGGGTCTGGACACCTCGGCAGGCGTCCTGCTCGGATCCGAGATCGAGGAACTATCCTTCGCCGCCCTCTGCGAGCGTCTGCGCGGCGTCCGGGTCTTCGCCCGCATCGCGCCCGCCCAGAAGCTGCGACTGGTCGAGGCCCTGAAGGCGGACGGAGAAGTCGTGGCCATGACCGGCGACGGCGTCAACGATGCTCCGGCGCTGGAGGCCGCGCACATCGGCATCGCCATGGGCAAGAAGGGAACGGACGTCGCGCGCGAGGCGGCCGATCTCGTCCTGCTGGACGACAGCTTCGCCTCCATCGTCGGCGGTGTGCGCCTGGGTCGGCGGATCTTCACCAACCTGCGCCGCGCCCTGACCTACGTCACCGCCATCCACGTGCCGATCGCTGGCCTGGCGCTGGCCCCCATCCTGCTGGGTCTGCCGTCCCTGCTGTTTCCCATGCATGTCGTGCTGATGGAGCTGGCCATCGACCCGATCTGCGCTCTGGTCTTCGAGGCCGAGCCCAGCGAGGCGCGGGCGATGAAGCGCCCACCTCGCCGTCGTGACGAGCCGCTGTTCGGCTGGAAGCAAATCGGCCTGGCCCTCCTCCAGGGACTGGCGGTTCTGGGCGGGGTTCTGGGCGTCTATATCTGGGCCCTGCGGAACTATCCCGAGGACCAGGCGCGGGGCGCGGCCTTCACGACCCTGGTGCTGGGCAACCTGATCCTGGCCCTGGCCGACGCGGCCGCGTCGGGCAAGCTGCTGTCGCCCCATCGGCGCGCCTATTGGATCATCGCGTCGGCGATCGTCGCCCTGCTGGCGGTGATCCTGAGCGCCGCGCCGGTGGCCGCGGTCTTCAAGGTGGCGGCGCCCGACCTGACCCTCGCGATCGTCGTGCTGGTCACCGCAATGCTGAGCGGCGGCTGGACGGCAGGCCTGTCGCGGCTTCGTTCATTCGAGCAGACCAGAAGAAAGTAGTCCCATGAGTTTGAGCCTGACCTTTCACGGCGCCGCCGAATGCGTGACGGGCTTCTGCGCCCGCCTCAGCGGCGAAGGCTTCACCCTTCTGATCGACTGCGGCATGTTCCAGGGCTCCAAGACCCTGAAGGCTCTCAACTACGACCCCTTTCCCTTCGACGTGGACGCCATCGACGCGGTGCTGCTGACCCACGCCCATATCGACCATTCGGGCATGCTGCCGAAGCTGATGCGCGCGGGCTACAAGGGGCCCATCTACGCCACGGCCCCGACCCGGGCCCTGTGCGAGGTGATGCTGGCCGACGCCGGGGAGATCCAGGAAAGCGAAGTCTTCCATCTCAATCGACGCAACCAGCAGCGCGGTCGCCCACGGGTCGAGCCGGTCTACACGGCCAAGGACGCGGCCCGGACGATGGAGTTGTTCGAGAAGGTCAAGCTCGACGAGATCACCGAGATCGTCCCCGGCGTGAGGGCCCGCTTCTGGAACGCGGGCCATATGCTGGGCGCCACCTCGATCGAGGTGATCGTCGGGCCCGACGAAGACGCCGAACGGATCCTGTTCTCCGGCGACCTGGGCGCCGGAGGTCAGGCCTACCTCCCCGAGCCGACCGGACCGACGGGCGTCGATCACCTGGTGCTGGAGTCGACCTACGGCGACCGCGAGCGTGATCTGGCCGACACCGCCGAACGGCGCCGGCTGCTGGCCGAGGAACTGCGTCAGGCCCACGCCGCCGGCGGGCCGTTGTTGATGCCGACCTTCGCGGTCGGCCGCGCTCAGGAACTGCTGCTGGATCTCCTGGCGGTGATGGAATCGGGCGAGGCGCCGCATGGCGAGATCTTCCTGGATTCGCCCCTGGCCATCGAGGCCACCGACGTCTTCCTCGATCGGGGATGGAACCGGGATACGGAGGTCAACCCGTTCACCCCGCTACGCCACGCCCCGAACCTGCACTACCTGATGAAGCCCGAGGAAAGCGATCAGCTGGAGAAGGTGCGCGACTGGCATATCATCCTGGCGGGCAGCGGTATGTGCGACGCCGGTCGCATCCGCCGGCATCTCAAGCGCCTTTTATGGCGATCCGAGGTGACCGTGCTGATCACCGGCTTCCAGGCGGCGGGCACGCTTGGCCGCCTGCTGGTCGACGGCAAGAAATTGGTGCGGATCCAGGGCGATGACTTTCAAGTCAAGGCGCGGATCAGGGTGCTGGACGTCTATTCGGCCCATGCCGACGCCAAGGGCCTGGTGCGCTGGGCCTTGGAGCGTCAGCCGATCACCGGGCAGGTGTTCCTGGCGCACGGAGAGCCGGGCGCCCTCACCGGTCTGGCCGAACGCCTGGAGCAGGCCGGCTTTCCGGCCGCGCGCATCGCCATCCCTGTTCTCGATGAGACCTTTGAACTGACCAGGTCCGAGGCGCATCAGGTCCCCGGCGGCCCGCCGCGACTTCAGCCGGGAAAAGCCGCGGCCCTGGACTGGCACAACCAGCGCGCCGACCTGTTCGCCCGGCTCAACGCCAAGATCCAGGAGGCCCCCAGCGAAGAGGCCCGTTCGAGGCTGCTGCAGGCGCTGGAGGCCGCCTTGAACGAGGCGGGCGACTTCTCCGGCGTCTGAGCTCGGCGGGCGTCACGCGGTTTCCGGAGGAAGCTCGCGGTCCCAAAATCGAAGCAGCCCGACATCGAAGGTCGCCACGGAGCCGTCTCCGTGGCGACCTGGGTCTGACTTCTAGCGAGAGTCCTCGGTGGCCGCGATCGCCGCCTTGGCCGCGAGGATATAGGCGGTGGTGGAGCTCACCGTGTATTCGCTCTCGAACCACAGGAACGGCCAGTCGGTCATCATTTCGGGGAAGTCCGGCTTGATGACCAGCACGCCCGGCGCCATCCCGCCAGGGATGAAGCCGTAGTCCGCGCGGTTGTGCCCATAGCCGTTCAGCTTCGAGCGGGTCCCGACGGTCGAGACCAGGGACAGGTTGTTCGCGGGATGGCGGCCGAGCATGTAGTCCAGGGCGTGCAGGGTGTATTCCGGTCCGATCAGGTCCGGGAACGCCTTGTGCATCAGGTACATGTTGATCCCGAAGCCGGCGACTTCGCCGGACCCCGCCCATGAGCCCATGCCGACCGGGACGCCGAAGGGGTTGCCCGCCAGTCCGGTGTCGGCCCGCGACTTGGCGGCGCTCACCAGGGTCCTGATCCGCGCCTTGTAGCTCGCATCCATATAGGGAAGGGCGCGCACGGCGACGCCGCTGACGCGATCGAAGTTCGCCTCGATCGCCGGTATCAGGGCGCGCAGCCGCGCCGTATAGACCGCGTCGCCGTTGGTGGTGAGGATCAGCTCCACCGTCGCGGCGACCTTGGCCAGGTCGAGGAAGCGGGACATGTTCCCGCTGTCGTCGCGGCCGTCGCTGCCGTTGGCGGCCTCGCCCTCGCGCTTGGTCCACAGCGCCTTGGCGGCGGACAGCGCTTCGGCCGACATCGCCGGGTCGAAGTCTTTCAGCGCGCGGCTGGCCGACGCAAGGCTGCCGGCCACCATCAGGTCATTCGCGGGATAGGCGGTGGTGAACGCCCAGCGATCGTCAGGGACGCCCGAGTGGTCGCCCCGGACCTCGTTCGGCCCCAGCGCGGCGTCGTACAGCTTGCCGTCGGTCTGGGAGGCGGCGTCGCCGAGGTGCGCGTACTGGCGCAGCTTCGGGTCGATGATGCCGACGATCGAATGGCCGAAGACCTTGTACTGCGCGAGCAGTTGCACGACGCCGTGGCGGACCTGCTGGAGCGCGTCGGGCGCGCCGTCCGGCTTGCGGATCTCCACCTCGCGCGCCTTCTCGTCGACGCTGGTTTCGTCCCAGTCGAGCCCGAAGAGCTCGCGCGTCCAGACCAGATCACGCACCACCTGCGCGTTCTGCGGGGTCTGGATGTCGTAGTCGCCGGCGTCCTGGAAGCCGCCGACCGCCAGTCCCGGGATGTGCTCGCCCGGCTTGAAGGGGGAGTCGAGGTTCGGCCCCATGCGATAGCCGTCGAAATGGACGTGATTGGGTGGAGCCTGGACCGCGTCGTCGAGGTGCGAGGCGCGCTGCCAAACCCGGTACTGCTCCCGCACGGTCATGTGGTCCATCTGGACGGGAAGATAGGTGTCGAGCGAAGGTTGCCAGATCCGCGAATAGGCGTCGGCGGCGATCGGAAAGGGGTTGGTCGTCTGCCCGGCGTAGGAGATCGCGTAGACGCCGGGCTCGCGCACGCTGGAGAAGTCGAACGCTGCGTAGTTGTAGCGCAGGAACTTGCCGCGCGGCTGGACCGGCGCGCTGAACACGGGCTTCTCGCCGCTGTCGGTCAGCTTGACCAACGTGGCCTCGGCCGGCGCCTTGAAATTCGGATCCAGCTCGATCAGCGCGACCTTGCCGCGCTGCGGCGTGTAGCCGGCCTGGTTGAAGGAGACGACGGGCGCCCGTGTCCAGCCCGGGATGACATTGGGGCGCACGTGCCAGACGACGGCGTCTTCCTTGGCTCCGGCGGCGATCATGGACCGCACGACGAACCAGCCGTTCTGCGCCCGATTGCGCGCGTCATAGAGGGCGAGCGGCGCGTTGGCGGTGATCGTGACCCGGGTCTTGGGGTCTTCCGGCGAGAGGGTCACGCTGCGGGCGCCGGAGGCCATCGGCTGGGGATCGCCCGAGCCGTCGGTCGCCATGGGGCCGTTGGGATTGCGCGGGAACAGGCCCGGCCGCTCGCCCATCAGATAGGTCTTGCCGAAATAGGCGGTCGGCAGGAAATCAAGATTGAAGCCGGCCTTGCCGACAAGCTCCGGCGGCAGCGGGGCGTCGAGATCCACCGCGATGCGAAAACCGCCGTCCTCGGGGGTCACCTTCACGCGGTAGTTCAGTTTTTCCTTCGGATAGCTCGATCTCACGACCAGTTGACCCGGCGTCTCGCCGAGCGTGCGTTCGCCGAAGATCGGCACCGGGTCCCATTGTTCGGGCGTCGGATTGAGGCGGACCTCGCCGTCGGTGGCGATCCGCTCGCCATGCAGGACGATCTGGATGCCGGCGTTCTTCTCGTCGAAGAAGATCGGGCTGAAGTGATTTTGCTCGACGATCACGCTGAGGCCTGGGGCCTCGAGCGTCTGGTCCGGACTCAGCCGCGGCGTTTGGGCCTGGGCGGTCGCGATCGCGAATATCGAACACGCGGCTATGGACAGCGAGGCGGCGACGATCCTTGGCATTCCAGTTCCTCCCTTGTTACCGGTAACAATTTTTTATGCATCGCCCAGCGGTGATCTTCACGTCGCCGATCTGGGAGTATGGTCTTCCGGCCGTTGCGTATCGCGCGGGCCATACCGAGCGGAAAGCCCGCCCATGGGAGGGATTTAGGCCCAGGCGCGCCGCTACGACAATCCATATTTGTCGGTGTTATTGTCGTCGATCCCGGGTCGGCGTCCGCATCGCTAGAAAGCCCTGGCGTCTTCGGTGCGAGGTGGAGCGCCAGGCCAGGGAACGCTTGGCCGGACGTGCGCGCGACGGAGCGTATGTTGACGGCTGATTTTGTCAGAGTAAACATCGCGCTCACAGTGAGCGTTTGGGCTGCGACAGCCGAGCCGTTCAGCAACCGATAAAAAGACGGCGCGGGAAACGATGAGGAAGCTGCTGACCGCGGGGGTGATCGCCGCGCTTCTTGGACCGTCCGTCGCCGCGGCGCAGAGCGATCCTTTGGCGCCGACCGGACGCTGGACGGCCTATACCGCCGGCCGCGCGGCCACGCCGCCCATGGGGTGGAGCACCTGGAACGCCTTCGCCACCGACATCGACGAGGACAAGATCCTCGGCTCGGCGAAGCAGATCGTCGACAGCGGCCTGGCGGCCAAGGGCTATCGCTATATCAACATCGACGACGGCTGGGCGCTGAAGCGCCGGATGCCGGACGGGCGGATGATCATCCGCGACGACAAGTTCCCGTCGGCGCGCACCGGCGGCGACGCCCCCAGCTTCAGGCCATTTACCGAGAAGCTCCACGCCATGGGGCTGAAGGCCGGCATCTATTCCGACCTGGGCCGCAACACCTGCTCCGAAGCCTATTCCCCGACCGATGACGACCTGCCCAAGGGGACCGTCCTGGAGCGCGAGGTCGGCATTTACGGCCGCATCGACCAGGATATCGCGCTTTATTTCAAGGACTGGGGCTTCGACTTCATCAAGGTCGATGGCTGCGGCCTGCGCGACTACGGACCGCAAAGCGAACGCGTCCGTTCGGGCAAGTTCCGGGCGCTGGGACCATTCCTGGATTCCGGGGCGGTGACGCGAACCGACATCCCGGCGATCCAGGCGATGTTCCGACAGATCAATGTCGCGCTGGCTCGGGAAAATCCGGACGGCGACTACCTGCTGTCGCTCTGCATCTGGGGGGCGGCCAATGTCCGCGCCTGGGGCAAGGACTATGGCGGCCTCTCGCGCACCAGCGACGATATCTCGCCGGCCTGGGGGCGGTTGCTGGTCAACTACGATACGACCGTGACGCGGTCGCTCTACGCGCACCCCGGGTCCTGGAACGACCCGGACATGCTGCACATCGGGGCCGGAGATTTCGACGCGGACCACCTGACCGAAGCCCGCTCGCACTTCGCATTGTGGGCGATGCTCAACGCGCCGCTGCTGATCGGGACCGACCTGCGCAAGACGCCCAAGGCGCTGCTCGATATCTTCGGCAACGCCGATATCATCGCGCTGGACCAGGATCCAGCCGGCAACCAGGCGACGCTGGCGCACGACTCCAGCGACCTGCAGATCCTGGTGAAGACCCTGGCGTCGGGCGACAAGGCCGTGGCGATCTTCAACCGGGGCTCGGTCGACTATGACGTCGACCTGAACGCGACCCATCTGAAGTTCAGCGACGACGCGCCGATCGCGTTGACCGACCTGTGGAGCAAGCAGCAGACGACGTTCACCAAGCGGACCAAGCTCCACGTCAAGCCGCGCGAGACCCTGATCTTCCGCGCGCACGGCGCGCGCGCGCTGCAGGGGGGCTATTATCTCTCCGAGCAGCCGGGCAGCGTGAACCCGGCGGTCGATGGCGTCGTCGATCCTACGCCCGATCCCTCCATCTTCCGCACCGCGGCGGGCTGGGGCGGCACCGGCGGCCCGGGCGACCGGCCGTCCTATGCCGGCTGGGGCGGCGCGCGGGCCGACAGCGCTCCGTACGGCCAAGTGCTGCGTGTCGCGGGGAAGCCGTTCGCGGCGGGCATCGGCATCCTCGCCAACTCGCGGATGGAGGTTCGGAATAACGGGGCGCGGCGCTTCACCGCGATGGTCGGCGTCGATGACAGCGCCAGCGACAAGGCCGCCGCCGTGACCTTCGCCGTCTATGGCGACGGCAAGCTGCTGGCGACCAGCAAGCCGGTCAAATGGGGCATGGCGGCCCAGCCGATCTCGGCCCCGGTCGCCGGCGTGAAGCTGATCGAGTTGGTGGCGCGCAGCCCCCGTGGCGACAACCAGCGCTTGCCCGTGACCTGGGGTGAAGCGGCGCTTCTCGAGCGCTGATCAACCCGGCGGGAAACCCGGGCGATGGTGGTTCGCACCGCGCCTGGGCGGCGTTTTCATCAGAGAAATATTAGGCGTTGGGGAGACGGTCGGATGGTTTCGAAAATTGCGGCGCTCGCGTTGATGGCGGCCCTGGGCATGGCGACGCCAAGCGCGGCCGGCGATGAAAAAGCGCCCGCGCCAGGCTCGAACCCCATCTTCCGGGACAGGTTCACCGCTGATCCCGCGCCGCTGGTTGTCGGAGATCGCCTCTTTCTCTATGTGGGCCACGACGAAGCCCAGCGTGACGAGATGTTCAACATGCGCGAGTGGCTGGTCTACTCGACCACGGACATGAAGACGTGGACGGCCTACCCACCGATCATGAAGGCCACGGACTTCAAGTGGGCCAAGAAGGACGCCTGGGCCTCGCAGGCGATCGAGAAGAACGGAAAGTTCTATTTCTACGCCGCCGTCGAGCATGACAACACGCACCCGGGCAAGGCGATCGGCGTGGCGGTCTCGGACTCGCCCACCGGCCCGTTCGTCGATGCGCGCGGGTCGGCGCTGATCACCAACGAGATGACCCCGAAGGGGTCGCACAGCTGGGAGGACATCGATCCGACGGTGTTCACCGACGACGATGGAACCACCTGGATCGCCTGGGGCAATCGCTCCTGCTACATCGCCAAGCTCAAGCCCAACATGATCGAGATCGACGGTCCGATCACCGAGATCACGCCGCCGCATTTCGAGGAGGGCCCTTGGCTGCACAAGCGCGACGGGACCTACTACCTGACCTATGCCTCGCTCGACCGAAGCACCCAGCGCGACGAGCATGTATCCTACGCCACCGCGCCCGCCATCACGGGTCCCTGGACCCCTCGGGGCCTCCTGACCGGCTCAGGCAAGTACAGCTTCACGATCCATCCCGGCATCGTCCAGTTCAAGGGCGAGTGGTATGTCTTCCTGCACAACGCGACCCTCGCGGTCGGCGACCAGAGCGGGGCGATCGGTCGCCGCGCCGTGACCGTCGAACGCCTTCGCTACAGTCCCGACGGCGCGATGCCGCCGGTCGTGCAGACCGAGGCCGGGGTTTCGGTCCCAGCCCGCTAGAGTATTTTCCGACGAAGTGGAGACCGAGCGTCGTCAGAAGAGCTCTGGCGGCGCGCTGATCAGACGGGTCATCCGTCGCCCCGATCGATCAGGCGCTTCTTGCGCCGGTGCAGGCTGGCGGCGACGGCGAGCAGCACCAGGGGAACCAGCGCCGAGAGAACCTGTTCGCTCGCGCCCGGCCAGCCGTGCAACCAGGGCTTCAGGAAATAGCCGAGCAGGCCCAGCACGTAATAGCCGACCGCGAAGATCGACAGGCCCTCGACCAGGCCCTGCAGCTTGGCTTGCAGCTGGAGGCTGGCGCCCATGCCGCGCAGGGTCTCCTGGTTCTGGCGGTCCAGGACGATGCCCAGACGGGCCTGCAGAAGATCGCCACAGCGCGCGACGCGCACCGAAAGGTCGTCCAGCCGCCGGTCGGCCGCCTCGCGGGTGCGCATGGCCGGCTGCAGCCGCCGCGCGATGAACTCGCTCATGGTCGAATAGCCGGGAACATGGCGCTCCCGCAGCGCCTCTAGCCTGTCCAGGGCCAGGCGGTGATAGGATTCCGTCGCGCCGCGCCGGAAACGGCTGTGGGCGGCGCGCAGCTCTACCTCGGCGGAGAGTTTCAGGAGGCTGTCCAGCACCGCCTGGCTGTCCTCGCCGCTGGCCAGGCCGCTGGCGATCGCCGAAAGCCTGGCTTCGGCGCCATCCAGCCAGGCCAGGAGCTCGCGGGCGGGCGGAAAGCCGATCAGCGCCAGCTTCCGATAGTTGCCGATTTCCAACAGCGTCTGGACCAGGCGCGAGACCTCATCATTGGCCAGGGCGATGTTGTGGACGTGGATACGCCCCGTGCCGCCTTCGCGCAGGCGAAAGTCCGTCCAGATCCGCGCGGCCCCGTCGAAGACCTCGCACGAAACGCAATGGGCCAGGTCGATATGCCGGTTCAGGATCGCCTCGGCCGGCGGCTCGGCGTCCGGCGCGGAGACAGAGATCTCGACGCCCCTGAACACCTGACCCGGCGCGCCGTCCAGCCAGAAGCAGTCCTCGCCGACGTTCGTCTCGAAGCCAAGCTCCGGGCCCAGCGGGCCGTAGGTGAACCGGCTCCAGGTCGAGAATTCCTGATGCCGCTCCCACAGCCAGCCGCCGGCCGGGCTGGTCACCAGGATCCTGCCGACGGCGGGATCCTGGCCTGGCGCGAACAACGCCACGAAGGCCGCCTCGGACGCCCGTTCGTCGGCGCCCACCAGGAAGACCCACTGGCGCAGCCTGACCGGCGCTTGCTCCAGCGGCAGGGCGCGCAGATGCATCAGTTCACTCAGCGCCACCCTGAGCGGATGATCCCGGCTATCCGTCACGTCCTTACCCCATGCTCCCGGATCGTTGGCCTATGTTCAATGTTACCGGTCACATAAATCTAGCCAACTTGTCCGCCGCCGTCACCCGCCTTGCCGGGTTAGGGAACCTTGATCTCGAACGAGCCGACAGCCCGGCCGGCCTGGTCGAACAGGTTCACCGTCGGACTGTCCGCCCAGGCGTAGCGCACGCGCCCTATGGCCCCGCCGTCGCCTCTCAGCGTGACCTTATCGCCAGCGACATGGCCGGGGGCGTATCGGCAGGCGCCGTCCGCGCCGCAAAGCTCGAAGCCGATGGCGGTGTCGGCGCCGCGGGCGACCAGGCCGCCGGCGGCGCCCGCGAACGTCAGGATGACGCCGCCGTCGGGCGCGCGCTCGGCGGTCGCGATCCGGGGACCGGCGGCGACGGCTTCCCCATAGGCAAGGACCCGCAGCGCGTCCGCCGCGCGACGGCCGACCTCCTGCTTTTCGCCGGGATGGATGTCGTAGGGATCACCGAGGTCGAGGGTGACGACGACCGCCGCGTGGCCGTCGGTTTCGGCGGCGCGTCGCTGGGCGTCGCGCACGCCGGCCCAGCCGCTTTCGACGGGCTTGCTCGCGCCGGCGCCGTAGGCCGACAGCTGGATGATCGCGAACGGCAGGGTCGGGGCTTCGAACTGGCGGCGCCAGTCGGCTATCATCGCCGTGAGGCGGCGCTCGTAGCCGGGCAGGCCCGTGTCGGACTCGCCCTGGTACCAGAGCGCCCCGGCCAGCCCGACCGGCCCAAGGGGCGAGATCATCGCGTTGTAGAGGACGCCCGCGCCGTTGATGTCGTCCCAGGGCGCGCGGGGGGCGTTGGTCTTGGGCCGTCCCGCCAGGGCGTAGCGCCAGCCGGTGTCGAGCGGGACCGAGGTCCCGTCGTCCAGCTGAAGGCGCATGAGCTCGGCGGGGCCCGCCAGGCCGCCATCGGCATAGACATTGTCGTCGTTGACGGTGATCCGGTTGCGCCCGGCGACGAGCGTGCCCGGGGCCAGTCGGTAGCGGCGTGGGGCGCCGATGCTGGATCCGCCGACGGCCTTGCCATTGACCCAGGTGCGATCGGCGTCGTCGATCAGGCCCAGCGACAGGACGGCGCCTTGCGCGGCCTGGGCCGGGGTCAGGTCCACCGTCTTCTCGAACCAGACCATGCCCAGATACTTCGTCATCTCAGGCGCGCCCCAGCGCCCGAAATAACTGATCGCGGGAACGGGCGACCAGGCGGGATGCTCGCCGCGCCAGGGTTCGTCGGCGCCCGCGAGACCGGAGTGGTCGCGCCACCAGGTCTCCCACTGACGCGCGACCATGGTCTCGGCCGCCGCCGCGTCGCGCGCATGGAGCGCCAGCGCCTTGGCTTCCAGGTCCAGGCCGCCGGCGCGGAGGCCCTCGGGCGCCATCCAGGCGGAAATCCGCGAGCCGCCCCAGCTGGAATGGATCAGGCCGATCGGCGCCTTGGTGGTCCGCCGCAGGTCCTGGCCCGCGTAGAAGCAGACGGCCGAGAACTTGGCGATCGTCCCGGGCGTGGCCGCCGCCCAGGCCGGCGGGACGTCGAATCGGTCCTTCGGCGTCTCCGCCAGCTGCTTGCCGACCGTCATCAATCGCATCTGCGGATCGGCGGCGCCGGCGATCTGAAAGCTGTTCTGAGACTGCTCGGTCGACAGCTCCATGTTGCTCTGGCCCGAGCAGAGGAAGACGTCGCCGATCAGGAGGTCGTTGACGAAGGTCTGGCCGCTCGGCGCGTCGACCAGCATCTGGTAGGGACCGCCGGCGGCGAGCGGCGGCAAGGCGACGCGAAAGCGGCCATCGCGATCGGCCTGGCCCGTGGCCGAACGCCCCGCCAGATTGACCAGGACCTTCTCGCCGGGCGCGGAACGGCCTGTGACGATGATGGGCCTGTCCCGCTGCAGCACGGCGTGGTCGCCGACCGCGCCCTCGAGCCTGGGCGCGGCGCTCGCCAGCGTCGGGAGGAGGAGGGCGAGGGCCCCGGTGATGGTCGCGATGGTTTTCACGCTCTTCTCCTGATCCGCCGAGGCCGGTCTATTTCGCCAGCGCCACGGCGGCGCCGACCGAGAACGGGGCCGACTGGCTCGGGACCCCCGTGCCCGGTTGGCCCGATCCGACGCTGACGCGATAGGCGCCGGCCGCCACGCGGCGATCACCCTCGGGGGTCACCGAACTGAGATCGCGCGGCGACAGGGTGAAGGTCACCTTGCGGGACTCGCCGGGCTTGAGCGCCACGCGCTGGAAGCCGCGCAGGGCCACGCGCGGCGCGCCGGGCGTGTCGGGGAAGTTCAGATAGAGCTGAGCGACTTCCTCGCCCGCCCGCGCGCCGACATTGCGCACGGTGGTCGTCACGCGAACGCCCTGGTCCGCGCCGCCCGGCAGGGGCTCGACCGTGACCGGCGCGTAGTCGTAGCGCGTGTAGCTGAGACCAAAGCCGAACGGATAGACCGGCTCGCCCGTGAAGTAGCGATAGGTGCGACCGGCCATGGCGTAGTCGCCGAAGGGCGGCAGGTCGTCGATCGAACGGTAGAAGGTCAGCGGCAGGCGGCCCGACGGATTGGTCTTGCCCGCCAGCACGTTGGCGACGGCCAGGCCGCCGGACTGGCCCGGATACCAGGCCTCCACGATGGCCGAGGCGTTGGCCTTGGCCCAGGCCAGGTTCACCGGGCTGCCGTTCAGGGTCACCACGACCAACGGCTTGCCCAGGGCCTTGGCCTGTTCCAGCAGCTTCTGCTGATCGGCCGGCAGGTCCAGGGTCGTCTTGTCGCCGCCCTTGAAGCCGGGGACCTCGACCGGGGACTCCTCGGCCTCCAGGTCGGAGGTCAGGCCAACCACGGCGACCAGCACGTCGGCCTGGGCGGCCGCCCTCTTCAGCTCGGCGGTCGGATCGTCGGACACGCGCTTCCAGACCAGATTGACGCCGGACAGGGCGTGGGACTCCGAGACGATCTCGATCGGATAGCGATGGCCCTTTTCCAGGCGGATGGTCTTGAGAGTCGGCAGGCTGGCCCAGCCGGCCTTGCGCAGGTCGGCGAAGGGCTTGCCGTCGAACTTGAGCTCGCCGTTGAAGCCCGCCAGGCCCAGGCGATAGGTTCCGCTCTCGGGCGGAACCAGGAAGCCCGTCCAGACCACGCGGTGGTGGTCGGAGACCGAGGCCAGGTCCAGGCTTCGCGAGGCGATGTCCGGCTCGACGCGGGTGACCATCGGCTTGTCCTGGTAGCGCATCTTGGCCACCGCGTCGCCGAAGGTCCCCGGCTCGAAGCGCGTCGGCGGCGGCTCGACGGTGTTGTAGTAGCGGGCCAGCAGGCCGGGCTTGCCATCCGGCGTGACCAAGGCCGTGCTCGGCACGCGATCGCCGTCGGTGAAGGAAGCGCCGAACGGCGCGTGGACGATCTTGGCCGACGGCATGGCGCGGCGAAGACCGTCCAGCACCGAGATCGGCGGCGCGGACAGGGCCGAGGAATAGTTGCCGCGCAGGACGCGGGTCGCGTCGGCCAGCGGGCCGATCACCGCGATGCGCAGGCCGGGCTTCAGGGGCAGCAGGCCGTCGTTCTTCAGCAGCACCAGGCTCTTCTCGCTGGCGGCTAGCGCCAGGGCCTCATGCTGGGGCGTCATGACCGAGGCGACCGGCGCCGGTCGGGTTTCGACTGCCCGCACCCCGGGCAGGTCGCCGACCCGCAGGCGCGCCGAATAGAGCCGCACCAGCGCCTGGTCGACGTCGGCCTCGGTGATCAATCCGCGTCGCAATGCCTCGGCGTAGGGCTTGGCCAGGCCCGCGGTGTCGGTCAGGGTCGCGCCGTTGCATTCGTTGTCGACGCCCGCCCGCATCGCCGCGGCGACGGCCGTGGCCGCATCGGGCGAGTACTTGTGATTGTCGGCGATGTCCTTGACCGCGTCGCAGTCGGAAACGACGTAGCCGTCGAACTTCCAGGCCCCGCGCAGATGGTCCTTCAGCAGCAGGTCGCTGGCGCAGGCCGGCTGGCCGTCGATGCGATTGTAAGCGCACATCACCGATCCGGCCTGGCCTTCGGTGATCGCGGCGCGGAAGGCGGGCAGATAGGTGTCTTCCAGATCGTGGCGGGAGACGAAAACATTGGCGCCGTGTCGGGTCGACTCCGGCCCGCTATGGACCGCGAAGTGCTTGGGCGTGGCGATGACGCGGGGCAGGTCGGCGTCGGGCCCCTGAATGCCCTCCACGAAGGCCACGCCGATGCGCGCGGTCAGGAACGGGTCCTCGCCATAGGTCTCCTGGCCGCGGCCCCAGCGCGGATCGCGGAAGATGTTGATGTTCGGCGACCAGGTGTCGAGGCCCGTGCCGATGCGTCCCATCCGGCCGGTCTGACGCGACAGGATGTGCAGATCGCGGACCTCGGTGCTGATCGCGGCGGCGACGTCCTGGACGAGGCCGGTGTCGAAGCTGGCGGCCAGGCCGATCGGTTCGGGGAAGTTGGTGGTCGGCAGCGTCCCCAGCGCGCCGTGCAGCGACTCCGTCCACCAGTTGTAGGCCGGGATCCCCAGCCGGGGGATGGCCGGGGCGGTGTTGAGCAGCTGGTCCAGCTTTTCCTCGATGGTCATCCTGCCGACCAGCTCGGCGGCCAGTCGGTCGGCCTTGGCGCGGACGGCGGATGTTTCGGGCTTGGCCGGGGCGACGGGCGCCGAGAGGGCGGAAGCGGGCGCGCTCAAGGCCAGGCTCGCGCACAGCGCCGCGCTGGCGGCGCATTGAAGCCAGGATGACTTGGACATGGAAGAAGACCTCATGATGGGCGTCCAGGCTGTGTTCAGGGCTTGGCGAGGCGGGGACCGGCGCGCGCGATCACCTCCCGAGCGGGCGCGGGCCAGGCCTGACCCTCGACGGCGACATTGTCGATCAGGCGATTGTTGGCGTAGTCAGACCAGGATCCGTTGGCCTTGCCGCCGTTGCGCCAGTTGCCGCGCGCGACGTTGTCCGCCGCCGTGCGGCGCGGATAGGCGCCGTCCAGCGCGTTCAGATTGACCCACAGGCCAAGGCCATCGAAGACGTTGTCGCGCACCGTGACGTATCGCGACCCTTCGTCCAGATAGACGCCGATGCCGCCGGGCACGTCGTAGACGTGGTTTTCCGCGATCAGGGCGCCGGGGTCGGCCGACAGGTGATAGATGGCGCCGCCGTCGGGGAACCAGCGCTTCACCCCGTGCACGCGATTACCGACGATCACGGTGTCGCGCAGGGTGGTCGGCGTGTCGTAGACGCGATTGCCGGGCTGGTCGTAGTAGCCGCGCCCCAGGCTCATATAGGCGGTGTTGCCGCCGGGGTCGTTGACGCCCCAGCCCCAGCCCACGTCGATGCCGTCATAGGGCGCGTCCGAGACCTCGTTGTGCAGGATCACGGCGGCGGTCGCATAGGTGACCAGGATCGCGGCCTGTTCCCGATAGACCTGCGAGACGCCTTGGATGGTGTTGTCGCGGATGATGATGTCGCGCACGGCCTGCTCCGGTCGCCCCGGGTGGTGCGCGTCGGGCGAGACGCCGCCGACCATGATCGCGCCGCCGGCCAGGTCGTGGAAGCGGCTGCGGACCACCTCCACCGAGCGCGTCTCCAGGCCCGCCCCGCTCAGATTGGCGCTGGCGTCGTTGCCGATGCCCAGGGCGATCTGGCCAAGGTGCGCGAATTCGGCGTCCTCGAAGACGATGCGCGCGGCCGCGGCGACCTGAACCGCCGCCGGCTGCTGCCGCCATTGGTTCCGCATCCCCTCGAAGGCCCAGCATCCCCAGCTGCAGTCGCGGATCGGATCGCTGGGATAGTTCGGGACCTGGCCCGACAGGAAGGCGCCGCTTTGTTGGCTAGCGTAGCCCTCGGCGCTGGAAGGGCCAAGCCAGCTGGTGTGGGCGAAGCCGACGCCGGCGAATTGCAGGTCGCGCACGGGCTGGCCAGGACGGCCGGCGATCGAGACCAGGGCTTCCAGGCGCGGCATGACCACCCGGCTCGAGGCCATGACCTCGCCGTCGCGCGGCTTGTAGTAGAGCTTGCCCTGAGCGGGATCGGCCCACCAGTCGCCGCCAGCCCGGACAAAGGCCAGGGCGTTGCCGATGAAGAAGCGCGCCCTGTCCCCCGAGACCGGCCGGGCGAAGGTGTCGTAGCCGATCAGATTGTTGCGCCAGCCCGGCTGGGCCAGGACGATGTGGTCGCCCTGGATGCTCTCGACCCTCGCGCGACGGTCGGTGAAGAAGCCGGTGTTCTCCACCTCCAGCCGCGCCTGGTCGGGCAGATCGGCGAGAAAGCGCCAGGCCGGATCGACGATCTGGATGCCCCCGTCGTGGAAGGCGAAGGCCTTGCGGGGCGCCTCGACCGCGGCGCGATGCGCCAGCCGGTCATTGACCCAGATCTGGCGCGGATCGGCGCCGCGCGGGATGTCGGCCACCCAGATGTCGCGCGCGGCGTCCGCCTGGCGCCAGCCTTCGACCGGCTGGCCGCCCGACAGGACGGGCCGCGCGCCCTTGGCCGCTTCCCAGCGAACCACAAAGCCATCCTGGCCGCCGTCCTCGACCGAAAAGCGCAGCGGCTTGGCCGGGCGATAGACCCCGTCCGCGAGCCGCACCGTGACCGAATGGGTCTTGTTGACCGACCGCACCGCGGCCTGGGCGCGGGCGAGGGTCGCGAACGGGCGGCCGGGCGCGCCGTCGGCGGCATCCGAGCCGCCGGGGGCGACCTCGAAGATGACGGGTATGGGCGCCGGGCGTTCGTGGATCTCGACCGACGAGAACGCCTTTTCGGAGTTGGGCCGGTCGGCGGCCGTGATGACGGGGATGTTGGGCGCCGGCGGTAGCTGCGCGCCGTGGGCCGCTCCGCTCGCCAGGACGACGGACAGCAGGGCGGCCGCGCGACCGCGATGAAAGAGCGATGTATCGCGCGTCATACCGGCTGCAGGCCGTGCTCGACGATCTTGCGGATGAGGTCGCGGTGCTTCGGCAAGCTGGACAGCAGGCGATCGCTTTGCAGGGCGTTCTCGCGCAGAGCGCGTTGAGCCAGCGCCGCCTCGTCGGCGAGCGCGGCGACCTCGACCTCGGTGCGGAAGCCCATGCCGTAGAGCACGTACTGATAGCTGGCCGAGGGAAACACCTCGTCGGCCCGGTCGAACTCCTCGTGCAGCCAGGGCGGCTGGTGACGCCACAGCAGCAGCAGGTCCGACAGGCGCTTGGGGATGGTCGCCGGGTCGCGGTTGTCGCGCCAGAAGGCGGTGTCGGTCCTCTGGCTCAGCACGTAATGCAGCTTGAGGAAGTCGATGATCCGGCCCCAGCGGTAGTGGGTCGTGGCGTTGAAGCGTGAGGCCACGATGTCCATCACCTCGCGGCAGGCGGGCATCTGCTCGGCGATGAGCTTGGCCGACAGTTCGATCAGCACGATGGCCGAGGCTTCCAGCGGTTCCAGGAAGCCCGCCGCCAGGCCCACGGCGACGCAGTTGCGCTTCCAGAAGGTTTCGCGGTGGCCCGAGCGGATGGTGATCTTGCGCACCGGCAGGTCCTTGCCGGTCGGGCCGAGATAGGCCCGCAGCTCGCGCTCGGCCTCGTCGTCGGAGATGTGGCGACTAGAATAGACGTGGCCGGTCCCCCGGCGGGTCGGCAAGCCGATATCCCAGATCCAGCCGGCCGATTGGGCGGTCGAGATCGTGTGGGTTGAGATTGGGCTGTCGGGACGCTCGTAGGGGATCTGGACGGCCAGGGCGGTGTCGCAGAACAGCACGTCGCCGCAGTCGCGGAACTTCACGCCCAGGGTCTCGCCCAGCAGCAGCGAGCGGAAGCCGGTGCAGTCGACGAAGAGATCGCCCTCGATCTCGCCGGCCTGTTCGGTGACCACGGCGCGGATGTCGCCGTCCTCGGCCAGAGCCACGCCGCGCACGTCGGCCAGGACATGGCGGACGCCCAGCTTGTCGCAACAGTGGCGTTGCAGGAACGGCGCGAACTTGCCCGCGTCCAGGTGGTAGGCGTAGTTGGCCGCGCCTTGATAGGGCGGGGCGGTGATGGTCTTGGGCCCCAGGCCCTCGTCGCACAGGCGGCCCTGCGGACAGACCGCGTCGCAGAAGCTGCCCGCCGCGCCGCCGGCCAGCCAGTGGGGGGCCAGGTTGATCTGTCCGAAGCTCTGGGGCAGCACCAGCGGGTGATAATAGGCGTCGTCGGGCTCGCCCGTGGTCCAGCGCGCGAACTTGGCGCCCTGTTTGAAAGCGGCGTCGCACTCGCGGAAAAAGTCGGTTTCGGAAACCCCGATCTTGGACAGGGTCGTACGCAGGGTCGGCCAGGTGCCTTCACCGACGCCGATGATCGGCGTGGTCGGCGACTCCACCAGGGTCACCGTGAAGCCGGTGGCCTGCCGCGCGCGATGCTTGGCGGCGATCACGCCGGCGGTGAGCCAGCCCGCGGTCCCGCCGCCGACGATGACGATATTCTTGACGGGACGGACCATGGCCTATCGAAGAAAAAGCGACTGGGAACGACGGCTCGACGTTCCCAGTCTAGGGGAGGGGAATACTAGAAGCGGAAGCGGACCCCGGCCGTATAGCGGCGGCCGTAGGCGAACACGTCGAGCAGTTGGTTGTCGAACCGCCCGTGCGTGCTCTGGACTTCGTTGGTCAGGTTGAGCGCCTCGAAGAAGCCGGTGATCTGCTTGGTGATCGCGTAGCTGGTGCTGAAGTCGATCTGCAGGTTCGGGTTCTCGAAGGTCGGCTCGGAGCCGAACGCGCCGGTGTTCTGGTTCTGGCCGAAAGCGCGCAGATACTCCTTGCGGTAGTTGACCGCCACGCGGGCCTCCAGACCGTTCTTGTCATAGAAGGCCACGAGGTTGGCCGAGTTGGCCAGGCCCGTGATCGCGAAGCCGCTCTGGGAGATGTCCTTGGGATCGTAGGGCTTGTTGGTGTCGACGAAGGTGGCGTTGGCGTTGAAGCCGAAGCCGCTGTCGCCGAACACGTGCTGCCAGGCCAGTTCGACCCCGCGCACGGTGGCTTCCGGTCCGTTCACCTGCTGGGTGACGCTGAAGATCGCCGGCTGGCCGGTCGTTGGATCGATCACGCCATTGATCGTCTGCCGCTGGGTGCCGCCGACGATGAAGTTGCTGACGTCCTTGATGAAGAAGTTCACCGCCGCGTACGAGTTGGGCTTGTAGTACCACTCGACAGCGGCGTCGAAGTTGTCGGCCAGATAGGGCTTCAGCGAGGGGCTGCCGCCACTGGCCGTCAGGGCGCCGACGCGCTGGCCGGTGCCCACGCTGGCCACGGGGGTCAGCAGGTTGAGGCCCGGGCGGGTCAGGGTGCGTGAAGCGTCCAGACGCAGGTGGATGCTGTCCGTCAGCTCCAGCTTCATGTCGAGGCTGGGCAACAGGTACGAGTAGTTGCTCTTGGTCGACACGCTCTGGGGCGCGCTCAGCGACACGGTCAGCAGGGTGGGATCCCCGGCGCTGCGCGTGATCGCCGTCGGCACCTGACCGAAGCCGGCCGAGGTGACGTGGGTGTTCTCCTCGCGCACGCCGGCGTTGAAGTGGAACGGCATGCCGGCCACCTCGATGTCGAAATTGGCCTTCACGAACAGCGACCACGTCTTCTCAGTGATGTCGCGGATGCTGCCGTTGTCGAGCGCCATGTCGAACGCGCCGGTGAACTGGGTTCCGACGCCGCTGCCGCTGTAGTTGAAGCCGGGGATGTTCTTGGCTTGCGGGTTGCCCAGGCCGGTCAGGAACTTCTGGTACTCCTGAGCGTCGAACTTCAGCAGGTAGGGCGGCAGGGCGCCGTCGAAGCCGGGGATGAAGTTCTTGGTGCTGACCTTCTCGGTGAACAGGCTGGCCGGGACCATGACCCCGCCGTTAGGACCCGAGGCGGGACCGTAGCCGGGATAGGCCTGCCAGAAGTTGTTCACGAACGTGTTGCTTTGCTGGAACTTGTAGTGGTCTTCCAGGTAGGTGCCGCCGGCCTTGATCTTGAAGCCGTCCTGCTCCCACGACCCGGCGAAGCGCAACTGCTTGACGACGTCCGTGTTCTGCTGGGCCTGGCGCACCACCACGTGGGAGCCGATCACCGAGGTGTCCGCCCACCGCGACCCGTCGCCGTTGGGGCCGTAGCCGTGGAGGACCGGAAGCGTGTTGTCGCTGCTGCCGCCGATGCTGATACCCAGGGACGGGCCGATGCCGAAGCCGTAGCCGACGTCGGCGTTGTCGCTGGTGATCTCGCCGCCCGGGTTCATCCAGCTCTTGGCGTAGCTGCCGTCGGCCTCGAACTTCAGGTTCTCGGAGACCTCCCACTGCAGGTTCAGGCCCGTCTGGTTCGTCCGCAGGACCGAACGGTCGGTGCCGGCCGTGAAGTCGGTCTGCGAGCCGGCCTGGGTGAAGTCGACCGTCGTTCCGTTCTGGTCAAGCTTGACGTTCCGAAGGCCGTCCTGGTTGAACCAGATGCCGTAGCCGAAATTGTCCGCGCGGATGTTCTGGCGCGAATAGTTGTCGTCCAGGGTGACCGTCACGCCCTCGACCGGCGCCCATTGCAGGGCGATGCGGCCGTCGAGGCGCTCATCCTTGGTGTAGATCTGGGTCGCGCCGGCCTGTTGCTCGAACCAGCCCAGGACCGTCTTGCCCGCGGAAAGCTGGGCGGGGGTGCACGCCGCCGTCAACTGGCACGGTGCGTAGTAGCCGCCCGGCCAGCCGCTGACATAGACGCGGTTGGTCTGGGTGTCGTGGCGCGTGTACATCGCGTCGACCAGCACCCCGAACTTGTTGTCGGCGAACGTGTCGCTGAACAGCGCGCCGACCGTGGGCACGAACTTGCCGGCGTCGTCCTGCACCGAACCCGACGCGCTGAGGGCCATGCGGCGACCCGGATGGTCGAAGGGCTTGGGGAAGGAGACGTTGACCGTCGCGCCGATCGAGCTGCTCGACAGCGACACGTCCGGAGTCTTCAGGACGCTCAGGCCGCCGACGAAGTCCGCGCCGACGGTGCTGAAATCGACCGAGCGACCGCCGGTCGCCGTCGAGATCCGGCGGCCGTCGTACAGGGTCTCGTTGAAGTCGCCGCCAAAGCCGCGGACCGTGATGCCCTGCGGCTCGCCGCGGGCCCCGGAACGCTGGATCGACACGCCCGGCAGCCGCTGCAGCGAGGCGGCGACGTTCGAGTCGGGGAACTTGCCGATGTCCTCGGCCGAGATGGCGTCGACGACACCGGCCGAACTGCGCTTGATGTCGAGGTTGCGTTGCAGCGAGCCGCGCAGGCCCGTGACGATGACTTCCTCGACCACGCTTTGATCGGAGGCTTGCGACGCGCCGGCCTGTTCCGCGGCCGGAGCGGCCAGGGTCGAGGCGGTCGAGATCACCTCGTCGGCGGTTTCCGTGGCGTTGGCGGCGCCGCAGAGGGCCAAGACCAGCAGGCTGGACGCGCCGACAAGCGCGAGCCTACCGCTCAATCCGCGCGCGGATTTACTCTGATAAGAAAAGTTGGATAGCTTCATTTCCCCCTCCAGGTGTCATGGGATGACTTGTTACCGGCACGTGCGGCCGGCCTTATCCGCGAGCGTTCTAATGTCGCGAATTCACTGGGTATGAGGGAGACTCGCCAAAGCGCGGCGTAGGTAGCGCATCACATCCTCCCGCATGCATTCTTATTACTTATGGGAGAACGGTAGCTCCAAAAGGTACCGGTATCAATATCTATTTGTCGGTGTAATTATCGTCGCGTTAGACCTCTGTCGCTGGACGCGTTAGGGGTAACCAAAGCCGCTCCGAACAAACGGCGAGCGGCGGGGGAGGGACGATGGATCTGCAGTTGCTGAACGCCCAGGATCACGGCCGCCTGCGGCTTGGCCCGCTTCCGGCGGCCGGCCCGCACTTCGTCCAGATCGTGCCGTCGGAATTCGTCGCGGCAGCGGCCGTGTGCCCCGTCTTCCTGACCAAGAACGCCGACACGGGTCAGTTCTATGCGGGCGCCATGTTCGGCTTCGAGCCGGGCGAGAGTCTTGTTGGCGTCGGGGAAACGACCCAGGCCTCGTTCACGCCCCTGGACCTCGAGCGCCAGGGGGTCTTTCTGACCGACGGCGGCGTGATCGCCGTCGACCGTGATCATCCCCGGTTCGTCACCGGCCAGGGCGCGCCGCTTTTCGACGCGCAAGGCGAACCCACCGCCGCCACCCGCCGGCTGCAACATGTCCTGGCTCAGCTGCAGGCGGGCGTGGCCGAGAGCGAGCGCTTCATACAGGGACTCCTGGCGCTGAAGCTCATCGAGCCGATCGACATCGATCTCTCCTTCGATGACGGCCGGAGTCTTTCTCTGAACGGGCTCTATACCGTCAGCCTCGACGCCTTGAGCGAGCTGGATGACGCGGCCGCGCTGCGGCTTTTCCGGCGCGGGGATCTGCAGCTGGTCTACGCGATGAGCGGCTCGCTCAGGCAGGTCTCGGCGCTGGCCAAGCTGCGGAACGACAAGCTCGCCGCATGAAGCCGCCGCCCTCTCCTGGGCCTCGGCGGGCCGAGCCGGGCGCTCTTGCCCTCGGCGGGACCGAAGCCTTCGCCGAACTCGCCGCCGGTTGCGAACCGGTCGTGCTGCCGGGTCTGTGCGGAGCCTGGCCGGCCGTGCAGGCCGCCAACATCGGATGGCCGGACTTGGTGGCCTATCTCCTCGACTTCGCGACCGATCGCATGGGCGAAGTGTTCGTCGGTCCACCGGTCATCGCTGGTCGCTACGACTATGGCGACGGGCCCGAAGGGTTCAATTTCGACCGCGTATCCATGACCCTGGCTCAGGGACTGGATCGCATGGGCAAGGCCGCCGCCGACGCCGGGCTGGCCAGCCTCTACATGGGTTCGCTGCCGGTCGACGACTATGTTCCAGGCTTTGACAAGGACAACCGGCTCGACCTGCTGGGGCCGGCGATCCGGCCGCGCGTTTGGCTGGGCAATGCCGGCCGCGTGGCCTGCCACTACGACACCTACGACAACATCGCCTGCGTCGTGGCCGGGCGAAGACGCTTCACCCTCTATCCGCCCGATGCGGTCGGTGATCTCTATGTCGGGCCGATCGACCACACCCTGGCAGGCCAGCCGATCGCCATGGCGGCCGGCGCGCCAGCCGATGATCCGCGTTACCCGCGCTTCGCGGCCGCCGCGTCCCGCGCCTGGGTGGTCGAGCTTCAGCCCGGCGACGCGCTGTTCCTGCCCAAACTCTGGTGGCATCAGGTCGAGGCGCTGGAGCCGGTCAACATGCTGGTCAACTACTGGTGGGACGCCGCCGCCGTCGGTCCCGACGCGCCCTACCTGACGATGATGCTGGCCATGACCGCCATCGCCGAGCGTCCGCCGGCCGAACGCGCGGCCTGGCGGGCGTTCTTCGATCACTACGTCTTCCGGCCCGACGGTCATCCGCTGGCCCATCTGCCGGTCGAGCGCCATGGGCTGCTCGACAAGAGCGCCCATGGCCGCGTCCGGGCCCTGGTCATGCGCGCCCTCCGCGGCGGCTAGGGCGCCAACCCCGGAGGCCGGCGCCCGTTGACGTCAGCGCCGCACGATGGGGAACTCGAAGATGGTCACCGAGGTGGGCGAGACCGACAGGCCCTTTGACAGGGCGGCGGCGGAGCCCTCTTTGACCGTGACGCCGTCCGGCGCCCCCACTTTGTTCTGGGCCTTGAGGTCCGGACCGCTCAGCACCCACTTGCGGCCGGGCCCGCCCACGGCGAGCGCCTTGAGGTCGAGCTTCACGGTCTGGGCCTCGAAGGTGGCGTTGACGACGCCGACCCGCAGGGCCTTGCCGTCCGGCGTCAGGCCGGCGATCACGTCGAGCGGGTAGGTCGCGCTGCCGGCGCGCACCTGGGGATGGGCGAAGCCGACGGGATAGCGCGGGGCCGGTTGCGGGGCCTGGCCTTGAACGGCCAGCGGCGTGACGCCGGTCCCGAAGCGCTCGCCATAGAGTTTGAAGATCAGGCCGGTTGTGTTGAGCGTCGCCGCCGTGGGCGTGATGTCCATGGTCGAGGCGCCGGTCGTGAAGGCGCCCATGGTCAGGAAGTCGGTGTGGCGCAGCATCTCCTGCAGCACCATGGCGTAGGCGAGGGCCGACTTGAGATTGACCTCGCCGAAATAGGCGTACTCGTCGATCGACAGGAAGATCTTCTTGGCCTCCATCGCCGGGAAGCGCTTCTGGTAGATCTTCCACTCCTCGGCCTTCATCCGCACCTGGTTCGAGGGCGCGCGGACGTATTCGATCAGTTCGGCGTCCTTGGGCGCGTCCGGCCGCGCCTCGGGGCGATCGTACCAGTGCTCGGAGATGCCGTCGAAATTGCCCCAGGCCTTGGCCAGGAGGCCGCCGGTCCAGTCCCACTCGGTCCCGAACTTGGGGGCGATGCTTTCCAGGGAGGCGTTTTCCTTGGTGTCCTTCGGATGCATCTGGTCGGGCATGGCGCCCGAGCCGATCAGGGTGATGCTTGGATCCACCGCCCGCATCGCGTCGGCGAAGGCGTTGTGCTTGATCATGAAATAGTCGAGCGAGGTCTTGCCGATCTGCCACCAGCCGTAGGGCTCGTTGCCGATGTTCCAGAACTTGACGCCATAGGGCTCGGGGTGGCCGTTGGCGGCCCGACGGGAGCCCCAGGGGCTGGTGGCCGGGCCGTTGAGATACTCGACCTCCTCGGCCGCCGAATTGGCGTCGCCCAGGCCGGCGTTGACGGTGACATAGGGCTCGACGCCAATGATCCTGGTCAGATCCATCCACTCGTCAATGCCGATGTCGTCGGGCTGCATGGCGCTCCAGGCGTGGTCGAACATCGGCGGGCGCTTGTCGCGCGGACCGATGGCGCTGTGCCAGTCCCAGTCCGACAGGAAGTTGCCGCCCGGCAGGCGCCACATGCCCGAATTGAGCGATCGCGCGATCGCCGTGGTGTCCGCGCGCCAGCCGCGGATGTTGTCGGAAGGCATCAGGGACACCGCGCCGACGCGGAACGAGCCGGAGCCCAGGCCGGTGATCTCCAGGCGCGCGTCGGTCGCGTCTGCCGTCGGGGTGAAGCTGAAGTCGGCGCGCTTCCAGGCCGCGTCTGGCGCGGGCAGGGTCACGGTCTGGCGTGCCTCAGGACCGTCGCCCCAGATCAAGGTCACTTCGATCCTGGCTCCCGGATCGCCGGCCAGTTGCAGGTAGCCGTCGTAGCGCTTGCCCTTGGCCAGGCCGATGCCGGCCTGTGACAGGCCCTTACGGGTCGTGGCGTCCACGCCGATCACGGGACTTTGCTTCCCGACATAGGGCGCCTTGGCGTCCATCGTCACCGCATTGTCCGCGCCCACGGGGCGCCACTTGCGATAGGTCACCCCGGGCCGACCTTCGGCGTTCAGGGGCGGGGGCTGATCGAGGGCCGGCGCGACGACCGGATAGTAGAACTTGCGGTCGTCCAGCATCTCGGCCCACAGCGTGCGGGCCACCAGTCCGCCGATCGGCTCGATGAACATGCCGTATTCGTATTTGGTGATCGGCGCGGCGCGCTGGGCGCCGTCGATGGTCACCGTGACCGGCGTCGCCGCGGAGGTCATGGTGGCGACCACCATCGACCCAGCCAGGCACGCGCCCAGCATCAATCCGTATCGCATCGTCTTCTCCCTAATTACTCAGTCTTTTTTGAATTGTGGACGCGACGCGCAGCGCCATTTTCGTGGCGTCCGTCCTCGTCGAGTTACCCCGTTCTAGTGCTCGGCATGCAGGTCAAAGGCGTCTTCCGAAGGCCGCCTGCAATCCAGCCGGAACGGTTGACGTCGAAATCTTTTAGACGGACAAATGGTAACGCTAACAAATTGCGCGACGCAAGATCGCAAAGTGAACAGGGAGGGTTTGAATGAAGAGATCCGAGATCAAGGCCGGGCGCGGCCATGGCTGGGCCAAGCTGGCCTGCGCGATGGCGATCGCGCTGTCCGGGACGACCCTGGCGCAGGCCCAGGTGGCCACCAACGCGCCCCCGGCCGTCGCCGGCGCCAAGCCGGTCACGCTCCAGCGCATCAAGGTCCATTCGCCGGCGATCGAGGGCAATCTCGAGGGCGAAACCGCCGATCGTGACGTGCTGGTGTTCCTGCCGCCAGGCTATGCCAGCCATCCCAAGCGGCGCTATCCGGTCGTCTACGCGCTACACGGCTACTCGATCGGCGCCGAGCAATGGAGCGGCGAGATCCACGCGTCCCAGACGATCGCGGGGGCCTTCGCCAAGGGCGCGGGCGAGGTGATCGTCGTGCTGCCCGACAGCAAGACCGTGCACAACGGCTCGATGTATTCCAGCTCCCAGACCACGGGCGACTTCGAGACTTTCGTTTCCCGGGACCTCGTCGCCTATGTCGACCAGCACTATCGCACCCTGGCCCGGCGCGAGAGCCGTGGCCTGGTGGGCCACTCGATGGGCGGATACGGCGCCAGCCGGATCGGCATGCGCCATGCCGACGTGTTCGGCGCGCTCTACATGATGAGCCCCTGCTGCCTGTCGCCACGCGATCCGGCGCAGGCCCCTCCTGGCGCGGCCGCCGCTCTGGCTGAGGTCAAGACGTTGCAGGACGCCGCCAAGCTGCCTTGGGGCCTACGCGCCCAGCTGGCCACGGCCGCGGCGTGGTCGCCCAATCCGGAGAAGCCGCCGCTCTATCTGGACCTGCCGGTCGAGAACGGCGTGACCCGGCCGGACGTGGTGGCCAAGTGGGCCGCCAACGCGCCCCTGGCCTTCATCGACCAGTATGTCGGCGCTCTGCGACGCTACAAGGCGATCGCGATCGATGTCGGCGATCGTGACGGGCTGAAGGACGACGCGGCCAAGCTTCACGCGGTGATGGACCGCTATGGCCTGGCCAACAGCTTCGAGATCTATCCCGGCGACCACACCAGCGACGTTCCGACCCGCTTCCAGGATCACGTGCTGCCGTTCTTCAGCCGCAACCTGGCCTTCGATAGACGTTAGCGTTCCTGGCGCTGGTGAGGCCTCGCGGCCTTACCAGTCGAAGGCCGGCGCGACGCGGCGCTCGCCGAGCAGAAACGCGTCGGCGACGTGGCGCAGCGGCGAGGTGTCCACGTCGCTGGCCCCGTCGGCGATGAGCCGGGCGAAGGCGTCGTAGAGGCCCGGATATTCGCGGTCGGGTCCTTCGTGCAGCAGCTTGCCGTCGATCCACAGCTTGGCGCCGCCGTTCGTCAGCTTCAGCGCGCCGTCGTCGGTGTCGACCTCGATGTCCCAGCTTTGCGGACCGGTCTGGAGGAAATCCAGTTCGACGCGGATCGGCGCGCCGGCCGTGTCGCGGAAGTCCAGCTCGGCCTGGATCGGCGACTGCCGGTTGGCCGGCACGTGCAGCAGGCCGCGCGACAGGAAGAACGGGCGGGGCAGGACGCGCGTGGCGATCGACAGGGCGTTGATGGCGGGGTCGAAGACGCCCAGGCCGCCCGCTTCCCAGATCCAGTCCTGGCCCGGATGCCAGACGCGGACGTCTTCCTTCCAGTTGATCCGCACGGCGTTGACGGACCGTTCGGCCAGCCAGGCGCGCGCGGGCTCAACGGCCGCGGCATGGCGCGAGTGCCAGGTCGCCTGCAGGGTCAGCCCCCGGGCGGCCGCGACCTGACGCAGGTCCTCGACCTCGCTCAGCGTCGCGCCCGGCGGCTTTTCCAGCATGACGTGCTTGCCGGCCGCCAGCGCCAGATGCGCCAGGGCGTGGCGCGGCTGGGGCGGCGTGCACAGGGCCACGGCGTCGATCGCCAGGCCATCGGCCAGCAGGTCCTCCAGCCTGGCGAAGTGGGCGACGCCGTCGAGACCGGCGTGACGGCTGACGACAGCGGCCAGTTCGAAGCGGCGATCGGCGGCGATGGCCGGCGCGTGCTGGTCGTGGGCGATCTTGCCCAGGCCAACGAGAGCAAGGCGGATCGGAGTCACAGCGCCTTCACGGTCACGGGTTGCTCGACCGCCTGGGCCAGCGGGTTGCTGACCGGATAGCGGAACGGCGCGGCCTCGATCTCGAACACATCGCCTTCCTGTGTCTGGAAGCCCTCGGAGAAGGAAAGGGTGGCGGTGCCGAAGAAGTGGACGTGCACGTCGCCGGGGCGGCGGAACAGGTCGTACTTGAAGTGGTGATGCTCGAGATTGGCGATGGCGTGGGACATGTTCGCCTCGCCCGACAGGAAGGGCTTTTCCCAGATGGTCTCGCCGCCACGCACGATGCGGCTGGTCCCGCGCACATCGGCGGGGAGGGCCCCGGGCAGCAGCTCAGGACCGAGCGCCGCGTTGCGCAGCTTGGAGTGCGCCAGCCACAGGTAGTTTCCGCGCTCGATCACGTGGTCGGAGAACTCGTTGGCCAGGCAGAAGCCCAACCGGTGCGGCGTCCCGTCGGGACCGATCAGATAGACGCCGGCGATCTCGGGCTCCTCGCCGCCGTCCTGGGCGAAGCTGGGGGACGTCAGCGGCTGGCCGGGGCCGACCAGCTGGGAGCCGTCGCCCTTGTAGAACCACTCGGGTTGCACGCCGGTCTGGCCCGCCGCCGGCTTGCCGCCTTCGACGCCCATCAGGAACATCCGCATGGAGTCGGTGAGCTGTTCGCCAGATTGGGCCGCCTTGTGCATCTTGTCGCGTCCCTCGGCCGAACCGAGGTGCGTCAGGCCGGTGCCGGTCAGGAACAGGTGCGCGGGATCGGGATGGTCGATCGGCGCCAGCACGCGCCCTTCGGCCAGGGCGGCGGCGATGTCGACCGTCTCGCCCAGCGCCGATCGCGCAGTTTCGACCAGGGTCGATCGCGAGGCCAGCGCCTTGTGGGCCAGGTCCAGCAGGGTGTCGGCGACGCTGACCTGACGGGCGGTTCCCTCGTCGTCGAGCATCGCCAGGCCGCGCCGGCCCACGCCGTCGACAAATTGTACAAACGTCATTCTGGACTGTCCTTACTGGCTACTTCGCGATGGAGAGCTTGAAGACCATGCGATTGCTGTAGCGCTCGCCCGGGTTCAGGCGGATCGAGGCGAAGGCCGGCTTGTTCGGCGCGTCGGGAAAGTGCTGCGGCTCCAGCGCGATGCCGTCGCCCTGGCGATAGATCTTGCCGCTCTTGCCCACCATCGTGCCGTCGATGAAGTTGCCGGCGTAGAACTGGATGCCGGGCTGGTCCGACAGCACATCCAGCGTGCGGCCGCTCTTGGGGTCGGACAGGCGCGCGGCCAGGCGCAGGGCGCCGGACTTGCCGTTCAGGACGTAGTTGTGGTCGTAGCCGCGGCCGATGACCATCTGCGGATCGCGGGCGTCGCGGATGCGCGTCCCCACGGCGGTCGGCTTGCGGAAGTCGAACGCCGTGCCGGCCACCGGCTTGATCTCGCCGGTCGGGATCAGTTCGGCGTCGACAGGCGTGTAGCCGTCGGCGAGGAGGGTGAGGACATTGCCCATGGCGCCGGCGGCCGAGCCTTCGCCCGCGAGGTTGAACAGGGCGTGATTGCTCATGTTGACGATGGTCGGCTTGTCGGTCGTCGCGCCGTAGGTCACCGTCAGCTGGTTCTTCTCGTCCAGGGCGTAGGTCGCCGTGGCGGTCAGGGTCCCCGGATAGCCCTGGTCGCCATCCGGGCTGACATAACTCAGTGTCACGGACGCCCCGGTGGCGTCGGACTTAGCGTCCAGAACCTTCCAGACGACCTTGTCGAAGCCCTTCACCCCGCCGTGCAGAGCCGCGACGCCGTTGTTGTTCAGCGCCAATTGGTAGCTCTTGCCGTCCAGCGTGAAGCGGCCCTTGCCGATGCGGTTGGCGACGCGTCCGACCGTCGCGCCGAAATAGCTGGCGTTGCGCGCATAGGCGCCAGCGTCGGCGAAGCCGAGCACGATGTCGGCCTTGGTCCCGTCGCGGCCCGGCGCGACCAGCGACTGAAGGGTGGCGCCGTAGGTGATCACGGTGGCGCTGACCCCGTGAGCGTTGGTCAGGGTGAAGGCCTCGACCGCTTCGCCCGAGGGCGTCTGGCCGAAGGCGGCGCGCGACAGGGTCGCGGCATGACCGGCGATCGGGCCAGCGAGGGTGAGCAGGGCCACCGCTCCAGCCGACAGGTTTGCGACGCGCATTCGAACCTTCTCCCCGATCCTGTTGACCGCTCTCGATTGACGGTCATGGTGACCGCCATATACTCCGACAAAACAAACGTGCGCAACCGACGTCGCGCCGAGCATCACATTCGGGAGACTATCCAATGGCGCCAGCGCCCATGACGTCGGCCGCGCGGTCGGACGGCGGTTCCGCGGTCACGCAGAAATCGGCCCTGACCCTGCTGGCCAGCCTCTTTTTCATGTGGGGCTTCATCACGGTGATCAACAACACCCTGCTGCCGCATCTGCGCTCGGTGTTCGACCTCAACTACACCCAGACCACCCTGATCGAATCGACCTGGTTCATCGCCTATTTCGTCGCCTCGTTGCCTTCGGCCAAGCTGATCGAGAAGATCGGCTATAAGCGCGCCCTGGTGACCGGCCTCCTGATCATGGCGCTGGGCGCGCTGCTGATGATCCCGGCCGCGCGGATCCCGTCCTACGGCGTGGTGCTGACGGCGCTGTTCATCATCGCCTCGGGGATCACTCTGCTGCAGGTCGCGGCCAATCCCTATGTGGCGGTCATCGGACCGCCCGAGACGGCCTCCTCGCGTCTGAACCTCGTGCAGGCCTTCAACTCGATGGGCACGACGCTGGCGCCGCTGTTCGGCGGCTGGCTGATCCTGTCACGCTCGGCCTCGGGCAACAGCCAGGCCGGGGCGGTCCTCACGCCGGCGCAACGCCTCGCCGACGCCCAGTCGGTGCAGCTGCCGTACTTCATCGTCGCGGTGGTGCTGGTGGCCCTGGCGGTCGTCATCGCCTTCTACAAGCTTCCTGAGCTGGGTCTGGCCGCTCAACGCGCCGGCGCGGAGGAACGCAAGAAGCACTCGCTGTGGCGCCACCGCAATCTGGTGCTCGGCGTGCCGGCCATCTTCATCTACCTGATCGCCGAAATCGGCGTCAGCAACCTCTTCATCAACTTCATCTCCGCGCCCGAGATCGGCGGCGTCACCCATGCCCAGGCCTCGCGCTACCTGTTCCTGCTCTGGGGCGGGATGATGGTCGGCCGCTTCGTCGGCAGCCAGCTGATGCGCAAGGTCGCCGCGGAGAGGATCCTGGCCGTGGCCAGCCTGCTGGCGTTCGTCGTGATGATCGTCACGGTCCTGGCCCATGGGCCGCTGGCGATGTGGAGCCTGATCGCGGTGGGCCTTTTCCACTCGATCATGTTCCCCACCATCTTCACGCTCGGCATCAAGAACCTGGGACCGCTGACCGAAGAGGGTTCGGGGCTCCTGGTCATGGCCATCGCCGGCGGTGCGCTGGTGGTGGTCCAGGGGCAGATCGCCGACGCCTACGGCCTGCAGGTGTCGTTCCTGCTGACGGCGGTATGCGAGCTCTATGTGCTGTTCTACGCGCTCTGGGGCTGCAAGCCGACCGGGGGCGCGCAGGAGGCGGACAAGGTCGGCGAAGCGGCCTGAATCGGCTCCGCCATGCGCCCAACGCGGTTGCGCGCATGGCTAAGGCTCGGCCTAGTCGATTGACCCTGTTTCGTTGAAATTATAGTCAGACAAATACGAGCGAGGCGCGCGGTGATTTGCCACTCTGATGGAGTTCAGCAAGCTACCGGCGCCGAGCCGGACTAAGCAGCGACAAGGCTCTTCATGGTTTCCCCCACAAGCGACGCACCCAAGCTCCGTTCGCGCGCCTGGTTCGATAACCCCGACAACACCGACATGACCGCGCTTTATCTCGAGCGCTACATGAACTTTGGCCTGTCGCTGGAAGAACTGCAGTCGGGCAAACCCATCATCGGCATCGCCCAGACCGGCTCGGATCTCTCGCCCTGCAACCGGCATCATCTGGTCCTGGCCGAGCGCGTGCGCGAAGGCGTCCGCTCCGCCGGTGGGATCGTCCTGGAGTTCCCCGTCCACCCGATCCAGGAGACCGGCAAGCGTCCGACGGCGGGGCTGGACCGCAACCTGTCCTACCTCGGCCTCGTCGAGCTGCTCTACGGCTACCCGCTGGACGGCGTGGTGCTGACCATCGGCTGCGACAAGACCACGCCGGCCTGCCTGATGGCGGCGGCGACCGTGAACATCCCGGCCATCGCGCTGTCGGTCGGGCCCATGCTGAACGGCTGGCACAAGGGCAAGCGGACAGGCTCGGGCACCATCGTCTGGCAGGCCCGCGAGATGCTGGCGGCCGGCGAGATCGACAACGCCGGCTTCATCAAGCTGGTGGCCAGCTCCGCGCCCTCGACGGGCTACTGCAACACCATGGGCACGGCCACGACCATGAACTCGCTGACCGAGGCCCTGGGCATGTCGCTGCCCGGCTCGGCGGCGATCCCGGCGCCTTATCGCGACCGGCAGGAGAACGCCTACCGGACGGGCCTGCGCATCGTCGACATGGTCCACGAGGACCTCAAGCCGTCCGACATCCTGACCCGCGACGCCTTCCTAAACGCCGTGGTCGTCAACTCGGCCATCGGCGGCTCGACCAACGCCCCGATCCACCTGAACGCTCTGGCGCGCCATATCGGCGTCGAGCTGTCGATCGACGACTGGCAACAGTTCGGCGAAGAGGTGCCGCTGCTGGTCAACCTGCAGCCGGCCGGTGAATATCTCGGCGAGGACTACTACCGCGCCGGCGGCGTGCCGGCGGTGTTCGGCCAGCTGATCGAGCAGGGACTGATCCGAGAGGACGCCAGATGCGCCTCCGGCCAGACCATCGGCGAGCAGTATCGCGGCGCCGCGATCGAGGACGAGGACGTCATCCGTCCCTTCTCGCGGCCGCTGGTCGAGCGAGCAGGCTTCGTGGTCATGCGCGGCAACCTGTTCAACTCGGCGATCATGAAGACCAGCGTGGTCAGCCAGGAGTTCCGCGAGCGCTATCTGTCCAATCCCGATGATCCGGACGCCTTCGAGGGCGACGCGGTCGTCTTCGACGGGCCCGAGGACTATCACCGCCGGATCGACGATCCTGCGGTCGGGATCACCTCCAACTCGATCCTCTTCATGCGCGGCGCGGGGCCGGTCGGCTATCCCGGCGCGGCCGAGGTCGTGAACATGCGCGCGCCCGACTACCTGATCAAACAAGGCGTCCACCAGTTGCCGTGCGTCGGCGACGGGCGCCAGTCGGGCACCTCGGGCTCGCCCTCGATCCTGAACGCCTCGCCGGAAGCGGCGGTGGGCGGCGGCCTGGCGCTGCTGAAGACCGGTGACCGCGTGCGCTTCGACCTGCGCAAGTCGCGCGTCGACGTGCTGGTCTCGGCCGCCGAGATCGTCGAACGCCGCAAGGCCCTCGATGTGGCGGGCGGCTTCGCCTATCCGGAAAGCCAGACGCCGTGGCAGGAAATGCAGCGCGCGGTGGTCGGCCAGATGGAAACCGGGGCGGTCCTCGAACCGGCCGTCAAGTACCAGCGCATCGCCCAGACCAAGGGCCTGCCGCGCGACAACCACTAGTCGCCTGGCGACTATTCGAGGGCCTCATGCCAAAGCCATCCACGCTGATCGTGTCGGCCCTAGCCCTGGGCCTGGCCTGCGCCGCCGCGAGCGTCCAGGCCCAGGTCTGGCGCTCCGATAGCGGGCAGGGGACCTATCACAACCCGCCGCTCAACGCCGACTATCCCGATCCAGACATCATCCGGGGCGGCGAGGATTTCTATTTCGCCTCGACCACCTTCGTGAACACGCCGGGGCTCACCCTCCTGCACTCCAGGGACCTGGTGAACTGGGACATCGTCAGCCACGTGATGCCGAAACTGACGGGCAATCCCAAATACGACCTGGCCGACGGCGGCGACTATCGCCACGGCGTCTACGCCCCCAGCCTGCGCCGCCACGGCGGGCGCTTCTACATCACCGTCACGCCGGTGGGGCGGAACACCCGGATCTATTCGGCCGCCGACATCCGCGGACCCTGGAGCATGCGCGAGCTCGATCGCGAAGCCTTCGACCCCGCCCTGTTCTTCGACGACGACGGCAAGGGCTATATCGCCACCGCCAGCAGCGCGGACGGCACGATCACCCTGCTCAGCCTCAACGCCGACCTGACCGCCGTCACCAGCGCGCGGAAGATCCACTACATCAAGGGCGCCGAGGGCTCGAAACTGATCAAGCGGGGTGGCTGGTACTATCTGTTCAACGCTATCCCGCGACGCCTGGCCCTGACCGTCTCGCGCGCTCGCAGCCTGACCGGGCCGTGGGAGACGCGCGACCAGATCGACGACACCACCGGCGGCCACCAGGGCGCGCTGGTCGATCTGCCCGACGGCGGCTGGTACGGCTTCGTGATGCGCGACGCCGGCGCCATCGGCCGCGTCACCAATATCAGCCCGGTGTTCTGGCGCGACGACTGGCCGGTCTGGGGGACGCCCGAGGCGCCCGGCCGCGTGCCCGACGTCGCCGCCAAGCCCATCGCCGGCGGGGCCTTCGTCGAGCCGCTCAGCTCCGACGATTTCGGCGGCAAGGCGTTGGGCCGGCAGTGGCAGTGGAACCACAATCCCGACGACAGCCGCTGGTCGCTGCGCGAGCGGCCGGGCTATCTGCGCCTGAAGGCCACGACCAGCGACCAGTTCTGGACCGCGCGCAACACCCTCTTGCAAAAGGGCCAGGCGCCGCGCGGGCGGGGCGTGGTCAAGCTGGACGTGCGGGGACTGACGGTCGGCGACGCCTGCGGCTTCGGCACGTTCGGCAAGTTCTCCAGCCAGTTGGTCGTCACCCGGACGGCCGACGGGCGGGGTGCGCTGTCCGCGCGCCTGGTCGAGAGCACCCAGGAGGGGCCCAAGACGACGCCGCGGGGCGAGGCCTTGGCGATCCCGCTCGCGGACCTGTGGCTGTCGGTCGAGATGGATTTCACCACCGACAAGGCGGCCCTGGGCTACAGCCTGGACGGCAAGGCCTGGACCGCTATGCCGGGTGATTTCCCGCTGGCCTTCGACTGGCGGACCGGGACCTTCCAGGGTCAGCAATACGGCCTGTTCTGCTACAACCCCAAGGGCGGCGAGGGGCGGCTGGACGTCGACAGCTTCACGCTGAGCAAGCCCTAGGAGAGGCTCTACATCGCCGATCGGGTGTCATCCAGCGCCAGGTCGACGAGGGCGCGCATGGCCGCGCTGGCCGCGTCGGGATCGCCCGCCGCGATGGCGTCGAAGACCTTGGCGTGGTCGGGCACCGGATCGCGGGGCAGGGCGCGCGAGCGCTGCTTGAACTCGGTGGTCCAGCTGACCGCGGCGCTGATGCTGGCGCTGAGCGCCATCATCGCGCTGTTGTGCGTGGCGCCCAGAAGGGCGTCGTGGAAGGCGCGGTCGGCCGCCCGGCCAGCCTCGGTCGCCAGGGTGTGGCGGCGCATCTTGGCCAGGGCGTCCTTCATGGTCTTGAGGTCGTCCTTGTCGCGTCGCTCGGCGGCGAGGCGCGCCGCGGCGGGCTCGACGATCGCCCGAAGCTCGAACAGGTCGCGCACGAAGCTGACGTCGGGTTCGGCCGAGAAGGCCCAGGCCAGCACCTGAGGATCCAGGATGTTCCAGCGGCTTCGCGGCAGCACCCGGGTGCCCGCCTTGGGGCGGCTCTCGACCAGGCCCTTGGCGGTCAGAACCTGGACGGCTTCGCGATAGGCGCTGCGCGAGACGTCCAGGGCCTCGGCGTTGGCGATTTCGCCGGTCAGCTTCTCGCCGGGCGCGATCTGGCCCGAGACGATGGCGCTGCCCAGATAGTGCGCCACCGCGCCCCGCAGCCGTCGACCAGACCCTCTCGCCGATCGGGGGATCGACTTGTCGTCTGGTTCGTCGGTGGACATGGGCTCGGGCTCCTGCGTGGGTGCGCTCGTTTCTATAAGCGCAAGCACGCGGGCGTTGGCAAGTTGTCAGGCAAGTTTGCCGCCGCGGCATGATCGTCGCCGCCGGCCATGACGGCGAAGGCGCTTCTTCCCGCATGATGCGATGGGAGCCCTCGCCATCATGCGGGAAGTGGTCAGATGTCGTCAGTCCAGGCGGACGACCATGATCGACTTGGGCGGAGCTTCCAGCGTCAGACCGCCCGCGCCGGCCTTCGCCGAATAGGGCTTGGGGACGACCGCGTTGGGGGCGTCGAAGGTGTTGACGCTGTCGACGCGCGGCGCCGTCATGACCTGGCCGGTGGCGGACGCGGCTTTGACGCCGGCGATGTCGGCTCGGATGCTGGCCGACTTGACGGGGTCGAGGTTGGAGACCGCCAGCCACAGCTTGCCCTGGGTGTCGCGCGCGGCGATGGCGTCGATGCGCGGCAGCGTGATGTCGCCCTGCGTATAGGTCCCGGCGTCGAACTTCACCGGCACGAAGGTCGCGTCCTGGAAGGGCAGGTACATCTTGTAGACGTGATAGGTCGGCGTCAGGACCATCTTGTCCTTGTCGGTCAGGATCATCGCCTGCAGCACGTTGATCATCTGAGCGATGTTGGTGATCCGCACACGGTCGGCGTGACGCGCGAAGATGTTCAGGTTGAGCGCCGCCACCAGCGCGTCGCGCATCGAGTTCTGCTGGACCAGGAAGCCCGGATTGGTGCCTTCCAGCGGCGCCAGCCACACGCCCCATTCGTCGACGGCCAGCGGCACCTTCTTCTCCGGATCATACTTGTCCATGATCGCGGCGTGCTTGGTGATCAGCCCGTCCATGCCGAGCGTTTCCTTCAGCAGCTTGGCGTAGGCGGTCTCGTCGAACTTGGTGCTGGAAAACGACGGCGGCCAGCCGCCCGTCGTGTAGGAGTGCAGCGACAGGCCTTCGATGTTCCAGGCCCAATCGTGCCCCTTCTGCGCGGCCATCACCGCCTCGGTATAGGCCGGCTTGCCCTGGTCGGGGCCGACGGCGATGCGCTGCATGGCGTCCGCGCCGGTCTGCTTGGGATTGTAGTTGCGCACGAAGCGGGCGTAGCGCTTCATCTGGTCGGCATAGTACTCCGGCCGCATGGCGCCGCCGCAGCTCCAGCTCTCGTTGCCCAGGCCCAGATACTTGATCTTGTAGGGCTCGCGGTGGCCGTTGGCGGCGCGTTCCTTGCCCGCCGTGGTCTCCGGATCGGCGGTCATGTACTCGACCCACTCGGCCGCTTCCTGGACCGTGCCCGAGCCGACATTGACCGAGATGTAGGCGTCGCTGCCGATCTGGCCGACGAAGTCCATGAACTCGTCGGTCCCGAAGGTGTTGGGCTCGACCGCGCCGCCCCAGTTGGAGTTGATCGTCTTGCGGCGACCCTCGATCGGGCCGATGCCGTGACGCCAGTGATATTCGTCGGCGAAGCAGCCGCCGGGCCAGCGCACGTTCGGCACCTTGATGTCGCGCAGCGCCTTGACGACGTCGGTGCGGATGCCGCGGACATTGGGGATGGTCGAGTCCTTGCCGACCCAGACGCCGCCATAGATGCCGCTGCCCAGGTGTTCGGCGAACTGGCCGAAGATGTTGCGATCGATCTTGGCGCCGGGCGCGCTGGCCTCGATGCGGACCGCGATCGGCGCATCGGTCTTGGTCTGGGCCAGCGCCGGCGCGGTCGCGGCGAGCGTAAGGGCGCAGGCGGCCATCGGCCACGTCATTCTGGTCATCTTGTCTCCCCTCGGCGCCTCTAGGCGCGTCGCTGACGGTCGCCTCGGCGCCGTCTTCCGTTGGTCAAAAGTCCGCGTCGATGTTCACTGGCCCTGTGCGCCGCCGTCGTGGGCGTAGACGCCCAGCAGAGCGCCCACGAAGCCGCCGGCCTTCTTGGTCGAGAGGATCGATCCATCCTCGTCGGCCTTCAGCGTCTTCCATTGTCCGGCGGCCAGGGCGTACGAGAAGTCGTAGGCGCCGCCCCGGGCGGTGACCTTCAGCCAGACGGGCGCATCGGCCTTCAGCGCTACGGGCGCGCTGGCGATCTTCACGCCGCCTTCCGGGTCGCTGGGGCTGGCGCGGCGTTCGAGCACGATCTCGTCTTGTCCCTGGGCGTTTCGCTCCAGGCCCAGAAAAAAGAAGTGGTCGTCGTTCTGCACGGCGACCATGCCGGCCTTGTCGCCGACCTTGGTCGGGCGGAAGCGCATTTCCGTGGCGGCGCTGGCGTTGAGGTGCTGCTGCCGCCGTCCCCAGAAGGAGGGCTGGGTCATGCCGCCGATGGTCTCGGGCCGCGCGGTCAGGATCAGCTTGCCATTGTCCAGTCGCCACCAGCGCTCCCGAGGTATCCGCATGGTCACCCAATTGAGCGGCAAGGCCTTGCCGTCGAACTCGTCGCGAACCTTGAAGGCGCCGGCCGTCGGCGGCGGCTTGGGCGTCATCTCCGGCAGGTCCGGCTTGGCGTGGACGTACGGAATGGTCTTGCCGTTCTCGAGAATGATCGGCCAGCCGTCCTTCCATTCCACGGGCAGAAGGAAGGTCTCCCGGCCGGTGTTGTAGAGGTCATCGCCGTAAGGGCGCACCGCCAGGAAGGTCGCCCACCACTTTCCGTCCGGGGTGTCGACCAGGTTGGCATGGCCGGCCGAGGTGATCGGCAGCGGGCGGTCTTTCGGCAGGCCGCGCTGGGTCAGGATCGGATTGTTCGGGTACGGAACATATGGTCCCCAGGCGCTCCTGGAGCGCAGCGCGACCTGGCTGTGGCCTTCCGCCGTGCCGCCTTCGGCCGCGATGAGGTAGTACCAGCCGTCCTTCTTCAGGATGTGCGGACCTTCTGGCCAGATGGGCTTGGAGGCGGGATTGACGCCCTTGTCCAGCAGGAGCTTGCGTTCGCCGACGGTTTTTCCGGTCTTGGTGTCGTAGGCGATCGCCCAGATGGCGCGGTGGCCCCTGTACTCGGCCGGGCCGGGCGGCTCGCCATTGAAGACGATCAGGGCGCTGCCGTCGTCATCGAAGAAGAGATACGGATCAATGCCCTCGACCGTCGGCAGCCACACCGGGTCGGACCAGGGGCCCTTGGGGTCCTTCGCCGTGATCAGGAAGTTGCCCTTGCAGTCGACACAGGTGTTGAGGAGGTAGAACGTGCCGTCGTGGTGGCTCAACGTCGGGGCGAACACCGCGCGCGAGAGGCCCAGACGCCCGAAGTCGAGCATGCCAGGGCGGTCGATGGCGTTGCCGATCTGCTTCCAGTGCACGAGATCCGTCGAATGGAAGATCGGCAACCCCGGGAACCAGGCGAAGGTCGAGCTGACGAAATAGAAGTCCTTGCCGACACGCATGACCGCCGGGTCGGGATAGGTGCCCTTGAGGATCGGATTGGCGTACTGGCTCGGCGTCGGTTTGAAGGCCGCGTCCGACGGATCCGCGCCTTCATATTCGAACCAATCGAACGCCGCCGTCGGCGCGGCGTTCGACGCCGTCTTGAGCGCCTGCGCATGACCTGATCCGGCGAGCAAGGCCAGGGCGGAGGCCAGGCTCAACATCCGTCCATGGAACGGTCGCCGCGATCGACGGCCTGGCGAAGCGTGGGCGAACATGGCGTTTCCTGTCTCCTGCCGCGTCGGCGCGCGGTCTTTATTATGTCGGGCAAGTCGCCCGTCCCAGTTGCCGTGCGTCACGGCCTGGCCCACCCTATCGCGCGAAACGAGGCAATGGTAGCGCTAACCTTTAGGATGATCCGGTTGTTCTTATCCAGCTTGTAGGCTGGCGGTCGGTCGTGCTTTTGTCGGAGTATTGTTACGTTGGCTCGCATCTGCAAGGGCTGATGTGCTCGATGCCCGTTCGACCGCTGTTCGAGAGCCATATGACGCTGACTCGCCGCTCCACGCTCGCCGTCCTCGGCGCCGCCTCGGCCCTGACCGCGGCGCCCGCGCGCGCCGCCCAGACCAAGGCCTCGCCGACGCGCCTCTGGTATCGCCAGCCGGCCAAGGCGTGGGTCGAGGCCCTGCCGATCGGCTCGGGCAAGCTGGGCGCCATGGTGTTCGGCGGCGTGGCGTCCGAGCGGCTGCAACTGAACGAAGACACCCTGTGGGCCGGCGGTCCATACGACCCGGCCAATCCCGAGGCGCTGGCGGCGCTGCCGGAGATCCGCCGCCTGATCGACGCCGGCGAATACGCCCAGGCCACCAAGCTGGCCGACGCCAGGTTCCTGGGCGCGCCCAGGCGGCAGATGGCCTACCAGACGATCGGCGACCTGAAGCTCGACTTCCCGGGGCTGGGCGAGGCGAGTAGCGACTATGTGCGCGACCTCGACATCGACGGGGCGGTCGCGGCCACGACCTTCAGGACCGGCGGCGTGCGCTATCGCCGAGAGGTGATCGGCAGTTATCCGGACGGGGTCATCGCCGTGCGCCTGAGCGCCAGCCGCAAGGGGGCGATCAGCGTCGATCTGTCCTTCGCCAGCCCGCTGAAGTCCAAACCCGTCGCGACGGTCGAGAGCGGCGTCCTGGTCCTGACTGGCGCCAATGAGAGCCGGGAGGGTATCTCCGCCGCCCTGACGTTCGAGTGCCGCGTGGAAGTCCGCGCCAAGGGTGGCGCGGTGACGGGACAGGGCGGCGTGTTGTCGGTCCGGAATGCCGACGAACTCGTGCTGCTGATCGCGGCGGCCACCAGCTATCGCAGGTACGACGACGTCTCCAGAGACCCCAAGACGCTGAACAACGCGACGCTGACCAGGCTCGTCGGCAAGCCCTGGGCGAAGATCCTGGCCGACCATCAGGCCGATCACCGGGCGTTGTTCCGTCGTGTCAGCGTCGACTTCGGCCGCACCCGCGCCGACCTGCTGCCCACGGACGAGCGCATCCGGCGGTCGCCGAGCACGGACGATCCTTCGCTGGCGGCGCTGTATTATCAGTACGGCCGCTACCTGCTGATCGCCTGCTCGCGCCCCGGCGGCCAGCCGGCCAACCTGCAGGGGGTCTGGAACGACAAGACCTCGCCCCCCTGGGAGAGCAAGTACACGATCAACATCAATACCGAGATGAACTATTGGCCGGCCGAGCCGACCCATCTCGCGCCCTGTGTCGAGCCGTTGATCGCGCTAGTCGAGGACCTGGCCAAGACCGGCGCGCGCACCGCCAAGGTCATGTATGGCGCGCGCGGCTGGGTCGCCCACCACAATACCGACCTGTGGCGCGCCACCGCGCCGATCGACGGCGCGATCTACGGCGTCTGGCCCACGGGCGGCGCCTGGCTCTGCAAGCACGTCTTCGACCACTACGACTACAGCCGCGACAAGGCCTATCTGGCCCGCGTCTATCCGCTGATGAAGGGCTCGGCGCGGTTCTTCCTCGACACCCTGGTCGTCGATCCCAAGTTCGGCGTGCTGGTCACCAGTCCGTCGGTCTCGCCGGAGAACGATCATGGTCATGGCTCCTCGCTGGTCGCCGGTCCGACCATGGACCAGGCGATCATCCGGGACCTGTTCGACAACTGCCTGAAGGCCGAAAGCGTCCTTGGCGCGGATCCGGCCTTCGTCGCCGAACTGACGGCGGCGCGCGACAAGCTGGCGCCCTACAGGATCGGCAAGGACGGCCAGCTGCAGGAATGGCAGGAGGACTGGGACGCCGACGCCAAGGAGCCTCAGCACCGGCACGTCTCGCACCTCTACGGCCTGTTCCCGTCGGACCAGATCGGGATCGACACCACGCCGAAGCTGGCGGCGGCGGCCAGGACTTCGCTGCTGAAGCGCGGCGACCTCACCACCGGCTGGGCCATCGCCTGGCGGCTGAACCTCTGGGCGCGACTGGGCGACGGCGACCACGCCCACAGCGTGCTGAAGCTGTTGCTCGGCCCCGAGCGGACCTATCCGAACATGTTCGACGCCCACCCGCCGTTCCAGATCGACGGCAATTTCGGCGGGACCTCGGGCATGACCGAGATGGTCCTGCAAAGCCGCGACGACCGCCTCTACCTGCTGCCGGCCCTGCCATCGGCCTGGCCGACCGGCCACATCACCGGCCTGCGGGCGAGGGGCGCGGTCGGGATCGACGTGCGCTGGGCGGGGGGCAAGCTTTCCGAGGCGGTGCTGACCGCCGAGGTCGACGGCCGCCATACTGTAGTTCATGGGTCATCGACCCTGGAGATCGAGATGAAGCAAGGTCAAAGCGTCCGCCTCGCGGCCCGCGACGGCGCCCTGGTGCGCGCATGAGCGGCCAGGCCCTCACCCCCAGCCGGCGCTCGGTGCTGCTGGCCGGCGCTGCTCTGAGCGTCACGTTCAGCGCCAAGGCTTCCGCCCAGACGCCCACGTCATTGCGCAAGGTCGAGCCGATCCCGGCCCGGTATGTGACGCTGGAGCCGTCGCCATTCGCCGACGCCATGGCGGCCAACCGCCGCTACCTGCTGTCGCTGGACCCCGAACGGCTGCTGCACAACTTCTATTGGTCGGCCGGCCTGCCGGCCAACAAGCCGCGCTATGGCGGATGGGAAAGCGAGAGCATCGCCGGTCACTCCCTGGGCCACTGGCTATCGGCCTGCAGCCTGACGGTGGCCAATACCGGCGATCCCGCCGTCGCGGCCGTCCTCGACCGCACGCTCGCGGAGATGGCGAAAATCCAGGCCGCCGAGGGCGACGGCTATGTCGGCGGCACGACCGCCGACCGGGGTGGCAAGGAGGTTCCCGGAAAGGTCATCTTCGAGGAAGTCCGGCGCGGCCAGATCGAGGTCACCTGGACGCTGAATGGCGGCTGGGTGCCGATCTACGCCTATCACAAGGTGCTGGCGGGGGTGATCGACGCGCACCTGCTGGCTCACAACGCGCGAGCCCTGCCGATCGCCCTGGGCGTGGCCGACTATCTGGCCGGCGTCCTGGCGCCCCTGTCCGACGAGCAGGTCCAGAAGGTCCTTTCCGTCGAGCACGGCGGTATCCTGGAATCCTACGCCGAACTGCATGCGATCACCGGCGACGCGCGCTGGCTGCGGACCGCCGAGCGGCTGCGCCACCGCGCTTTCGTCGACCCGCTGCTGGCCCGCCGCGACGCCCTGGCCGGGCTGCACGCCAACACCCAGATCCCCAAGGCCGTCGGCCTGGCGCGCTTCTACGAAACAACCGGCCAGGCCGATCATGGCGAGGCGGCGGCGTTCTTTCACCAGACGGTCGTCGATCACCACAGCTATGTGCTGGGCGGCAATTCCGAGCGCGAGCACTTCGGTCCGGCCGATCAACTGGCCGGCACGCTGACGACGGGCACCTGCGAGGCCTGCAACACCTACAACATGCTGAAGCTGACGCGGCATCTCTATGCCTGGAAGCCGGACGGCGCCCTGTTCGACTACTATGAGCGGGCGCAGCTCAATCATATCCTGGCGCATCAGCGTCCCGACACCGGTCAGTTCGTCTACTTCATGCCGCTGCAGGCGGGCGCCAAGCGCGACTATTCCACGCCGGAAGACAGCTTCTGGTGTTGCGTGGGCTCCGGTATGGAAAGCCACGCCAAGCACGCCGACAGCATCTTCTGGCGCGGGCCGGACGCGATCTATGTCAATCTCTTCACGCCCTCGACGCTGGATCTGCCGGGCGACGCGCGGCTCGAACTGCGGACTCGCTATCCCGAGCAGGGCGAGGTCGTGCTTCGGGTGGCTCGTCCTTCGGCGACAGCCACGACCCTGGCCATTCGCCGCCCCGGCTGGGCGCAGGGCGCGCGGATCGCTCTGAACGGTAAGTCGATCGCCGCGCCGGTTTCGGACAACTACTGGCGCGTGACGCGCGCGTGGCGGGCCGGGGACACGATCACCGTGACCTTGCCGATGACCTTGCGCGCCGAGCGGCTCAAGGGCGCCCCGGCCACCTACGCCTTTCTCAGCGGACCCTTGGTCCTGGCGGCCGATCTCGGACCTTCGGACAAGCCGTTCGACGGCCCCGCGCCGGCGCTCCTGGCCAAGGCCTCGCCCACCGACACCCTTGTCCCGGGCGGCGGGGTTCATCGCTACGCCACGGTCGATGTCTTGGGGCAGAGTCAAACGCTGCGGCCGTTCAACGCGCTCTATGACCGGCGCACGGCGGTCTACTTCCAGACCTTCACGCCAACGGACTGGAAGACTCGGCGCCAGGACTATCTGGCGTCCGAGGCGCAGCGGGCCGACCTGGCGCGACGGAGGATCGACGTCTTCCATATCGGCGAGATGCAGCCCGAGCGCGATCACGGGCTGACGGCGACGGCCGGACAGCCGGGGACCTTCTATGGCCGCCACAGCCGGTCGATCCCCGAGGGCGCGGAGGTGTCGTTCACGATGGCGCGTCGACCCGGCGCCGCGTTCCTGCGCGCGACCTATTGGGGCAACGACGCCGACCGCGAGATGGCGATCGAGTTCGACGGACGGCAAGTCGCCGTGGAGCGTCGGTCCGGACCCAAGCGCAACGACTGGGTCATCGTCGACTACCCGCTGCCGCCGAGCGACCAGAAGCGCTCGAAGGTCAGGCTGATCGGTCGCAAGGGGACGAGTGTCCTCTATGGACTCGAACTGATCGAGGCGCCGCGGCGAGACGCCTAAACAAAAAAAGAGGCCAGGCGCTGGACGCCTGGCCTCAGTGATCGAGGGGGAACCTCGGTTAGAAGCGGAAGCGAACACCCGCGCGGTACATCCGGCCGATGATGTCGTAGAGGGCCGGGTTGGCGTAGTTCGGTGACTTGGCCGGATCGCGGTCGAACAGGTTGTCGACCTTGAAGTAGGCGGTCACGTCCTTGCGGATGTTGTAGGTGCCGCCGACGTCCATGTAGAACGCGCCCGGCATGAAGTTCTTGTCGATCGTCGGGTTGTTGACGGTCGAGACCGGGCAGCTGCCCGTCGCGCAGACGACGTACTGGTTGCCGTAGTTGCCGTCGGTGAACCAACGCTCCTGCAGCGTCAGGCTGAAGCGGTCGGTCTCGTAGCTCTGGATCGCCAGCCACTTCCAGTTGGGGGTGTTGCCCTGGTTCACGCCCGCGGAGTCGACCGGGGTCGTGCCGGGCAGGCCCGAGTCGGTCCAGAAGTCGCGGATATGGGTGGCCAGGGCCCGCAGGGTGAAGTTGCCTGACAGACCCAGCGGCTGCTGCCAGCGATAGCTGGCCTCGATGTCGAAGCCGCTGGTCTTGATCGACGCCAGGTTGAAGGACTGGACGTTGATATAGTTCGGGCCGCTGGTGTTGTTGAGGTTATAGGTCCCGCAGGTCTGCGGCAGGATGTTGCGATAGCAGTAGTCGACGATCTGGGCCGCGCCCAGGCTGGAGACGACATCGTCGACCTTGATCTTGTAGTAGTCGAACGACGCGCTGAAGCCGGGCAGCCAGGACGGATTGGCCAGGACCACGCCGATCTGGGAGTTGCGCGCGATTTCCGGCGTCAGGTTCGGGTTGCCGACGGCGTTCTGGATCGCGACCACGTTTCGGTTGTTCACCGGATCGAAGAAATTCGGCAGCGTCGTCGTGACGGGCGCCGCGAACAGTTCCGACAGGTTGGGCGCGCGCACGTCGCGCGAGGTCACGCCGCGGAAGCGCAGGCCCTCGATCGGCGTGTCCCAGGCGCCGCCCGCCTTCCAGGTCCAGATCGTGCCCGAGGTGCTGTAGTCGGTGACCCGCGCCGCGGCGTTGAAGTTGGCGCGGCCGACGGTGTCGTTGTCGAACAGCGGCAGGTCGACTTCCAGGAAGGCTTCCTTGACGTTGTAGACGCCGTCGCCGTTCTTGTAGTTGCCCGCGTGCCAGTTGTTGCCGACGGACGCCAGGATGGGATCGGCCGGATAGGAGCCATCGTTAGGGCTGCGATCGGCGACGCCGGCGCCGTACGGGTCCGCGCGAACGGTGTAGTACTCCCGGCGGTATTCGGCGCCGAAGGCCACCGACAGCGGACCGGCCCACAAGTCGATCGGCGCGCCCGAGAAGTTCAGGCTGGCCACGTCCTGTTTCATGCGCAGGCGTTGGAAGGGACCGGCGGCGGGCTGGACATATTCCAGGGCCGAGGCCGAGGGCGGCCTGCCGCCAAAGATGTTCAGCGGCTGACAGCCATTGGCGCGCGCGATCGGATCGGCGCAGACGATCGCGCCGTTCAGCGTGATGGCCTGGATCGCCTGGTTGAAGCGCGGCGTCAGCAGGATGTGGTCGACGTCGACGACGGTCTTGTTGACGCCGTGCTGGTAGTAGGCGTCATAGGTCCAGTCGGAGCCTACCGCCGCGAACTTGCCCTTCAGGCCGGCGACAACGCGATACTGACGACGATCAGTGTGAACCTCGGTGTTGGGCAGCACGGCGTTGCTGGTGCCGTACTGGAAGCTGGTGACGCCCGCCGTCGCGCAGGCGGCTTGGACAGAGGCCGGCACGTACGGGTTCGAGCACTGCAGCGTCAGGCCGGTCTTGTTCATGCCGTTGACGGGCTGGTTGCTGGTCTTCACCTGGCCCAGATTGAACGAGACGTAGGCTTCGTTGTTCTCGGCGAAGTCGTAGCCGATGCGCCCATAGGCCACCTTGCGCTCGATCTTGGACTGCAGCGTGCGACCGCTGTCGACGTTGCCCGACAGGTCGCCGCCAACGCAGAACCCCGGAAGACAGCCGTTGACGGCGCCCCCGGCGGTCTTGGAGGGCACGCCGTTCGATCCGTACTGGAACTGGAACGGGTTGCCGCTCTGGTCGAAGGCGATGCCCTGCAGCGGACCAGCGGTGATCAGGCCGTACTTGGTGTAGGCGTACGGCTGGGCGTTGTCGCGCATCAGGTACTGCGGCGAGCCGTCGTCGGTGACGTTGCGGTTGATCATCGTCGTCTGGGTGAACCAGTGGCGATCACCGGCCAGATCGAGGCCGAAATCGCCTGGGCCGACGCCGTTTTCCTTGGCCCACTCCACGCTGCCGACGACGTGCACGCGGTCGCCCGCGAAACTGCGGCCGCCGGCCAGTTGCACCAGGCCCTGTTCGTTGTCGTTGTACTTCGAGATGCCGGCCTGGACGTTGCCTTTAAGGCCCTCGAAGCGGGTGTCGGTGATGAAGTTGACGACGCCGCCCACCGCGTCCGAACCGTAGGAGGCCGAGGCGCCGCCGTTCACGACGTCGACGCGCTGGATCAACAGTTGCGGGAACAGGCTGACGTCGGTGACGCCCGTATAATAGGCCCCAACCACGCGCTGGCCGTCCAGCAGGGTGAGGGTGCGGATCGTGCCCAGGCCGCGCAGCGAGAACGAGCTCAGGCCCTGCTGCCCGCTGGATGTGCTGAAGGTGTTCGTCGCCGAGCCGCTCGAGCCCTGTAGCGACGGCAGTTGGACGATGGTGGCGAAGATGTTCGGCTGGGCGTTGTTCTGGATCTGGGCTTCGCCGATCACCGAGGTCGGCGTCGGCGCGGTGAAGCCGGTGGTCTGGATGCGCGTGCCGGTGACGACCACCTCGGTGACCGTGGCCGCGTCGTTGGCTGGCGTCGAAGCGGGGGCCGTTTGGGCCAGGGCGGGCGCGGCCGCGAACAGGGCCGCGGTCATCGCGCCGGCGCTGGCCGACCGCAGAATCCGGTCCCGAATCCGTGTGGTGCTGTTCCGAGCCTCGATCTGGGCGCGGCTATGCGCGCCGCCGCCCTCCGAGGACGTCATGCCATTGGCGTTCATTCTCATCCCTCCCTATCCGCAGGCTCACCGGCTCCGCGTGCTTGATCGTCGCCATGGCCAACCGCGATGGTAACGTTATCAGTTATCTTGGTATGGCCGCCGCCCCAGTGTCAATACTCCGACATATTATCGTTGAAACGATCGTTCTGGTTCGCTAGTCGGTTGTGGATTGGCGAGTGAAACCGCGCCAAACCTCGACGAAGGCGGGTCGGCGTTCTCGCCGATCGGGGATGATAACGTTACCGGGGGAGGGGGCGTGTCAGCAGGTCAGGACGACGGTCGAGCGCTTCGACGTCCGCGCTTCGCCTACATCCGATGGACCATTCTGGGCCTGTTCGTCCTGGCGATGGTGCTCAACTACCTGTCGCGATCGGTGCTGGGCGTCGCCGCGCCGATGGTGCTCAGCGAGCAGTCGATCTCCAGCGAGCAATATTCGTGGATCACCAGCGCCTTCCAATTGGGCGTGATGTTCCAGCCGCTCCCGCGACCTGTGGGGCATCGCCCTGCCCAGAATGCTCGCCGATCCAGTATGGGGGATGCTGTCGTTCTGGATGCCGCTCTACCTGATGCGCGTGCGCGGCTTTGATCTGAAGCAGATCGCCCTGTTCGCCTGGCGGCCAATCCGTGCGTCGCCCTGGCGCTGCTATGCGTTGGCGGCTTCGCCCATCAGACCCTGTCGGTGACGGTGATCACCATGGCCTCGGACCTGTTCCGCCGTGACGAGGTCGCGACGCCCGCCGACTTCGCCCTCTTCCGCAACGAAGGTCGGGGTGACGACTAGCTCCGGGGCGGCGAGGTCGATAGCCGGCGAACGAGTTGGTGATCGAGCACCCGGTCGCGGTGATCGCTCAGATGGGCCTCGGCCCCGGAGATCTGCGCCGCCAGCAGGCCGAGCGCCTCGGCGGCCAGCTCGCGAACCGGCTGACGCACCGTGGTGAGCGGCGGCCACAGGGTGACCGCCGCGGCGGTGTCATCGAACCCCGCGACCGTGAGTTCGCCGGGCACGTCGAGGTGGCGGCGGTGCGCGACCGACACCACGGCCGCGGCCATGTCGTCGTTGCTGGCGAAGATCGCCGTCGGCGCGGGTGACGCATCGAGCAGGAGCTCGGCCGCCGCGAGGCCCGAGGTGAAGCTGAAATCGCCCTGGGCGATCATCGTCTGCACGTCGTCGGCCTCCCGAACCGCGGCGTAGAACCCCGCCAACCGCTCGGCGCTCGCCGCCTGGTCGGGATTGCCGAGGATGAAGCCCAGGCGGCGATGCCCCTCGGCGATCAGATCTCGCGTCATTTCGTAGGCGGCCCGCCGATCGTCGATCCGTACGCAGATGGCGCCCGTCACGCCATAGGCGCCGACCGCCGCCAGGGGCAGTCGCGCCTTACGCAGCACCTGCAGGACCGTGGGGGATTCTCCCAGGGGAGGGGCCAGGATCACGCCGCGCACGCCGGCGGCGATCAGGGTCTTCAATTCGGCGTCCTGGGGCGGACGCCCGCCTTCGCCGCCCTTGAGCAGGATCAGGCGGGCTCCGCGCGTGGACGCCTCTTCGTAGACCCCGGTCAGGAACTCGCTCATGAAGGCGGCGCTGGGATTGGAATAGACGACGCCGATCCGCAGCTCCGCCGACGTCACGAGGCTGCGCGCGGCGACGTTCGGCGTGTAGCCCAGGCGGTGGATCGCTTCGGTGACGATAAGGCGTGTGTCGGGGCCCACGCCCGGGCGGGCATTGATCACGCGCGACACGGTCATGGGGGAAACACCGGCCGCGGCCGCGACATCGACAATTGTTGGGCCGCGGGCGCCCTCAGTATTTCTGGCCAATCGTCTACCCCGCCACCGTCATTGAAACCCTACCTAGTCGATTGTCGGCTCGACGCAAAACCAGCGCTATGGGGCGGGCGGACCTGCCAGTGGCGTCACGATTATCGGTATCGCCACTGTTATTGGTTGGACAGGTTCAAGTAAATACGATTACGTTAACGCAACCATTCCGCAATCTGTCTTACAGATCGGGGGCGTGGCGCGGCCTTGGACTTGGTTTCGAGGCTCCGCCGCTTTCGTCCTTTGGCCGCGAGCTTTCGACTGCCCGCTTTCCCCCTCCTGGGCGGCCCGCCCGAGCCCGGTCACATCGCCAGGCTCGGGCGGCTTTTTTATCTCTCAACTTTATCTCTCAACGCGTGGCGCCAGCCAAACTTGGTCGCCCATCAGGACGTGACAAACGCCCAGCTTATTTGTAGGAGTAAAAAGCCGGAATGATACCGGTCACAAAGTCAAAAATGGGAGGTTGCGCCATGGAGCGGATCAACAAAGATCGCCGGTCGGCGTGGGTGAGGGCGGTGCGCGTGGGACTTGCCGCGGGCGCCATGGCCGTGACGTGCGCCGTCGCCGCGCCCGTCCAGGCTCAGGCCGACAAGATGACGCCGATCGCGACACCGGCGCAGCCGAAGGCGATCGAGCTGGGAACCGGCGCGCTGCCGGGCGCCACCGCCGCTGAATCCTGGCACAGTCAGTATGGCAGCGTGTTCGCGCGCAACGTCACCGTCGCGACCTTGACCCCGTTCCTGCCCGATCCGGCCAAGGCCACGGGCGCGGCGGTCATCGTCGCGCCGGGCGGGGGTTTTCGCACCCTGTCCATGGAAAATGAAGGCTGGCAGGTCGCCCAGGCCCTGGCCGACAAGGGCGTGGCCGCCTTCGTGCTCAAGTATCGCCTGAACCAGACGCCCGCCGACATGCCCGGCTTCGAGCGGTCCATGACCGAGATGTTCGCCAATACGGCGCGAAACCCGCGGCCAAATCCCGAACAGGCCATCGCGGGTCTGGCCCCGCAGATCGCCGACTCCCGCGCCGCCTTCGCGCTGGTCCGCAAGCGCGCGGCCGAATGGCATGTCGATCCCGACCGGATCGGGATGGTCGGGTTCTCGGCGGGCGCCATGTTGACCATGGCCACCACGCTCGCGGGGCAGGACGCCAAGCCCGCGTTCATCGGGACGATCTATGGCTCGCTGGCGCCCGTCACCGTTCCGGCTGACGCGCCGCCGCTGTTCGTCGCGCTGGCGGCTGATGACCCTTTCTTCGCGAACGGCGGCTTTGGCCTGATCGAGAGCTGGCGGACGGCTAAGCGGCCTGTCGAGTTCCACCTTTACGAACAGGGCGGCCACGGCTTTGGCATGTATCAGAAGACAACCACCAGCACCGGCTGGTTCGACGCCTTCGCCCGCTGGATGGGAATGCACGGGCTCCTGAAACCGGCGAGCGCTCGCCTGTCGCGGGGGAACTAGCCTGGACGGCTAGATCGGTCGCGCACCGAGGATATGGATCACATTCGCCGGGCGATACGATTCCGTCGGCGGGCTCGGTGCGCCACCGGATGATACGGTTTGTTGAACATCGCGCGGCGTACGTCTTCCAACGCGCCGGTCAGCGAATTGGGGGTAAATAGGCTTTTGTTTTCGCGGAGGTTTTTGGCGCGCAGATACGGATGCTGCGGAGAACTATGAGTGGCCGCTAGCGATTTGAGACATCCCGAAGACCATGAGCGACGCTCGCTTCTAGCGCTGATGGCCGCCGGAGCGGTTTGAGGTGCGAACTGGGTTCGCACCTCAAACCAATTATGCACATTCCGCTAAGGCCAGAAGATTGTCGTTCCACTGGTTATCAGCATGGGTGCGCAGGTACTTTCCGTGGGCACCGTTCACCACTCCAACATCGGCGCGCTTGCCGTTGACCAGGGTATAGAAGGTGTTCGTCTTAGCTTCGATGGACGCGATCACGTCTTGAGCGCTCCAGCGCCAAGTTGCGCCACCAAGGTGGGTGATCGCTTCATGGGTGCTGTTGCGGTTGGGCTTGGTGATGCAAGTCACTTGGGCGTCGGCCATGGTCTTTCTCTTTTTCGGGAGCAGGCGAGTGGTGGCGCCGGACTAGCCGGCGCCACCGTCGGCTTAACGAGGGCGCGGCATCGGCGGAGTGTACGGACGATCCGGCAGCGACGGCCGATAGGGCGGCGTCACGGGATAGTTCGGGTACTCCGGGATGTTCGGGCGTTGAGGATACTCCACCATCGCTCCCTCCTAGCGCTTGCTGTTGGGGGTGCGATGCGTGGGCGTCCAGGTGGAGCCCGGCGTCGTCGTCGGCGGCAGCCGGGTATTATCCGGAACCGTCGCGTAGTTCGGCCGAAGGCCGCCGCGTGGGCCTTGCTCCTGATAGATGCCCCCATTGGGGCCGGTGTTCGATCCAGGGGGAAGTTGCTTGGGCATATTGCCCTCCTTAGCTGTCATTCACAGAAAGCTGAGGGCGCTGTGGATCGTTGACCTTGCATGGTATGCAGGGCCTGCTAGGTGATTCGCACAGCGTCGCGTCAGCGTCGTTGCGGAGGGGAGAAGACGGTCCGGTCCTCAGAAAACTTGGGTCCGCTCTCCTCTCCGGTCATCTCATCCAGGTCGCGTCGCGCCAGCCTGAGCCGAGATAAGCATTTCAGTTATTCCTGTTTCGTTCTCGGGTCCTTCTTCAGGGCTGTCGGGAGCCTATAGCGTCATGGCTACTTCGTTTTAGCACTCTGGTCTAGTGTCTGCTAACGAACTATCCACAACATGTTGTGGTAGGCAGTTTGTTAAGGCTTTGCGATCATCGCGACGCACCTAACTATGGTTCGATTCGGCATACCGATGAAATCCGACCTCAGGCCTGCGGCTTGAGGACATTCAACCGCTCCAGACAAGCTTTCCTGGCTCCGAACGCGAGCCAGCGATCACCGCGCCACCAGTCGACATTGGTGAGCCGCGCTTGAGAAGCTGAACACCCAAGCCGACCCCCCTTCGGAGATCGGAGCGCGCTGTCCGACTTGAAGCCCCTCCAGCTCAACCTCCTGCATCTCTTGGCACCGAACGTGGCCGGACGGACCGCACCAAGGAATCGGACCGACGCGATATTCGCCGATTGAGATAACCTAGATTGACAAAACCCGCAACACAACAATAATCTTGTTTCCATGCTACCTGACTTCATCACCGTAAGCGCTTTGGCGCCTTGGCCGGTCCTGCCGCCCGGCATTCATGACGCCACCTTGGAGGAGGTGAAGGAGCGTTTCGGGACGACACCTCATCGAGAATGGCTGTTTGGTGGTTTTGTGCGGGTGGTGGAGGCGCTTCGGCGAGCGGGTTGCTCGACGATCTTCCTCGACGGCAGTTTCATCACCGCCAAGCCGCACCCTGGCGACTTCGATGGACTCTGGGACCTGAACGGTGTCGATCCCGACGCACTCGATCCAGTGCTGCTTGATTTTGACAACATGCGCGCAGCGCAGAAAGCGAAGTATTTTGGAGAGATGTTTCTGATGCAGCTGCCGCACCAACCCGGCCTGCTTCCATTCTTCCAAAAGGAGAAATTCTCCGACGAGCCGAAAGGTATTGTCCGGATCTCGCCCGGCCCTGCGCGTGGAGCGAACGTATGATCACCAATGAAAAACAATACCGGTCGGCCCGGGCGGCCATTGACCGGTTTAACGCTGAGATTGCCGACCTAGGAAACGCCCAGGATGGCGTTCACCCGGCATTGCGCCGCGCCCAGATCGCCGGCCTGGAAAGCCAGGCCGCTGAGTTGGACGCAGAGGTGCGTGAGTACGAGCATCTTCAATCGGGGGCCGTGACGACGTTCGAAGCCGAGGGCTTGGCTGATCTGCCTGATATTCTGATCAGGGCACGGATAGCGCGGGGCATGAGCCAGCGCGACCTTGGGACTTTCGTAGGCGTCGCAGAGCAACAGATCCAACGTTACGAGGCCGAGCGGTACCGCTCGGCCAGTTTGGAAAGGCTGTCCGAGATCGCTGCCGCGCTCGACATTACTGTCGTTGGAAGCGCGCAACTTCGCGCGGAGCCGCCAACAGAAACCGGTCCTGAGAGCGCTTGGTCGTTCCCTGTCACCGAGATGTTCAAGCGTGGCTATTTCGAAGACTTCGATGGGTCGGCAGCGCAGGCGCGCAAGGAAGCAGCGCACCTCATTCCAAATTTTTTCCGCCACGCGGCCTACGATTGGACGCAGACGGCACTGCACCGCAGGTCTGTCCGTGCTCAAGGAAATGTGCAGCTAGCGGCCTTGGCAGCTTGGGAGGCGCGGGTTTCGATGCTCGCCGACCGGCGGCCGCCGCTGATTCCCTTCCGCCGGGAGGTGATCTCGCACGAGTGGCTGCATTCCCTCGTGCGCCTTAGCGCCCGAGACGACGGCCCCCAAGCTGCGGCCGACCATCTCCGTGCGTCGGGTATGGTTCTAATAGTCGAGCCTCAACTGCCGGGGACGCTCTTGGACGGCGCTGCTCTTCAGACGGCGTCCAACCACTTCGTCGTGGCTATGACCTTGCGCCATAACCGACTGGACAACTTTTGGTTTACTTTGTTGCACGAAGTCGCCCACTTGGCTCTTCACGTGGGTCAGGGGAGCTACCGGGCCATTTTCGACGAGATCGAAAGTCCAGGCACGTCGCCGATCGAAGATGAAGCCGATGGATTCGCGCAAGAAGCGCTCATTCCGGCCGCCCAGTGGCGAACCTGTGTGTCACGTTTCACCCGGACCGAACGCGCGGTGCGAGCCGACGCCGCAAAACTCGGCATCCACCCAGCCATCGTCGCTGGTCGTATTCGCCGGGAGGCGAACGACTACACCCTCTTGGCCGGCTTGGTCGGTTCCGGCCAGGTGCGTCAGCAATTGACTTGAGCGAACCCATGGCGATCACAGTTCTCGACTATGTGCCGGTGCTGAAATGGCGCCAGGGTGAGTACCAAGCGTTGATGCGCCTGGACGAGATACATCGAAAGCGCGTCGTGCCCCTGATCGAGGTGACAGCGCCGGAGTGGGACTTCGAAGAGGGTAGAGCCAAGAAGACGCTGGCGAAACAGCTTGAGCCCTTTGTTCCTCGCCTCAAAGCGAAGTGGGGTAGCCAGCCCGCGTTCTTGGATACGCACTTGCTCAACCCGACCGACCGCATGCCGGGCGGGGTCCATCCTCTGACTTACCTGTTGGACGGTGCGCGGGCCGACGGAGCGCAGCTAACCCCAGTCACTGGCCTCGAACGCGATTTAGCGCACTACAACGCCGTCGCGGCCGCAGCTTTGCTTGACGGATTCGGGATTGCAGTGCGCTGCAGTCTTGATGAAATCGCTGACCCGGATTTCCCGACGACGTTTGCGCGGGTCGTTGGGCACTTAGGCGTGGACTCATCAGACGTCGATTTGATCATTGATCTCGCGGCGAAGAACTTCGAACCGCTCGACGATCTCGTCGATCTGGTGTCGGCGCTTCTCCAGGCAGAGCCAATCTATGATGAGGTCCGCACTCTGATCCTCGTCGGGACGTCATTTCCGGTCTCCATGGGCGACATCAAGGGACCAAGCCAAACTGTGCCGCGAATGGAATGGAAGCTCTACAAACGGCTGGTCTCGGCTCTACCCGCCGATTTCCACCCTCCGACATTTGGGGACTACACCATCTCCTCAGCGGACATCCCAGGAGGGGACATGCGGCTTCTGAAGCCAGCGGCTTCCGTGCGCTACACGATCGACGACGCTTGGCTGATTACTAAGGGCAAAAATGTCCGCGATAATGGCTTTGAGCAATTTCGCGACCGCTGCGAGGATGTCGTAACGTCCGGAAAGGCCCTTCCGCCTGGATATTCAGCTGGCAGCGATTACGTCCGGGGTTGTCACGCCAAAACTGAGAAAACCGGGAACCTCACCACCTGGCGGTGGGTTGGGACCAATCACCACATCACAAAGGTCGTGGACGATCTCGCCAGCTTGTTCGGGTCCTGAGCGTCGTTCGGACGAGCCGTGCCAGTTGGGCTTTAGGCATGCGGCGAGCCAACTCCGCGTATAGGACAGCGCGCGGTTCCCGAAGCAGCTTGGGATCGCAGCCCATTTCGAATAGCACGGCATGAACCTCATCGCGCCACAACAGCCGAGCCAAGCTCACAGCGTCGGTCTCGCGATTGGCACGCTCATCACGTAGTCGGCGAAAGACAATCGATCCGTTCGCGGCACGACGCGCGGCGACAACTCCCCACCATTCCGGCAAGAGTTCTAACGCAGCAGGCAGGTGTCGCTCCGAGGCGATTAAGGTCGCGCGATCAACGACCAGGCCATAGGCATGCACCTGACGGGGAAGGCGCTCAAGACTATCCGCCTCGGCCTTAATCTCAACGCCTCGGATGTGACCATTGATTACGGCGATATCGACGCGAGAAGCGCCGTGAGTGAGGCCAAGCTCTTCGACAACAAGCGTGTTGGTGCATTGCCGGGCGTGGGCCAACAGGCGACGAAGGGCTGCCGTCCGAAGATCCGCATCTTTCAACCGCTCTTGCATGGGCCTGTCTAACTCGGCGAGCGCGGAGCGAGCAATTGAAGATGTTGTCGCTCCCGCCGTTCACCTTGGGACACGGCGGCGCCAGATTGTTGCAGCAGCATCGCCTCAATGCGCGGGTGCATCTAGTACCGCATGCACTGATGACTGAAATCCGCGGCCTGGACGCGGGCGGGCGGGAAGAAACGCGGCGATGACTGAGTCAAGAGACTGATAGGCGAGACAGCCTTTGCGATCGTTGATTTTAGGACCGCGATTACGACGGCAAGATTGAAGCATCCGGCCCAGGTGGCCGGGATGCGCTTGTCTGCACACTGGATTTTCCCAGCCTGTCGTGTGGGGCGTGGTCCGGTGAAAAGCTCGGAATCCATGGATTTCAAAACGCGAACCGGGCCCAATTTTCTAGGGCGAGATAAAAGGACAGGGACCTGACGGCCCCATGTCGTTGATGGTGCTGAGTATTTTTAGGGACCAGCCCTAAAGGTCTGGTCCCTGTTTTTCAGACTTCCTCAAACGCTTCAGTGATTTGACCGGGACCAATCGCGTCGGCCCATGCGGGTAGTCCCGGATAAGTCGCTGTCTGAGTTGAGAAAGTTCATATTTCCGGGACCTTGACTGAAAACGAGGTCCCGGAAATTGTCCAACACCACCAGCGACATAGACCTGGAAGGTCCCGGCGCTTTAATCTCGCCATCGAGATTCTGAGGGCAATTCCGCCTCCCTGCCAGCCCCCTCCCCCATCGCCGGCCATCTGAGAGAGCCATCGGAAGGGAAAGCTCCCCCGGTCTCGCGGCACATAGCGACCGATACGTAGTGGGCCGAAAGCGTATCCTTCGGAATGCCGACAAGGATCGTAAGCGGGTCTCGGGTCCGCTAATCTCCTGACATGGACAAGCACAGCTTCGCCGCTCTCTTCGAGACCGCTATCTCGCGGTCATTCGAACTCGCTTGCTTGGCCCGACCGAGCAGCGCGCTCGTCGAGTATCACGGGCGGCCTAATCCCAGACCTGCCGTTACCGTCGCACAGGCGCTGGACCTTCTGTGGCTTTCACCCGATCGATTTTACGTCGTCATCGACGTCAGCGTGATCCTCGATGGCGCCAACCCGCCGCTGCTGTTCGTTCGTCCGTCCGGTCATGAACCGATTCAATTCTCGGCCACCTGGGCGCCAGACGATCTTGGCCCATTCAAAGCCATGGGGCCGATGACAAAGGGCGGACGGACCTAGTGTCCGCAACGGGGTGGTTGGCGGCCGTCATGGTCAGTCGAAATCAAATACCTCGCCTCGCGCTTCGCCGCCGAGTTCTTTTGCGCGATGCCAACTTACCCACAACGGCTCCGCAACTATGGCGCCCTTCAAGAGCGCATCCACTAGCCGCCGCGCGAGCCAGTCCTCAGCCGGCGCCAACTCATGGTCACGCACGAAGCAGTCTAGGCGCGAATGTGGATGGAAGCCCTCAGCCCCAATGTTGGGCTTTGTCGAGAAGTAGCGCCCGATTGGCGTTGCTAGCGCCCCGCCCTGAACGGTCCGTTTGATGTGGAAGATCTCACCGTTCCGAAAACCGCCCTCGGCGTCGGATGTCACGTAGAAGTTCGTATCGATAGGCAGGTTTGGCATGGCGACGCTCTCTTGAACGCTCCAAGAACCAGACCGTTGGAAAGTCCGCAACGGGTCGTTCATCGCCAGGAGCATCGCGCCAGCATTCGGACGTTCGGCGGCGTTGCCGCCCAGCGGACCTTCCCAACTTCGGTGATGGGTGGATAGCTGCCTTCCCTCAGGCAAGCCTCACAAATAGACTCCCGCCGAACTCAGGGGCGTCACCGTGATTCCATCCGACCGAGACTGGCATCCGGCCCCAAAAGCGACCGAAGCTTCACTTGCGCGCCTCGTAGCCGCGAGCCCAATAGAGCTGCCGAGCGAGTACCTGAGGTTCCTGGCCTACTCGAATGGCGGCGAAGGCCCGCTCGGCCTTCAACCCTACTACTTCCAGATCGACTCGGCCGACGAAGCTGCCCTCGCCCTGGAAGATCATCGGCACGAAGAGTTCTTTCCAGGCTTCGTCATCATCGGATCAAGTGGCGGCGGCGAGTACGTCGGACTTGACGTGCGAGGTTCGTCGCCTTGGCCTGTAGTCGCCCTGGATATGACGAACAGCAATTTGGACGAAAGCGTCTTGGTCATCGCGTCCAGCTTCGCGGCTTTCATTGACCTCGTTGGCAAGGAAGCTGACCCGAGTTGAGTTTACGCTTTGGGTCCGGGAGCGGGAAAACGCACCCGGCCAGAGAGCGGACCTTCACGCTTTAAGGCGTGGGCCGGTCAGTCAGCTGGCGTCGCCCTCGCTGAGAGCTTCAGACCTTCGCTCGGAGACAAACCGCCCTGGTGCGCTTGGTGGAACGAGGGCCGGACGGGCTGGCGCGCGTCAAGGGTGCGCCCTACGGGCGCATCGCGGAGCGACGGCGAAGCCGCCCTTGACCCGCACCAGCCCGCCCGGCAGAGGCTCTCCAAGCGCTCCAGGGCGAGCACCGACCTTTCAGGTCCTGGCTCCCTTGAGCGGTGGGGGTTTCGCCGGCGCCTACTTCGCCAGGCGGACGCCTGGGCCGCCGCCGCCGTCTGCGCTGATGAAGATCACCCCACCTTCTTCCAGCGTGGTTTGAACCTTGTCGAGGTTGGTGGCGAGGATGCCACCACGGCCGGTTTCAAATCGAAGGATCGTTGATTCCGCCACACCTGATCGTTCTGCGAGCTGTCGAACGCTGATGCCGAGAGCGGCTCGGGCCATTCGAACTTGCGGCGGGGCGAGAATAGTCAACGTTTTGCTCCACAAGTGAACGAATTGCGTTGACTCAGTCACCGTAATTCGTTTGAATGTAGCCTCAATCCACTCAAACTCCACCGATTAGCGTGCTGATCGGACCGAGCGCCTGCGCCGGGAGCCCCCGCATGTCCGACGACAAGGCCGACCCCACGTCCATTTCGCGCCGCACGCTCCTCGGCGCCACGTCCGCCGCGCCGCTGATTTGCAGCGCCCCGAACGCAGCGGCGGCGCCGCCTGATAGCCTCATCGGCCAGTGCGCGCGCTGGCTGACCTACGACTTCGAGTCGGACGGCTTGGCCCGCCGATGGGGCGCGCTGGAGACACTGGCGGCCTCTGGATACGACTACTTCCGTATGAGTGACCATCAGCGAGGCAGCCTCCCCATGGCGCCCGAGATGGCCGCGATAGAGGTGGAACTGGACGCGCTCTGGGAGAAACGGAAGCGCGGCCTCAAGGCCATTACCAAGCTGGAGCCCCGTAACATCCACGAGGTCGCCAGCCTGCTCGTTATCGCCGCCCGCATGGACTTCCACGACCCAGGCCCGACAGCACCCCTGGTCAACAAGGCCATCGCGTTTCTGGCCTCGGCCAAGTGTCCAGGCTGCGGAGAGCCCTATGTGCCGCCGAGCCTCCCCACGGCCTGACGCGGCGGCAGCAAACCCGCCGATTTCCTGTCTCTCTTCGCCGCAGTACGACGGGTGGTCGAAGCCGCTTGCGGCGCTATCCGCGCCCTGCACCCTGGCGCGATGGCCCCTCGGCAACATCGTCGGTCTAGCTCTGAGGACAGCGGCGCCCGCGCCATCAAGCGCCGCCGACGCCGCGCCGACACGCCGGTCAAGGTCACTGACGACTGGCCCGAGTTCGTGCCCGTCACCGACCACGAGGCCCGGATCATTGAGGCCTTCTTCGCCGACGTTCTGGACGAGCTGTTCGGCCCCATTCCCTAACCAATGGAGTTTGCCATGGGCCGCGCTCGCCTAGCCCCCACGCCGTCGCCTGCGTCGCGGGCGGCGGTCTATCTCCGCGTCTCGACCGGCCGCCAAGCCGAGCATGACCTGTCATTGCCCGACCAGCGCCGCCAGCTTGAGGCCTATTGCGCCGGGAAGGGCTGGAAGGTGGCGACTGAGTATCTTGAGCCCGGCAACACCGCCACCGACGACAAGCGGCCGGCCTTTCAGGACATGATCGAAGCGGCGATGACCAAGCCCGCGCCGTTCGACGTGATCCTGGTCCACTCGTTCTCGCGGTTCTTCCGCGACCAGTTCCAGTTCGAGTTCTACGTCAGGAAGTTGGCCAAGAACGGGGTCAAGGTCGTCTCGATCACCCAAGAGCTGGGCGACGATCCGATGAGCCACATGATGCGCAAGATCATGACGCTCTTTGACGAGTACCAGTCCAAGGAGAACGGCAAGCACACCCTGCGCGCCATGAAGGAGAATGCCCGCCAGGGCTTCTGGAATGGCTCACGCCCGCCGTTGGGCTATCGCGTCATCATTGCTGAACAGCGCGGCGCCAAGCTCAAGAAGAAGCTGGAGATCGACCCGATCCAGGCTGAGAAGGTCCGCCGCATCTATAAGCTCGCCCTGTTCGGCGTGGATGGCTCTGGCCCCTTGGGCCTCAAGTCCATCGCCACCTATCTCAACGACAACAATGTCCGCACCAAGGATGGCGGCCGGTTCGGCATCGACGCGGTCCACAAGGTGCTGACCCGCACGACCTACAAGGGCGAGCACCGCTTCAACTTCACCGACCACAAGAACCGCGCCCGCAAGCCGGACGAGGAGCACGCGGTGGCCAAGATCCCGGCCATCGTCACCGAGGACGAATGGCAGGCGGTGCAGGACCATCTGAAACTCCGTAGCCCGACCTGCATGGCTTCGCGGTTCGTCACCAGCCAGGTGCTCCTGGGCGGCATCTGCTTCTGCGGTCTCTGCGGCGGCGCCATGACCCTGCGGACAGGGAAGAACGGGCGCTATCGCTATTACACCTGCTCGACCAAGGCCCGCATGGGCAAGTCCGGCTGCACGGGCATCACCGTGCCGATGGACAAGCTCGACGACGCCGTCGTCGAGCATCTGGAACGGCGGCTACTTCAGCCCGACCGGCTGTGCATGCTCATGGGCAACGTGTTGGACCGTCGCCAGGAGTGGGTCGAGCGCAGGCGCTCCCACGTTGCCGAACTCCGCAAGCGATCCGCCGAGGCCGCCAACAAGCTGGTGAGGCTCTACGCGGCGATTGAGGATGGTCTGGTCGGCCAAGGCTCCGAAGGCTTGAGCGACCGCATCAGGGAGCTGGAGGCCATCAAGAAGGAGGCGGCGGCCGACGCCGAACGCGCCGAGGCCGCCATCGACAAGCTCGGGCCGATGATCACCCCGGAGGCTATCGAACGGATGGCTCAGGCGACCCGTGAAGGCCTACGGGCGCCGGACGGCTCCTATCGACGCGCGCATGTCCGCGCGGTCGCGCAGCGCGTGGAAGTGCTGTCCACGGCCGAGATCAAGATCATGGGTGGGAGGACCGAACTGCTTCGGACGTTGGCCGCTTCGGGGGGCGACCAGTCTGCGATTCTGGAAGTTCGCAGTTTTAAACCGAAGTGGCGCACCCGACACGATTCGAACGTGTGACCTTTGCCTTCGGAGCTAGAACCACAACGCTACGACAGGCTTACCAATCCAACGCTAGAGTACGATAACACGCTGTTTATACAGCATTTTATTGATCGTAAGGGTTCTCTGTGCTACGCCAACGACACCCACAGTTTTCGATACGGTGGTGAGATTTTGGTGAGTTTTTGAGCCCGCACTAGCGAGGTACTTATGTCGAAACTTACGAAAACCGTCGTGGACAAGTCCGAACCACGCGACCGTCAATACACCGTTTGGTGCGGCGAGCTGAAGGGCTTTGGCGTCTTCGTCCTGCCCTCCGGCACCCGGACCTACTTCGTCGATTATCGAAACGCCAACAATGTGCGGCGGCGGATGAAGCTGGGCCGGCACGGACAGATCACCGCCGAGCAAGCGCGCACGCTGGCCATTCAAGCCCTGGCCGAAGTCTCCAAGGGGAACGATCCCCTCGAAAACCGGAACAGCGCGCGCAAGGCGATCTCGGTAAAGGAGCTTTGCGAGCTGTATATCGCGGAACTCGAAGCCGGCCGCATCCTCGGCAAGGGCGGGCGGCCGAAGAAGGCCAGCACCAAGATCACCGACCTCGGCCGGATCAACCGCCACATCATCCCACTCCTGGGCAAGAAGCGCGTCACCCACGTCACCAAGGCCGACGTGACGACCATGATGAAGGACATCATGGCGGGCAAGACGCGCGGGATCGAGAAGACGGAGAAACTGCGCGGTAAGTCGATCGTACGGGGCGGCATCGGCGTCGCTAGCCGCACCGTCGGTCTCCTGGGTGGCATCTTCACCTATGCACGGGATGACCTGGGCATCATCGAGGTCAATCCGGCGCATGGCATCCGCAAGCCCAAGGACGCCGTGCGCCAGCGCCGTCTGAACGAGGACGAGTATCGCGCCCTCGGGCGCATCCTTGCCAATGCCGCCGAGGATGAACGCTACACGCGCACCGTGGAGATGATCCGTCAGATCGCCATGTCGGGTTGCCGGCGCAGTGAGGTCATCAAGCTGCGCAAAACGGAACTCGACACCGTGGGGAGTTGCTTCCGGTTCGAGGATACGAAGGAAGGTCAGTCCGTGCGGCCGATGGGCTTGCCGGTGCTGGAGTATTTCGACGAGCGGGACATGAGCGGCGACAGCCCCTATGTGTTTCCCGGCGAGCGGAACCTGGCCAAGCCGTTCGGCAGCTTCCCTCGGCATTGGGAAAAGATCTTCGCCGGGACGGAGCTGGCGGACATCACCGCTCATGTACTGCGCCACAGCTTCGCCAGCCTGGCGAACGACCTTGGTTTCACCGAGATCACCATCGCGGCGCTTCTCGGCCATGCCACCGGCTCTATCACCAGCCGTTATGTGCATACGCTCGATGCAGCCCTCGTCATGGCGGCCGATACGGTGTCCGGCTACATCCATGCGCTGCTCAATGGTGCTGAGCTGACACATACACATTATGCGCTTGATCGGGGCTCGCGTAAGGCTGCGTTGGTTCGGTTTCTGACGCCCCATCAAGACTCAACAGCACAAGCTGAAACGTCACAACGGCTGGCCGCCTGACAATTGCACACGATGGTATGGGATGCAGGCCGCTCCTAGACCGATGCGGCTTTCATCCCCAAAACTGTCTAAAGAACAAGAGGTCGGCCGGGTCATTATCCATCGGCACATAGGCATATTGACATACATTATATGAACACATATTGATGTGTTTAATGTATATGTCATGAAAGCTCGATAATGGCCCACTCGCACGCCGACCATGGTCATGGCCACGATCACGACCACGATCATTCGCACACGCCGACCATCACCAGCGACAATGAGCGCAAGGTGCTGCTGTCGTTCGGCCTGATCTTCACCTTCATGGCGGTCGAGGTCGTGGGCGGTCTGCTTTCAGGGTCGCTGGCGCTGCTGGCGGACGCCGGCCATATGATGACCGACGCGGCGGCGCTGGCGCTCGCCTATGCCGCCTTCCGTTTCGGCCAGCGCGCGGCTGATTCCAAACGCACCTTCGGCTATCTGCGTTTCGAGGTGATCGCCGGCTTCGTCAACGCCGTCACCCTGTTCGCGATCGTCGGCTGGATCGTCTATGAAGCCTGGCAGCGCTTTCAGGAGCCGCAGCCGATCCTTGCCGGCCCGATGTTCGGGGTCGCGATCGCGGGGCTGCTGGTCAATATCCTCGTCTTCTGGATTCTGACGCGCGGCGACAGCGAGCATGTCAACATCAAGGGCGCGGCGCTCCACGTCATGGGCGACCTGCTCGGCTCGGTCGGCGCCGTGGGCGCGGCGATCGTGATCTACCTGACGGGCTGGACGCCGATCGACCCCATCCTGTCGGTGGTCGTCTCCCTGCTGGTACTGCGTAGCGCATGGAAACTGGCGGGCAAGTCGCTGCACATCCTGCTCGAAGGCGCGCCCGACGGCGCGGCGCCGGAGAAGATCGAGCGCCATATTCTGGAGCATGTGCCGGGCGTGGCTGCGGTCGGCCATATCCATGTCTGGTCGATCACGTCGGGCCGCACGCTGGCGACGATGCACGTCCGACCGGCGAACGACACCGAGGCCCGCGTAGTGGTGCGTGCAGTGGAACGCGAGTTGGAGAGCCATTTCGAGATCGAGCACGCCACTGTAGCGGTGGATTGGAACGAGGAAGGCGAGACGTGCAGCCTCGCTCCCGGCAGCAAGCGGGATGAGGGACGCGGACCTGGGCACGACCATCCCAGCCACAGCCACGGCGGCGTGAAACACGCTTGCTCCCACTGATAGGCGGACGTTGGTGCAGCCTATCTGAAATGCTCTGTCAGACTGCCTCCCGGTGCCTGAAGGTGGCTCTTGGCAATGAACGGGAACCAAACGCCCGCAGGAACATCGCTGTTCTCACTGCCGCGCAAGCCTTGGGCGGCGCCAGCCCGCCGATCGTGATGTCGCTCGGCGGGCTGGTCGGTCAGCAACTCTCGCCCGATCCCGCCTGGGTTACCTTCCCCGTCAGCCTGTTCGGACTCGGCCTTCGCGACCACAGCGGCTGTTTCCTTTCTTGCCGGCACGATCTTGCACAGCTCGGGTTGGATGGCGATCAATTGGCTGATTTTCCCGGTAATCGCGACGAGCCTCATTCCGCTGCTGCTCCGGCAAGCCGGTTCCACAAGTGCAAGGGGATGATCGAGGAAAACCGGCAATTGGTTGGCTAGCGGGTGGTCAAGGCTGGCCCTAGAAGGATCATAAATCTACACATCGTCATATATTCACGTATAAGAGGCTCCTGATGTCCGACACCACCAACTCTGACGATCATGGCAATCCTAAGCATTCTCAGGGACTGTCGAGCCACGACGTAACGATCCTGGCCGAAACTTTCCGCTTGCTGGGCGATCCCTCCCGCCTGCGTATTCTGCTCTATTGCCTGCAAACGCCGCGATCGGTGGGCGACATCGCCGAAAGCCTCGATCTGTCGCAAACGCTGGTCAGCCACCATCTGCGCCTCCTGCGCGGCGCGCGCCTCGTCCGTAGCGAGCGACACGGCAAGCAGATATTCTATGAAGTGGCGGATGCCCATGTGAGCACCATGCTCATCGACATGGCCAGCCATATGGATGAGGATCACGACGACGAATGATCGCGCCCAGTAATATTTGTTCACAGAAAGACAGGAGGACCGGCGCACCTCGATCAGGCCCGCCGGTCCGATAACCATATCCCTCAGAACCAGGACCGGATTCCGATCAGGAAATTCCACCCACCTCTGCTTTCAGCGCGGGCGCGGCGAAAATCCGCCGTGTCGCCAAAGGCGCGTTCATATTTCACGCCGATATAGGGCGCGAACTCCGGCACGAACTGGTAGCGCAGACGCAACCCCAACTCGGCGGTGGACAGCCCGGAACCGATGCCCAGCTCGGGAACGTCCTGCGCGGAGAAGTTCAGTTCGGCGGTTGGCTGGAGGATCAGCTTCTGGGTCAGGCGCTGGTCATATTCCGCTTCGATTCGCGCGGTGACGTCACCCTTGTCGGACAGGAACAGCGCACTGTCGATCTCGAACCAGTAAGGGGCAAGGCCCTGAACGCCGATGACAGCGTAGGTGCGGTCCGGTCCGGACCGAAAATCGTGGCGTATGCCGGCCTGGAGGTTCCACCACGGATCGAGCGCGTGGCTCCAGAGCGCCTGCGCCTCGACACTTTCCGGGCTGTCGTCGAAGTGGCTTTCGCCTTCGGTCTTGAGCCAGAGCTTGTCGATATCGCCGCCATACCAGCCCTGCACGTCCCAGGCATAGCCGTCCTTGCCCTTGCCGATCACGGCTTCGAGCTGATCGATCAGGATATTGTGGCTTTTGATATCGCCATGTTCGCGGCGCACGATTTCGCGCGCCGGAGCCATGGCCGCCGCGCCGAATATGGCATCGGCGGCGTGATCGGGGCCGCCCATGGCCGCCGCCGATGGCCCGCGCACCGGCGGGTCGGGAATGCCCGGTTCATGGCCTGCATGGGCCTGGTGCGCTTCCATCGGCGCGGCTGAAGGCATGGCGTGGCCGGCATGAGGATCGGGCGCTGCGGAGGGTTCCGGCGGCATGTCGTGCCCCGCATGGGGATTGCCTTCGGCACCGTCCATACGATGCCCCGCATGGGAATCGGCCGGGTCCTGCTGTGAGGCGCCAGCATGACTCCGGTGATCGTGTTGCGCTCAAGCGGGAGTCGCGACGGCGAGGAGAGCGATGCCCACGAGCCGCATCATGCCGCGTCTCCGTCGAGCGGACGGACGGTGACGACGCGAAACATCCCGGCGTGCATGTGGAGCAGCAGATGGCAGTGAAACGCCCAGTCGCCGGGCGCATCGGCGGTCAGGTCGAAGCTGACCTTGCCGCCCGGCAGCACATTGACGGTGTGCTTGCGCGGATAGCTGCCGGTATGACCGTTCACCAGTTCGAAGAAATGGCCGTGCAGGTGGATGGGATGGGTCATCATCGTGTCGTTGATGAGGGTAACGCGGGCGCGTTCATTGCGCTCGAAGCGGATCGGTTCCACGCCCTCGCTGAACTTCTCGCCATCGAACGACCACATGAACCGTTCCATGTTGCCGGTGAGGTGGACCTCGACCGTGCGCTGCGGCGGGCGCGTGTCGGGATTGGGCGTCAAGGACATCAGATCGCGATAGGTCAGCACCTTATGGCCGACATCTTCGAGGCCCAGCCCCGGATCGCCGGTGCGATCGACCGGCGCCATGGCGATGGCGTCCACGCCCACACCGACCTTGACGCTGTCGGGAACCAAAGACTTGTCACGCATGTTCATGCCGCCCATCGAATGGGAACCGCCATGATCCATGCCGCTGTGATCCATCCCGCCATGGTCTGCTGTCACCGCGTCTGCCCCGGCCGCCATCGCGCCATGGCCCATGGCACTATGGTCCATTCCCGCCATTGATCCGTGGTCCATGCCGCCCATGCCCATGTCCTTCATGGTGAGCGTGGGACGCGGGCGCAGCGGCGGAATCGGCGCCGTCATCCCCATACGGGATGCGAGCGTGGCGCTCGCCATGCCGGAACGATCGATCGATTCCGCCACCAGCGTGAACGCCTTGTCCTCGGCGGGTTCGATGATGGCGTCATAAGTTTCGGCATTGCCGATCTGGAACTCGTCGACCGTTACGGGTCGGACATTCTGGCCATCGGCGCTGACCACCGTCATCGGCAGGCCGGGGATACGGATATTGAAGATCGTCATGGTGGCGGCATTGATGAAGCGCAGCCGCACCCGCTCGCCGGGACGGAACAGGCCGGTCCAGTTCTCCTGCGGGCCATGACCGTTGATGAGATAGGTGTAGGTGACGGCCGTCACGTCGGAAATGTCGGTGGGGTCCATCCGCATCTGCGCCCACATGGCGCGGTCCGATGCCGACATTTCCTCCTCGGGGCCGCCCTTCATCATGCCGAACAATGTCTGTTTCTGGCGATTGAAGTAGCCGCCTTCCGCCTTGAGCTTGGTGATGAGAGCGTGCGGATGCAGGAACGTCCAGTCGCTCAGCACGATCACATGCTCGCGATCATAAGCGATCGGATCGGGCTCGGCGGGATCGATCACGATCGGACCATAATGGCCCTGTTGTTCCTGAAGGCCGCTATGGCTGTGATACCAATAGGTGCCGCTTTGCAGCAACGGAAAGTCATAGACGAAGGTCGAACGCGGCTTGATCCCCGGAAAGCTGAGGCCGGGCACGCCGTCCATCTGGAATGGCACGAGCAGCCCGTGCCAGTGGATCGAGCTGTCCTCGTCGAGCGTGTTCTCGACGTGCAACCGCACATTCTGCCCCTCGCGCAGCCGGATCAGCGGCGCGGGCAATACACCATTCATAGTCACGGCGTGACCGGTCCGCCCGCCTACGGTGAAAGGCGTATTGGCAATCCTGAGGTGAATATCCTCGCCCGAGAGTGTGGGCAGGGTCGGTACAAGCCCGGTCGAGCCGGTTCTGGCCCAGGCGGGAACAAGCCCCGTGATGCCGAGTCCGGCTATGCCGATGGCTCCCGCTCGTAAAAACGACCTGCGCTCAATGAATGGTGTCATGTCTCTATGTCCTGCAGGTGCCCGATTTTCGGAAACGGGAACAAGGGCCGGAAATGCCGGACGGACGACAGCCGTCATCCGCCCGGTCGGACCTGGTGGTATGGCTACGCCTCCCTATGCCACTTCAATAGCGCGCGCGGGATAGCCGTCCTCGGCGAGCGCGACTTCGATAGCTTGCGCGCTAGCCACGGTATCGACCGTGACCTTCTTGTCCGCGATACTCACCTCGACCTTCGCATTGGCGTCGATCGCGGTGATCGCTTGCGCGATGTGCTTGATGCATGAACCGCAGCTCATGTTTTCGACGTGGAATTGCATGGGAAATCTCCATTGTTCCTGACAACGGATCACAAGCTAATCTTTCCCATCGTTGGAGGGTCAAGGCCGTTTTTCGCGGTCGCTATCGGAAAGGAGATCACGGCCCTACCGTTGAGCCATGTGCTTGCGAGGGCGGCTTGCTCTCATCAGGTCAGGATATATTTTGCCCTTGACCTTCCCATCATTGGAACCTGCATCTTGCGACAAATTCCAATCGTGAAGTGTGGAGTATCGAGCCATGATAGCCGCAGAAACCCTGAGAGATTCGGACGAATCCATCGATTCGGCGATCAGCTTGCCGATTGAGGGCATGACCTGCGCGTCCTGTGTGGCCCGCATCGAACGGTCGCTGAGCAAGGTCGAGGGCGTACAGTCCGTCAGCGTCAATCTGGCGACCGAACGCGCCGACATTCGAGCAAACGCCGCCGTCGACCGAAAGGCGCTGGTGCGGGCCGTCGAGGCCGCCGGCTACAGCGTGCCATCTGTCGCCGGCATCGAACTGGCGGTGGAGGGAATGACCTGCGCATCCTGCGTCGGTCGCGTGGAGCGGGCGCTCAAAGCTGTCCCCGGCGTCACCGAGGCGATAGTCAACCTAGCGACCGAACGCGCGAGCGTGCGCGGCGCGGCCGATGTTGAGGCGCTCATCGCAGCGATCGCGGGCGCGGGCTATACAGCGCGCCCAATTGAGGCCAGCGTTTCTGGCGACGAGGAAGCGGCCGAGCGGAAGGACGCCGAGCGCCGGGCGCTGAAGCGCGATCTCACCCTTGCGACCGTACTGGCGCTGCCGGTGTTCCTGCTCGAAATGGGCAGCCACGTCATTCCCGGCGTCCATGGCTTGATCGACCGCACGATCGGCATGCAGGCAAGCTGGTATCTCCAGTTCGTCCTGACGACGCTGGTGCTCGCCTTCCCCGGCATCCGTTTCTACAAGGCGGGCCTGCCCGCGCTGGCGCGGCTGGCGCCGGACATGAACTCGCTGGTTGCCGTCGGCACGCTGGCCGCCTACGGCTATTCGCTGGTCGCGACTTTCGCGCCCGGTCTGCTGCCCGCCGGGACGGTCAACGTCTATTATGAAGCGGCGGCGGTCATCGTTGCGCTGATCCTGTTGGGCCGTTACCTCGAAGCCCGTGCAAAGGGCCGCACCTCCGAAGCGATCAAGCGGCTGGTGGGATTGCAGGCCAAGACCGCCCGCGTGCGCCGCGACAGCGCGGTGTTCGAGGTTTCCATTAGCGAGGTCATCACCGGCGACATTATCGAAGTGCGTCCCGGCGAGCGCATCCCCGTCGATGGCGAAGTGACCGAGGGCGAGAGCTATGTCGACGAGTCGATGATCACCGGCGAACCCATCCCGGTCGCCAAGGCTGAGGGCGCCACGCTGGTCGGCGGCACCGTCAATCAGCAGGGCGCGCTGGCGTTCCGCGCCACCGCCGTTGGCGGCGCGACGATGCTGGCGCAGATCATCCGCATGGTCGAGCAGGCGCAGGGATCGAAGCTGCCGATTCAGGCGCTGGTCGACAAGGTGACGATGTGGTTCGTCCCCGCCGTGTTCGGTGTGGCGGCGCTGACTTTCGCAGCCTGGCTGTGGTTCGGCCCGTCGCCCGCACTGACCTTTGCACTGGTGAATGCGGTCGCCGTGCTCATCATCGCCTGCCCCTGCGCTATGGGGCTGGCGACGCCGACCGCCATCATGGTCGGCACCGGGCGCGGAGCGGAACTGGGTATCTTGTTCCGCAAGGGCGAGGCGCTGCAACTGCTGAAGGACGCCAGGGTTGTCGCGGTCGACAAGACCGGCACGCTGACCGAAGGTCGTCCCGCGCTCACCGACCTGCAAGTGACGGACGGCTTCGACCGGGCGGCGGTGCTGGGTCTGGTCGCCGCTGTCGAGGACAAGTCGGAGCATCCGATCGCCCGCGCAATCGTCGACGCGGCCAAGGCGGAAGGTATTGCGCTGCCCGCGATTACCGACTTCGACTCTATCACCGGCTTCGGTGTCAAGGCGGTGGCGGGTGGCGAGCTGGTCCAGATCGGTGCCGATCGCTACATGCGCGAGCTTGGGCTGGACGTGGCCGCCTTTGCGGAGACAGCACAGCGGTTGGGGCAGGAAGGCAAGTCGCCGCTCTATGCCGCCATTGGCGGGCGGCTTGCCGCGATCATCGCGGTGGCCGATCCGATCAAGGCGACCACGCCGGCAGCCATCGCGGCGCTGCACGCGCTCGGCCTCAAGGTTGCGATGCTGACCGGCGACAACCGCATGACGGCCGAGGCTATCGCCCGCCAGCTCGGTATCGACGAAGTGGTCGCCGAAGTCCTGCCCGAAGGGAAGGTGGAGGCGATAGCCCGGCTCAAGGCCGAGCATGGCCGCGTCGCCTTCGTCGGGGATGGCATCAACGATGCGCCCGCGCTGGCGGCTGCCGATATCGGCCTAGCGGTCGGCACCGGCACGGATATCGCGATCGAGGCGGCCGATGTCGTGCTGATGTCGGGCCATCTGAACGGTGTGGCGACGGCCATCGCCCTGTCGCGCGCGACGATTGGCAATATCCGCCAGAACCTGTTCTGGGCGTTCGCCTACAACACGGCGCTGATCCCGGTCGCGGCAGGCGTGCTCTATCCGAGCCTGGGCATCCTGTTCTCGCCGGTGTTCGCGGCGGGTGCTATGGCGATGTCGAGCATCTTCGTCTTGGGTAATTCGTTGCGCCTGCGCGGTTTTCAGCCACGCGAGACAGGAGGAACGGCATGAACATCGGACAAGCCTCCAAGGCGTCGGGCGTCTCCGCCAAGATGATCCGCTATTACGAGCAGACCGGCCTCATTCCGAAAGCCGATCGCAAGGACTCCGGCTATCGCGATTACTCGCCATCGGATGTTCATATGCTGCGGTTCATCCGGCGGGCGCGTGATCTCGGTTTCTCGGTCGCGGAGATCAACGATCTTCTGAGCCTCTGGCGGGACAAGGCCCGCCAGAGCGCCGATGTGAAGCGGATCGCGCAGGCCCATATCGCCCAGCTTCAGGAGCGGATCGAAAATCTGAACCAGATGGCCGCGACGCTCGGAACGCTGGTGGATTGCTGCGCGGGCGATGATCGGCCTGACTGCCCGATCCTTGCCGATCTGGAGGAACCCGGCGCCGCGCCAGCATCCGTGCCGGCGGCAACGGGCCGCCTTCGGCACCGACCGTAAACGAATCAGATATTCGACACCGCTCCACGATGCGGCGCCGCTCCCGCTAAGCCGTGGTCAACAAGTCCGACAACAAGCGGACGCGTTGATCCCGAGTGGTGCGGTCGCCTTCAGAAAAACGCTGACGCCATAACCTATGGCGACCACCCCGCCGATTTGCAGTAGGTCTCGTCGTGAAGGGCGGCGCTTCTCCGTCATGTGTCGTCCGGGGTCGCGCCTCCCAGCGCCCGGATCAAGGCGATTGCCGTTCGGGCGCGATCATATTCGACCGTGATGCTGGCGCGTTGCGCGGCGAGCGCGGCGGTTTGGGCCGTCGTCACCTCCAGATAGTCGGCCGCGCCGTCGCGATAGCGATCAAGCGCCAGGCTCTCAGCCCGCGCCGCCGCTTGGGCGGCTATGCGCTGCTCGCGATCCTGACCCGTCAAGGCATCCATGCGAGACAGGGCATCCTCCACCTCCCGGAACGCATCCAGCACGGTCTGGCGGTAGCCCGCGGCGAGTTCTTCATAGTCCGTCCGGCTGATGGCCAGCCGCGCTCGCCGTCCGCCACCGTCGAACAGATTGAAGATCGTGGTGATCGGCCCGAGCGCCCAGAAACCAGTATCCGCGCTGACGATCGGCGCCTCGACCGCCTGATACCCCGCGCCGAGCCCGAGGCTGATGCGCGGATAGAAGGCGGCCCGCGCGACGCCGATCCGCGCATTGGCGGCGACCAGGCGGCGCTGCGCCTCGGCGATGTCGGGACGGCGCTGAAGAAGTTCGGAGGGCAGGGACGGCGGCAGGTCAGGCAGCGCAAGGCTTCGTTGCGCGGGATCGATGGCGAAAACAGAGGCGCTCTCGCCAACCAGCGCCGCGATCCGGTTCTCGATCCCCGCGCGCTGCGCCCGTAGCGCCTCCAGACGGGCGCGGGCATCGGCGAGCTGGGCCGTCGATCGGCTACGGTCCACGCCAGAGGCAATGCCGCCTTCGTGGCGGGTGCGGATCAAATCATCGGCGCGCGCATAGGCGGCCACGGTCCTGGTCAGCAGGACCTGCTCGGCATCGACGGCGCGAAGTTGGACATAGAGATCGGCGACCGAAGCCTGAAGGCTGAGCCGCGCCGAGCGCAAGGCGGCCTCCTGCGCTTCGGCATCCGCCGTAGCGGCGCGCACGCTGTTGCGGACCCGGCCCCAAAGGTCCAACTCATAATCGAGACCAACACCGAAGAGGATCTGGTTCGCGATTACGGGCTCGCCAGCTCCGATCGATCGTCCGGCTGAAAGCCGCTCGCGCGAAGCCCCGCCGGTCAGATCGACATTCGGCAACTGGTTGGAGCGGTCGAGCCGTGCCGCCGCCAACGCCCGGTCGTAACGGGCAAGCGCGGCCGCGAGCGTCGGGGTCCGCTCGTCCAGCCGCGCCATCAGCTCGTCGAGCACCGGGTCCGCGAATCCGCGCCACCACTCGCCACGGTCTAGATGATCGCCGGGCGCGGCCGTCGTCCATCCTTCCACATGGCGGAAGCTTGCCGGGGTCTCGATTGCCGGCGTTTGCATCGGCGGCAGGGTGGCGCAGCCGCCGAGGCCGATCGCGGCGACGAATGCTATCCTAGCGCTGCGCATTCGGAGCCGCCGGTTGCCGTGCGGGAACTACCCGGACCTTGTCGCCGGTGGCCAGCGCGTCGGGAGGGGTCTGAACGATGCGGTCGGTTGGACGTAGCCCCGAGATAATCTCGATGGTCGCGCCCTGGTCGCGACCCACCGCAACCTCCCGAAGCGCGACCTGACCCTGGCCATCGACCACGGCGACCCGCGCGCCGTCGGAACCGAGGATCAGGGCGCTCGCCGGCACCTGGACCGTTTCGGCGCCGCCAGGCACGGACACCCGCACCTCCGCGTAGCTGCCGGGTCTCAGGCGTCGAGCGCCGTTATCGACCAGAAATTCCACCAGCATTGCGCCGGATTGGCGGTCCACCGCCTCGGAGAGACGGGACAGTGTGGCCTCGAACACCTCGCCCGGTCTGTCAGGCACGGTGAACATCGCTTGCGTGCCGCGCACCAGCCTTCCCGAAAAAGCTTGCGGTACGCGCACATAGAGGCGCAGGCGGCTGACGTCGGCAACGGTGAACAAGGGTTCCACCCCCGGCGCGCCCGTCTGGACCAAGGCGCCGAGCTGGGCCGAGCGGCTGGTGACGACGCCATCGAACGGCGCCGTCAGCCGCGTAAATCCGGTCAGCGCCCTCAGCCGGCCGACGTCCGCCTGAGCGGCCCGTGCGCGCGCATCGGCAGCGGCAAACTGCCCCTGCCGCTCATCGGCTTCCTGCCGGGACACGGCGTCCTTTTCGAGCAGATTGTTCCAGCGCGCCGCCGTGGTTTCGGCCAGCCCGCGATCAGCGGCCGCGGTCTGATAGGCCGCCTGGGCCTGCGCGAGCTGCTGGTCGATCTCGGGCGCATCGAGGATGGCGAGCGTTTGCCCGCGCCGCACCCGGTCCCCGATGTCCGCGCGCCATTCGCGCACATAGCCGCTCACCCGCGCGTTGATCGCGGCGCGATTATAGGGATCGAGACTGCCCGGCAGCACGATCTCGCCTCCCTCGGACACGCGGGGCTGAACCAGGCTGACGGTGGGCAGCGCGTTCTCGGCCGCGATGGCTGCCTGTTCGCTTTCGGCCATGCCGCGCGAAACGAGGCCGCCTCCGACCAGTGCGGCAATCACGAGACCGGCCGCGCCGAGATAAAGGCCGGCGCGCTTCTTTGGGGTTGGATCAGACATGCTGGAGTTCAAGCTCCCTTGCGGGTGAGGAAGGCGCGCCCTTGCGATGGGCGATGCTGAACAGCGCCGGCACGAGCAGCAGTGTCGCCACGGTTGCGAAGATCAAGCCGCCGATCACCGCGCGGCCGAGCGGAGCGTTCTGCTCGGCGCCCTCGCCGATACCGAGCGCGATGGGGGTCATGCCGATGATGATCGCGAGCGCGGTCATCAGCACGGGGCGGAAACGGACCACCGCCGCCTCGATCGCGGCGCGGGTGGCGTCGCCGGTCTCGGCTAGGCGTTCGCGTGCGAAGCTGACCACCAGGATGGAGTTGGCGGTGGCGACGCCCATGCACATGATCGCGCCGGTGAGCGCGGGCACGGAGATGGTCGTGCCGGTCACGAACAGCATCCAGACGATGCCGGCGAAGGCGGCCGGCAGCGCGCCGATGATGACCAGCGGGTCGATCCAGCTCTGGAAGGTCACGACGATCACGAGGTAGATGAGGATAATCGCGCCGATCAGCCCGAAAGCGAGACCGGAGAAGGCGTGGTTCATCGTCTCATATTGTCCCGCCAGCGTGACGGTTACGCCGGCCGGGCGCTCGGCATCCATCTCGGCAATGATGCGATGAATGTCGCCGGCCACGGCGCCCAGGTCGCGAGCCTGCGGCGTGGCATAGATGTTGATGACCGGCTGGATGTCTGCTCGGCTCGCTACGTTGATGGTCGTATTGCGAGTCACGGCGCCAAGACCGCCCAGCGTCTGGGCCTCCCCGGCGCCCGTCGCCGAAACCGGCAGCGCTTCCAGCGCAGCGATCGTGTCGACCTCCAGTTCGGGGACTTGCGCCACGACAGGATAGGACACCCCGTTTTCGGGATTGAGCCAGTAAACCGGCGCAGACTGCTGCGTGCCGGCTAGGGCGGTCGCGACGCTGGTGGTTACGTCACGCTGGTTGAGCCCGTATTGCGCGATCCGCGAGCGATCGATGTCGATGTTGAGCTGCGGCGCGCGCGAGGATTGCTGGAGTCGGGCGTCGGCGAGGCCGGGCACGGTCCGAACGCGTTTGAGGATCGCTTGCGCATAAGCTTCGTTCGCCGCGAGATTCCGGCCGCGCACCTGGATATCGATCGGCGCTGGCGAGCCGAAGTTCAGGATTTGGCTGGTGATGTCGGCAGGCAGGAAGGAGAAATCAACGCCCGGAAAGCTCACGGGCAGCTCGCGCCGCAAAGTGGCGACATGCGTGTCCGTCGCGGTTCGGTTCCGCCCGAGCGAGATGAGGATATCGCCCTCGTTCAGTCCCACCGTCCCCGTATTGTTGTAGATGACGTTGAGCAGCGCGGAGGACATTCCGACATTGGCGACGACCGATTCAACCTGCTCGGCGGGGATCAATTCGCGCACCCGCGTCTGCACCCGCGAGATCAGCGCCGTGCTGTCCTCGATGCGCGTGCCTGCCGGCGCGCGCACATGCAGGGTGATTTGCCCAGCATCCACAGTGGGAAAGAAGTCGCGGCCAAGTGTGGGAATGAGCAGCAGCGACGCCACCATCGCGCCGAGGAACGCCGGGATGAAGATGCGCCGTGCGGACATCACGCGGGAAAGCACCCGCCCGAAGCGGTCCTTCTGCCTGTCGAACCCGGTCGAAAAGCGATGCTGGAACCGGACGAGTGGATTGCGCGAGCGGGCGCGCTCGGCCTCTTCGCCCTCCCGATGCGGGCGTAGCAGATACATCGCCATCGTCGGGATGAGCGTGCGCGACAGGATGAACGAGGCGATCATCGAGAAGATCACCGCCAGTGCCAGCGGCACGAACAGATAGCCTGCGACGCCCGGCAGGAAGAACATCGGCACGAAGACGATGCAGATGCACGTCACGATCACGAAGGCGGGCGTCACGATCTGCGCCGCGCCGTCCATGATCGAGCGTAGAACCGGCTTCCCTTTCTCAAGGTGCCAGTTGATGTTCTCGATCGTGACCATCGCGTCGTCGACCAATATGCCGATGGCCAGAGCCAAGCCGCTCAGCGTCATGATGTTGATCGTCTGGCCGGTCGCGCTCAGCGCCAACAACGCGGCGAGGATCGCCAAGGGTATCGTGGTCACGATGATGATCGTCGATCGCCACGATCCCAGAAACAGCAGGATCATCAGCGAGGTCAGCACGGCGGCCAACACACCCTCATAGGCCACGGTGGAGACGGCCGCCTTCACCAGCACCGACTGGTCGCCGATAAGCTGGACGCGCAGCGTTTCCGGGAGGCCCTCGGTGATCTGTGGGATACGCTCGCGAACCGTATTGACGATATCGATGGTTGAGGCCGCACCGCTCTTGAGCACGGTCATCAGGACTGACCGCTGGCCTTCGACTTGGACGATGTTCATTTGCGGCGGCGCGCCGTCGCGGACTTGGGCGATGTCGCGCATGGTGATCGTCGCGCCGTCGACCACGCGAACTGGCAGATTGTTCAACTGCTCGACCGAGCCCGGCGCATTGTTGAGCCTGACGGTGTATTGCAGGCCGCCGACCTTGGCGAAGCCCGCCGGGATGATTTGGGTTTGCGCGGCAATCGCCGCCGCGACGTCGCCGGCGGACAGGCCGCGAGCGCGCAGCGCCTCAGGGTCGATGTCGATCTGTATCTGACGCTGCTTGCCGCCGAATGGGAAGGGCATGGCGACGCCCGGCACGGTGATGAGCTGCGGGCGGATTTGATTGACGCCGAGATCGTAGAGCTGCTGTTCGCTCAGCCCTTCGCCGGAGAGGGCGAGCTGGACGATCGGCACGGTCGAGGCGTCATAGTTGACGATGAACGGCGGAGAGATGCCCGGCGGAAGCTGACGCAAAATGGCCTGCGAGATCGACGTGACCTGCGCGGTCGCGGTGCGAATGTCCGCGCCTGGCTGGAAGTAAATCCGCACGACGCCAACGCCGTTCATCGACTGGCTCTCGATCCGGTCGATGTCGTTGACGGTCGTGGTCAGCACGCGTTCGAACGGATTGATGATCCGTCCGGCCATGTCCTCGGGCGACAGCCCATTATAGGTCCAGGCGGTCGCGATCACCGGCACGCCGATGCGCGGGAAGATGTCGACCGGCATCCTCAGAACGGACAGGATGCCGAGGCCAAAGATCAGCACGGCCATCACGATGAAGGTCAGCGGTCGCGTTAGCGCGACCCGCACGAGCGCCATCATCGTGGCTGGTTCCGAAACATAGGTGACTTGCTAGGCATCGCACGTCCTCCCGCGAGATCGCGAAAATGGGCATGCTCCCGTCTTGCGTGATCGTGATCGTGGTGGCTGTGGGAATGGGGCATGTCGATCTCAAACGGAGCCATAAGATGTGCACATGAATATGTGTTCATTTGTTTGATGTCAACTCGATGCAGTCAAGCACCACCATGAGCTGGCCGTGGCGATGACGAGCAAATGGCAGCGTCATTTTTGCGCTCGGAGAAGCCGATGACGGCGTCGGCGGTTGAGGGACGGCTTCAGGAATCCGGGAATTCCTGACTTTCCGCATTGATTCGTTTGTTGCCGCAGACCGATGCTTCTTCCAACGTTTGGAAGGTCAAGGGATGAATCACTTCGGGCTCACGTCGGACCTACGCCGCCGGTACGTTGCTCGATGACTATGTGCAGTCGGGCACCATGGCCGCCGACCAAGCGGCGCTTCTAGCCGAAGTCGCCAAGGGTCCCGACCGCGTCGTCATCATTGAGGACACGCGCGAGCTTCAATGCGCCGCGCCTAATCTCGTCGCGATGCGCACCAAGGATGGCATTGCGACGCTCGACGCGCCATGCCGGCGTGCCCCTTCGACCTATCGCCTATCCTTTCATATTTATCTATATTCATATGAATGATTGTTGAAAATAATCCTTGACCTTGCCAACGCTGGAAGCCGCAAAGCGAACAGGAATCGATCAGACGCCGCGGAACGGATGAACAAGGCGCGGCACAGTTGAAAGGCAATATCATGCCGACAAAAAGCGCACTTCTCCTGGCTTCCATAGCCTTGGCTATTGGCGGCCTTACGTCAGCTTGTAGCAAATCGGGCGGCGATCAGGGCGCACAAGCGGCGGCAGCGCCGCAAGTGCCAGTAGCGCAAGTTGTCGTGCGCGAGCTTGCCCCCTCGGCCGAGTTCAACGGTTCGCTATCGGCGCCCCAGAGCGTCGAGTTGCGGCCCCGCGTCAGCGGCGCAATCGTCTCCGTCCATGTCCCCGAAGGCGTGCTCGTCAGGAAGGGGCAGCTTCTGTTCCGCATTGATCCGCGACCATTCCAGGTCGCGCTCGATCAGGCGCAGGCGCAGCTTCGTCAGGCGCAAGCCTCCGCAACGCTCGCCGAAAGCAATTTCACCCGCTCGGAACAACTCGTCGCGACCGGCGCAATCTCGCGCAAGACTTATGACGACGCGCTGGCGCAGCGGAACGCCGCACGCGCACAGGTGCAGGCCGGTAGCGCGGCCGTAGCCGCCGCACGGCTCGACCTTTCCTTTACGCAGGTCACGGCGCCGGTCGGCGGCCGGGTCGATCGCGTGCCCTCGGACCTTCTGGCGCGCCGACCCGACATCCGCGCGGTCGAACATACGCTGCGCGCCGCCAACGCGAATATCGGCGCTGCCCGCTCAGCGTTCTTCCCGACGATCAGTCTGACCGGCTCGGCGGGAACGGCGAGCGCGAGCCTCGACGATCTGTTCTCATCGGGGTCGGGCGCATGGAGCTTCATGCCGCGCATCACCCTGCCGCTTCCAATCTTCGGCGGCAGCGCGCTGAGAGCCAACCTCGATCGCGCGGACGTGCAGAAACGGATCGAAATCGCCAACTATGAGAAGGCGATCCAATCCGCCTTCCGCGACGTGGCTGACGGGCTCGCCGGCAAAGGAACCTTGGACGCCCAAATCCGATCGGAAACGCAGCGGGTCGATGCCAGCCGCAATGCCTACAGGCTCGCGGAACAGCGGCTCAACTCAGGCGAGGATGACAACCTCGCCCTGCTCGACGCGCAGCGCACGCTTTACGGGTCACAGCAAGCCTTGGTCCGCTCCAAGCTGGTGCGGCTCAGTAATCTCATCAATCTCTACAAGGCGCTGGGTGGCGGCTGGACGGAGTTCACGACACCGCCTGATGATCCGTTAGCCCGGTGATTGAGCTGCGCCAGCTCCGCTACCTGATTGCGGCGGCCGAGGCCGGTAGCTTCAGTCGCGCGGCGCGCAGCATAAATATCAAGCAAGCAACGCTCAGCCGACACGTCCTCGAAATCGAGAAGCGGCTAGGCATGGCGCTGTTCGACCGCAAGACCCGCGGTGCCACTCTGACTCCGAATGGCAGAACCTATCTGCGAACGGCACAGCGCATCGTGAAGGAGTTCGAGGAACTGAACAACTGGGTCCGCGCCACGAACAACGGCCACGTCGGCAAGCTGGCCGTAGGCTTCTATACGTCCTTCTCCGCCGGCAACTTGCGGGCAACGCTCAGCGAGTTCGGCGAACGCCACCCCGAGGTCAAAGTATCCGGCTTTGAACGCGATCGGGATATGCTGTTGGCCGGGATCGAGAATGGCCTGCTCGATATCGCGATCATGATTGGGGAGGCCTCCTATCGGGGTCTGATGAGCCGTTCTTTCTGGAGTGAGCGCATATTTGTAGCAATGCCGGCAGGCCATCCACTCACCCAATGCGAACGCATCCATTGGCCCGACCTGACCGGCGAACACTTTTTGCTGACCGAACGAGATCCCGGCCCAGAGACCCGAAACATCCTCATGGGCAAACTTGGGGTCCCCGGTTGCATGCCAGAGATCGACATGCAGGATATCGGACGCGAGACAATGTTGAGCGCCATTGCGCTCGGTGGGCGTCTCTCGATTGTCGCCGAATCCGCCTTGGGTATCCAAGTGCCAGGCGTAACGTTCAGCGAAATCCACGACAGTCATGGACATATGCGGATCGGCTTCTCGGGCTATTGGCGTGAAGACAATGACAACCCCGTCTTGCTGCGCTTCCTTGATCTCGTGGCCGGTCGCTATTCGCTGCCGCCCATTCTGATGCCGCAGCCATCACATCACCAACCGGAAAAGAAATAGCCATGACACGAAGCAAGACACTCTTCATCGTGCTGGTCGCGCTGGTCATCGGATTCGGCGTGGGCTTCGTGCTGCGCCCGGTGATCATGCCCGTCGAGCGTGCGCCGGCCCTCGCGAGTCCGGCCCCCGCCGCACCGGAGCCGGCCGAACCGCGCGGGACGCAGTATTTCGCGGCGCATCTCGATGAAGCACGGGAGATCGTGGGGCAATGCGCGGAAGGCTCGGTGCGGGGCAGCGAGTGCGCCAATGCCGAGCAGGCCGTGATCGAGGCGGAAGGCCGCGACCGCTTCAAGAAGTTCATGGGCAACTGACGGCAGGCGGCGCGCTCTCACTTCCCCTGCGCGCGGTGCCGGCGAAAGGCGCGGTCGGTTTCCATGAACCGGGCGAGCATCGGCGCGACCAGCTTGTCGGGCGGGACCGGCGCTCCCCCGGTCTCGGCTGCGAGCGCGGCGGCATAGGCGACGAGATCGCGATGCACGGCGGCGGGCAGCTCCACGGAGAGCTTGACCGGCCGATCGTCGGCCAGCGGCCCCAACTTCAATTTCGTCATCGTGTCGCTCCGATCGGTTCAAGCACCAGGTCGCGCGTGATGACCACGCGCAACGGATGCCCCGGCCGGATGGTGAGCGTCGGCTGCACATTGAGCTGCCGACGCACGATCTGCTGGCCGGTCTGGTTGATGGTGTCCTGCGAGCCGCGACGCAGTGCGCGAGTAAGTTCGTCCTCGCTATCCGCGCCCAATTCGGCGCCGACGCCGAGCAGTGTCGAAACGGCGGCGGCTTTCAGCAGATTGCCCCAATGCTGGTTTACGCGATCCTGTAGGCCAGCATATCCGGCCGCATCAGCGCCGGGCTGGCGCTCGAGAACGATCGAGCGGCCGTCCGGCAATATCAGCCGATCCCATGCCAGCAGCACGCGCGCCTGCCCGGCGGCGATCTCGCTGTCATATTCGCCGATCAGCCGCGTGCCCTGCGGGATGAGCAGGATGCGGCCCGTAGGGCTGTCATAGACGTTTGCCGTTACCTGGGCGGTGATCTGGCCGGGAAGGTCCGAACGGATGCCGGTGATGAGCGCGGCAGGGATGATGCTGCCGGCCTGCACGATGTTGGGCGAGGCCGGCGCCACGAGGCGTTCGACGCTGACCGTCCGCTGATTAGACGCCTGCGCCAAGAAGGCTCGCTTGGCGGCCTGGTCGCCCTGCGCCGTCTCGGCAGGTTGCGGTGAGGCAGGAGCACCAGGCGCTGCCGTCGCGAGGTTCGGCAAAGACGGCATCGCAGCGGCCCCGGCGCTGCTGCCACCCAAGAACACGCCGCTCATGCGGGCGGCGTCGCGCTCCTGCTGCGCGCGCTGGCGGGCGGCTTCCTCAGCCTGCGCGCGCGGATCGGGCTGGGCGCCGACCGGCGGGACCTGGACATTCTCCCCGCGCTGCTGGGCCGAGACGATCGGGCCGCCGAGGTCGCCGGGAAGCGGCGGGCCGAGTTTCGGCGCTTGGCTATAGTCGCGCGGTCCCGACGTGATGGTCTCGGACGTGGCGCGGCTGTCGGTGTTGTAAAGCTCCTTGGCCTCCTTCTCGCCGGCCGGCTTGAGCGCATAGATCAGTGAGCCGCCGATCCCGAGGCCGGCGACGACGCCGAGGGCGGCCAGCGCCTTGCGCGACAGGCGCATGACGCGCGGCGGGTTGCCGCGAAGCTGGAAGGCTTGCGGATCGGGGCGCGGCGCTTGCGGTGCGGCCGCCTCGGGCGGGGAATTGTCGGCGGGATCGGTCACGGCCGCCCCCTGCGCCCATTGTCGCGCACGATGCGGACGCGCTGCTCGCCGCGCCGGTCGCCCAGGCGCAGCTCGGCGGCGGCGAACAGCCGGTCCACCACCATGTAGCGGCCCTGCACGCGGTAATTAACTAACTCGGCATCGCCGGCCGCGCCGGTCACGAACAGCGGCGGCATCTCGCCCTGCGAGATCCCGGCCGGAAACTCGATGAACACTTGGGCTGCATCATCGAAGGCGCGAACCGGCTTCCACGGCACGCGGTCGCCCTCGATCCGGTAGCGGAAGTTGAGCGCCGCGAGGTCGAGGCCGGTCGCGACGGGGGCAGCGGCGGCATTGGCGCCGCGCAGCGCGATGAGCTGGTCCTGCGGATAGGTCCATGAGACCGAGGCCATGTATGTCGATGCGGTCGCGCGCAATTCGATGTGATAGGTGCGCCGGTCGGTATTGATGACGAGGTTCGTGGAAATGTCGGGGCGTGTTGGCTTCGCCAGGATATGCACGCGCGCCGTCGCGCCGCTGCCGCTCACCGTGTCGCCGATGATCCAGCGCACGGTGTCGCCGGCCGCGACCGGCCCGGGCCCCACGAGCTGCTCGCCTTCCTGAAGCGCGATGTCCGTCACCTGGCCGGGCGCGGCATAGACCTGATAGAGCGCGCCGTCCGTCCAGGGATATTGCTGGATGGCGTTGAGGAAACCGTCGCGCACCGGCTGCACGCGGGCGGCCGCGTTGGCGGCCCCGACACGGCGGCGCGGATCGGCGGGCTCGGAAGTCGCTGCCCCGGCCGCGACCGGCTTCAATTGGCCGGGGAGCGGCAGGGGTTCGGGGATCGTCACCACCTCGACGGCGCGGAGCGGTTCCGCGGCCGGCGTCGCCGCGATCTCGCGCGGCGGATCATCATAGCGAATCGCGGGCGGCTTCGCCGATGTGGTGGCGCAGCCGGCGAGCGCGGTGGCGGAGACAAGCAGGACCGCCGAGGCGGAACGGCGAAATGGCGTGTGCGTCATTGCGACAGCTCCCTTGACCAATTCAAAGCGTTGACGAAGACGCCGAGCGGATTCTTGCGCAGGGCGTCGGGGGTGCGCGGCGGCTGCACGACGATGGTGAGGATCGCCGACCAGCGTTCGGTGGCGGCAAGGCTGCCGTCCTGATAGCGGCGCTCGGTCCAGGCGACGCGGAAGCTGTCGGGCGATGCCCGGATCACGCTCGACACGTCCACCGCGACCTGCACCCGGCCGACATTGGCGAAGGGGTCGTTGGCGCGGGCGTAGTCGTTGAGCGCCACCGCGCCCCGATCGGTCGTGAAGTCGTAGGCGCGCAGCCAGTTCTGGCGGACGATCACCGGATCGGCCGGGATCGCCCTGACCTGCTCGATGAAGCGGGCGAGATGGAACGCAATTTGCGGATCGGTCGGGCGATAGCCCGCCTCGGCGGGGGCGACGGCCTGGGCCTCGCCGAGCCGATCGACCTGCACCACCCAGGGCACGATATGCCCACGCGCCGATTGCCAGACGAGACCGGCGGAAAGGCCGCCCGAGAGCGCCAGCGCGCCGAAGAAGGCGAGGCGCCAGTTCTTCGCCTGCACGCGCGCGGAGCCGATGCGGTCGTCCCATTGCTGGGCTGCGCGCTGATAGGGTGTCGTGGGTTCGGGCGTCTGGCCGTAGCGGATGGTGGGGCGTCGGAACATGGGAGGTCAGTCCTTCTCTTTGATGTCGGGACCGGCGCCGCCGCCGTGGCTGTCGCCAGCCTTCATGGTGTGGGCGAGGACGGTCGCGCCGTGGCTGACGGCCTGGCGGCGTTTCATCGCGGCGGCCCATTCAGGCTGGGCGGATGCGCCGGCCGACGCGGAACCGCCAGCGGTTGCAGCCGCCGGGGCGGCGGATGCCGGCCCGCCGGTGATCGTGCCGCCGGTTGCGGTGAATCCGGCACGGGCGCCGGAGCGGAAATTGGACTTGATCGCCTCGCCGCCCTTGGCGGCCGCCTTGCGCAAGGGCGAAAGGACGGCGTTCGCCGCGCTTCCCGCCGCCGCTTGGCCGACAGCGGCCATGCCGCCCGCAACAGCGCCTGCACCGCTCTTGCCGAACGAGCCGAGGCTGTAGGCGCTGGTGGCACCGCCTGCCATCTGAGCGCCACCACGCGCGGCGGCGCCGGTCATCCGGCCGGCCGCACCGACTGCGGACCCGGCCGCGCCCACGCCAAGGCGTGCGGCGGCGGCGCCTCCGATCAGCGCGCCGCCTGCCGCCAGCGCGGTCCCGGCCGCCGTACCCGCGCCGAGCTGCGGGCCGCCCGAGACGATGCCGTTCGCAATGCTGGGGCCGAAGATCGACAGGCCCAGCAGCGACAGCGCGGCAAGCGCGATGGCCATGACCTGATTGATGTCGGGCGCGGGGCCGAGGGCAGCGCCGGTGAACTGGCTGAACAAGGTGGTGCCGATGCCGGTGATGACGGCGAGCACCAGCACCTTGATGCCGGTCGAGACGACATGGCCCAGCACCTTCTCGGCCATGAAGGCGGTCTTGTTGAAGAAGGCGAAGGGCAGCAGGACGAAGCCGGCCAGCGTCACCAGCTTGAACTCGATCAGCGTGATGAAGACCTGCACGGCGATGATGAAGAAGGCGAGCACCACGATCACCCAGGCGAGCAGCAGCACGAGGATCAGCGCGAGGTTGGAGAACACGGCCCAAAGGCTGGAGAACTGGCCCGCCGCATCGAGCAGCGGCTTGGCGGCTTCGAGCCCCTTCGCCGCGATCGTGCCGGGCTTCATGAACTCGTCGATCGTCATCGCCCCGCCGCTGGCCTGGAGGCCGAGCCCGGCGAAGCTCTCGAACACGATGGTCGCGAGCAGCGAGAAATTGCCGATGATGAAAGCGAAGGTGCCGATGTAGAGCGTCTTCTTGACGAGGCGCTGAAGCACGTCCTCGTCCGCGCCCCAGGCCCAGAACAGGCCGGCGAGCGTTACGTCGATGGCGATCAGCGTGGTCGAGAGGAACGCGACCTCGCCGCCGAGCAGGCCGAAGCCTGAGTCGATGTAGCCGGTGAAGATGTTGAGGAAATTGTCGATAACGCCGGTGTCGTTCATGGCCGGGTGCCTTCATCCGGCGCCGTGTCGCTGCCGCGCTCGATCTCGGGCGGGGGCTCGTCCTGGCGGAAGAAGCGGCGGCGGTTGACGGCCCAGGCCGCCTCGCAGCCACTATCCGGCTTGGTGAGCGAGGCGCAGCGATCCAGCTCGCGGGCGAGCCTGGCCTGGCCTTCGTCCGCCGGCAGGAAGAGCGGGGGCGCGGGCGCAGGCTCATCGGGCTGGACGGCGGCGACGATCGCCACCGTCATCATCAGCCCGGCCAGCGCCGCCACCCCTGCGATCTTCGCCGTGCGCGACATCGGGCGTCTCAGTTGCCCATGAAGCGGCGGAACCGCTCGCGCCCTTCGGCCTCCTCGGCCGCCTGGCGGGCGGATTGCAGCGCCTGCGCCCGGCCCTGCGCCGCGACCGCGGCGGTGAGGTCGGCGAGCTGCTGCGATTGCAGCGCGAGGAGCTCGTTGCCCGCCTGCGTCGCCTGGAGCGCGCCGGTCGCCGACTGGCTGGCCGAGACCAGGCTGTACATCGTCGTGCGGGCGCCTTCGATGTTGCCGACGACGCCGGCCTGCACCTGCAAGGCATCCTGAAAGGCGCCGACGCTATCCTCCCAGCGGGCATTGGCGTTGGCGACCATCTGCGCGTGGGTGCCGGTGAGCGCCGCGCCCTTGTAGCGGCCGTTGAACACCTGCTGGACGTTCTGCACGTCATAAGCGATGCGCTGCGCCTCGCCGAGAAGCTGCTGGGTGCGCTGCACCTGCTGCTGCAACTGCTGGAGCGAGCTGAACGGCAGCGAAGCCAGGTTGCGCGCCTCGTTGACGAGACTGGTCGCCTGCTGCTGGATTTGCTGAATCTGGTTGTTGACCTGCTGGAGCGACCGCGCGGCCGTCAGCACGTTCTGCGCATAATTGGTCGGGTCATAGACGATCCCGCCGAACTGAGCGTGCGCCGGCGTGGCGGCGGTGATGCCGATCATGCTCGATGTGGCGATGGCGCCGGCCAGCATGGCGCGGCGCAGGATATTGGGTTTCATGGGGTCGTGTCCTTCAAGGCAAGGGGGAGCTGGCCGGCATCTTCCCGGCGACCGGCCAGCGGATCGAGTTGGGGTTCGGGAAGAAGATCGACCGCCCAGGCCAGGCCGCGATGGCGCAGCCATTCGGCGGCGAAGCGCTCGCGGCCGTGGGTCTCGACCAGTTCGGCGATGCGGAGCTGATCGGTCTTGGAAGACGCGGCGGCGAAGGCCAACGCGACCTCGCCTAGCCCCAGCTCGAACAGCCGGTTGCCGCGCCGCGACTGGCAGTAATAGTCGCGCTTGGGCGTGGCCCGGCTGAGGATTTCGATCTGGCGAGCGTTGAGGCCGAACCGTTCGTAGATGGCGGCGATCTGCGGCTCGGCGGCGCGCTCGTTCGGCAGGAAGATGCGCGTCGGGCAGCTCTCGATGATGGCCGGCGCGATGTTAGAGGTTTCGATGTCGGCCAGGCTCTGCGTGGCGAAAACGACGCTGGCGTTCTTCTTCCGCAAGGTCTTAAGCCATTCGCGGAGCTGGGCTGCGAAGTCGGGGGTGTCGAGAACCAGCCAGCCCTCGTCGATGATGATGAGCGTCGGCGAGCCGTCCAGCCGGCCTTCGATCCGGTGGAACAGGTAGGACAGGACGGAGGCGGCTGATCCGCCGCCAACCAGGCCCTCCGTCTCGAACGCCTGCACCGACGCTTCGCCGAGCCGTTCGACCTCGGCATCGAGCAGCCGGCCCCACGGTCCACCAAGGCAATAGGGGGCGAGCGCCTGCTTGAGCTGCTGGCTCTGGAGCAGAACCGCGAGCCCGGTCAGCGTGCGTTCCGGCACGGGCGCACTGGCAAGGGAGCCGAGCGCCGACCACAGATGCTCCTTGGCCTGCGGATCGACGGGGACGCCTTCGCTGGCGAGGATCGCCGCCAGCCATTCGGCCGCCCATGCGCGCTCGGCCGGATCGTCGATACGGGCGAGCGGCTGTAGCTGGACGCTGCCGTCGCCGTCGTCGGACAGCCCGAGATCCTGCCAGTCTCCGCCCGCCGCCAGCGTGGCGGCGCGGATCGAGCCACCGAAGTCGAACGCGAAGACCTGGGCGTTCTCGTAGCGGCGGAACTGCATCGCCATTAGCGCGAGCAGCACCGACTTGCCCGCGCCGGTCGGGCCGACGATCAGCGTGTGGCCGACATCGCTGCCATCGGGGTGAAGGGAAAACCGGAACGGGGTCGAGCCTTCGGTCCTGCCATAGAGCAAGGGGGGTTGTCCGAAGTGCTCGTCCCGTTCCGGCCCCGCCCATACTGCTGACAGGGGGATCAGATGGGCGAGATTGATGGTGGAGATCGGCGGTTGCCGGACGTTGGCGTAGGTGTGGCCGGGCAGGCTCCCCAGCCATGCCTCGATCGCGTTCATCCCCTCGGGGATCACGGTGAAGTCGCGGCCCTGGATGACCTTCTCGACCAGCCGCAGCTTCTCGGCCGCAATGGCGGGATCGCCGTCCCACACCGTCACCGTCGCGGTGACATAGGCCATGCCGGCATAGTCGGAGCCCAGCTCTTGCAAGGCGGTGTCGGCGTCGGCGGCCTTGTTCGAGGCGTCGCTGTCGAGCAGCGTGGACGCCTCGTTGGTCATGACTTCCTTGAGGATGGCCGCGACCGATTTGCGCTTGGCGAACCATTGCCGCCTGATCCTGGTCAGCAGCTTGGTCGCGTCGGTCTTGTCGAGCATCAGCGCGCGGGTGGACCAGCGATACTCGAAGGCGAGCCGGTTCAGCTCGTCGAGCAGGCCGGGGAAGGTCACGCTCGGGAAGCCGACGATGGTGAGCGTGCGCAGATGGTGCTCGCCGAGCTTCGGTTCGAGCCCGCCGGTCAGCGGCTCGTCGGCGAGTAGCGCGTCGAGGTGCATCGGAGTTTCCGGCACGCGCACGCGCTGGCGGCGGGTTGAGGTGGTGCTGTGCAGGTAGGTCAGCGTCTCGCCGTCATCGAGCCAGCGGACCTCGGGCACGAAGCCCTCGACCAGATTGAGAACGCGGTCGCTGCGGTCGGCGAAGCCCTTGAGCAGTTCCCACGGATCGACGCCGCTGGTGGACCGGCCCTCGTAGAGCCACCCTTCCGCGCGCGCCGCTTCCTCGGCCGGCGGCATCCACAGCAGGGTGAGATAATAGGCGCTCTCGAAATGCGCGCCTTCCTCGCGGAACTGTTCGCGGCGCTCCATGTCCACGAGCGCCGAGACCGAATCGGGAAAATCGGAATCGGGGTAGTCGAGCGCGGGACTGCGCTGCGCCTCGACAAAGATCGCCCAGCCCGAGCCGAGACGCCGGAGCGCGTTGTTGAGCCGCGCGGTGGTGGCGACCAGCTCGGCGGGTGTGGCGCTGTCGAGATCGGGGCCACGGAAACGCGCCGTGCGCTGAAAGCTGCCGTCCTTGTTGAGAACGACGCCCTCGCCGACCAGCGCGGCCCAGGGCAGGAAGTCGGCCAGGTGGGCGGCGCGATTCCTGTATTCGCGCAGGCCCATCATGGCCGCATCCACGCCGGATAGCGGAGGTGCCGCCGGGCCACGTCCACGAACTGCGGATCACGGCGCGCGGCCCAAACCGACAACGCATGACCGATTGCCCAAATCGCCAGCCCGGCGATCCAGAGGCGAAGGCCGAGGCCGATCGCGCCGGCGAGCGTGCCGTTGACGATGGCGAGCGAGCGCGGGGCGCCGCCGAGCAGGATCGGCTCGGTCAGCGCCCGATGGACCGGCGCATAGAAGCCGGCGATCGGCTCGACGGGATCGGCCGCGCCCGTCATGCGATCAGCGCCCCGCCGCCGAACGAGAAGAACGACAAAAAGAAGCTCGACGCGGCGAAGGCGATCGACAGGCCGAAGACGATCTGGATCAGCCGGCGAAAGCCGCCCGAGGTGTCGCCGAAGGCCAAGGTGAGGCCGGTCACGATGATGATGATGACCGCGATGATCTTCGCGACCGGCCCCTCGATGCTTTCGAGGATGGATTGCAGCGGGGCTTCCCACGGCATCGACGACCCGCCCGCGTGGGCGGGCGCCGAGATGGTGAGCGCGATGACGCTGGCGGTGGCGGCGAGCATGGCGCGGCGTGCGCCATGCCGAAGGGCATGGATCATGGTGCGTCTCCGAGGTTGGGGGGTGCGAGGGGGGTCAGGCGGTAATCGCCGGTCTCGGCGTCGATCCCCTCGACGCGAGCCAGCTCGGCGAGGCGGCGACCGTGCCCGTCGCGAACCAGCACGGCGATCAGGTCGATGGTCTCGGCGAGCAGCGCGCGGGGAACCGTGACGACGGCCTCCTGAATGAGCTGCTCCATGCGGCGCAGCGCCCCGAGCGCGGTCCCGGCGTGGATGGTGCCGATGCCGCCGGGGTGGCCAGTGCCCCAGGCTTTGAGGAGGTCGAGCGCCTCGGCGCCGCGCACCTCGCCGATGGGGATGCGGTCGGGGCGCAGCCGCAGGCTGGACCGCACGAGATCGGACAGCGTGACGACGCCATCCTTGGTCCGCATGGCGACGAGGTTCGGCGCGGCGCACTGAAGCTCGCGCGTGTCTTCGATCAGGACGATGCGGTCGGTGGTCTTGGCGACTTCGGCCAGGAGCGCATTGACCAGCGTGGTCTTGCCGCTGCCGGTCCCGCCTGCCACGAGGATGTTGGCGCGGGCGGCGACGCCATCACGCAGCGCCGCGGCCTCGGCCGGCGACATGATCCCGGCCGCCGCGTATTCATCGAGCGTGAAGACGGCGACGGCGGGCTTGCGGATCGCGAAGGCGGGCGCGACGACGACGGGGGGCAGCAACCCCTCGAACCGCTCCCCTCCTTCGGGCAGCTCGGCCGAGACGCGCGGGGACCGGGCATGAACCTCGACGCCGACATGGTGCGCGACCAAGCGAACGATGCGCTCGCCGTCCGCGGCGGCCAGCTTCATGCCGGTGTCGCTGATGCCTTCGCCGAGCCGATCGACCCACAGCCGGCCGTCCGGGTTCAGCATCACCTCGATGACGGCGGCATCGTCGAGCCAGGCCGCGATCGACGGGCCGAGCGCCGTGCGCAGCATCCGCGCGCCGCGTGTCTTCGCCTCGGAACGGATCGGATGGACGGTCAAAAAAAAGCCCCTGATGAGGGCCGGGCGAGCCGCCGCCCGGCGTCAGGGGCACATCAAGAGAGGCAGAAAAGACCGTGCTTCAATAAGTAAATGTGGTCGTCGTAGTCTGGCGTAGAGATACAAGAACTGGCGTAGTCAGCTCATTCTTCTTGGAGCGGAAAGTCCTCGCCAATTTCTTGCCTGACCTTCGAACCCTTCGCGAGTCGGCGGCCGAGCGCATCCATGAAGGCGTCGTAGCGGTCGCCGCCCTGGCGACGCATCGCGGCCCGCTCGCTCTCGGGCGGCGGCGGAGTGTTCGACAGCCAGAAGCGCACGAACAGCGCGATCATCTCGACACCGATCCCCGTGTCGCGCTCCAGCCGGGTGATGCGGCGGTCCAGCTTGTCGAGACGCTTGGCGATGGCGGCCTCGCGCTGCTCGTCGGCGTCGGGCGACAGGAAGGATGCGATGGCCGCCTCGGCGATCAGCGACCGGGACTTGTCCCTGCGGTCGGCATAGGCGGCGAGCGCGCGCATCAGCTCGGGGTCAAGATAGACCGACAGCGGCGTCTTGGTGCTCATAGCTCGATGCCGTCCTCGGGATCGAGCGACGCCTGCCGGGCCACGCGCTGCATCTGGCGGCGCACCGTCGCCTGCCGCGCCGCATCGCTATCGGGGTCCGGCTCGTCCAGCTCGAACTCGTTGGCGGGCGCGGGCCGGGGCGTCGGCGCGATGTCGATGTGGGGCTCCAGCGCCGGCTCGCGGCGCAGGTCCCCGTTCGCGGCATCGTCCTCAGCACCCGCCTTCTTGGCGGCCTTTTTCTTCATCGGCTTCTTGGGCGATTCATGCTCGATCGGCTCGGGCATCGGCGGCGCCTCGATCGGCGCCAGGCCGCTCCAGTCGTCGGGGCGCGGCGGGCCGCCTCCGACATTCATGTCAGGCGGCGACATCACCCGCTGCGTGAACCGCCGGTCCTTGAAGTAGCGGGCCTTCTTTGCCCGGATCGGCGGGATGCCCGCGACCATGACGATCTCGTCGTCGGGCGGTAGCTGCATGATCTCGCCGGGGGTGAGGAGTTGGCGGGCGGTCTCAGAGCGCGACACCATCAAATGCCCGAGCCAGGGCGAAAGCCGGTGGCCGGCGTAGTTCTTCATCGCCCGCATCTCGGTCGCGGTGCCGAGCGCGTCCGAGATGCGCTTGGCGGTGCGCTCGTCGTTGGTGGCGAAGCTCACGCGCACATGGCAATTGTCGAGGATCGCGTTGTTCGGCCCGTAAGCCTTCTCGATCTGGTTGAGGCTCTGGGCGATGAGGAAGCTCTGGATGCCGTAGCCGGCCATGAACGCCAGCGCGCTCTCGAAGAAGTCGAGTCGGCCGAGCGCCGGAAACTCGTCGAGCATCAACAGCAGCCGGTGGCGCGATTGCCGCGCCTTCAGGTCCTCAGTGAGCCGGCGCCCGATCTGGTTGAGGATGAGGCGAATGAGCGGCTTGGTGCGTGAGATGTCGCTGGGCGGCACGACGAGGTAGAGCGTGACCGGCAGCTCGCCCTCGACCAGATCCTTGATGCGCCATTCGCAGGTGCGCGTGACCTGCGCGACGACGGGATCGCGATAGAGGCCGAGGAACGACATGGCGGTCGAGAGCACGCCCGATCGCTCGTTGGCCGATTTGTTGAGCAGCTCGCGCGCGGCCGAGGCGACGACGGGATGGACGCCGGCCTCCCCCAAATGCGGCGTCGTCATCATCGCCCATAGCGTGCTCTCGATCGGGCGGCGGGGATCGGACAGGAAGGCGGCGACGCCCGCCAGCGTCTTGTCGGCCTCGGCGTAGAGGACATGGAGGATCGTGCCGACCAGTAGGGCATGGGAGGTCTTCTCCCAGTGGTTGCGCTTCTCCAGCGAACCTTCCGGGTCCACCAGCACGTCGGCGACGTTCTGCACGTCGCGCACTTCCCAGGCGCCCTTGCGGATTTCGAGCAGGGGGTTGTAGGCGGCCGACGCGCCGTTGGTCGGATCGAACAGCAGCACCCGCGCGTGCCGGGCGCGAAAGCCGGCGGTGAGCTGCCAATTCTCGCCCTTGATGTCATGCACGATCGCCGAGCCCGGCCAGGTGAGCAGCGTCGGCACGACCAGGCCGACGCCCTTGCCGCTCCGGGTCGGCGCGAAGCACAGCACATGCTCGGGGCCGTCGTGGCGCAGGTAGTCGCGCCCGAGCCGACCGAGCATGACGCCGCTGTCGCCCAGCAGCCCAGCGGCGGCGATCTCCCCGCGCGTCGCCCAGCGCGCCGAGCCATAGGTCTCGGCGTTCTTCAGCTCGCGCGCACGCCAGACCGACATGCCGATGGCGACGACGATCGCGGCGAACCCGCCCGACACAGCGATGAACGCGCCGGTCTGGAATATCTCCGGCGCGTAGGCGTCAAACGAAAACCACCACCAGAAGAAGGCCGGCGGCGGATAGATCGGCCAGTCGCCGAGCATGAACCAGGGCGCCCCAAGCTGGGGCTGATAGGCGAGCGCTGCGGCCGTCCATTGCGTCGCGGCCCAAATGGCTGCGAGCACGATCAGGAAGACCGTGAAGACCTGACCCCAAAGGATTTTGGTTGCCGACATGGCACCGAGGTCGATGCGTACCGGACATCAAATCAAGTCACTGTTATTGTTGAGGGAAGTCTAGCGTAGAAATACAGGGAGTAGCGTAGTTTAGTCTGCTATGTTTTCGACGGTGATCGATTGAACGGTCCCGTATGTCGCGCGCTATCAGAGCGGACAGATCGAGAACAAGGTGCTTTACCAACCAGAATGGGTATGATACCCGATCCAAGTTCGGGCATCATACCCGAACCGGAGAAAAATGGTGCGTCTAATCGGATCGCGGGATGTCCTGAAGCTGACCGGGCTTTCGGCTGATCAGCTGCGCGAATGGACCGTGCGGCGCAGGCTCATTCATCCGGACGTCCCGGCATCACGCCAGGGTCAGCAGGCTCAATTCGGCTGGCAGACAGTGCTGTTGCTCCGGCTCGCCGTCGTTATGCGCAGCCGGTTCCATGTCGAACTCCAAGTCCATCGCGACCTGCTGCTTCGCGCACGCGAGCTATTGAACGGCCGGTCCTTTCCGGGCCTGTGGAACCACCGGCTCGTTATCTTTGGACTCGATAGCTGTGCGCTGCTCGGTGGTAGCGATCCGTTGCCGGCCGACCAGGATGCAATCCTGCTTCGGCTCAACGCCCATCTTGAGGCGCTGTCGCAGGGCTTCGGCGTCTCCGAGCCGATCGCGCAACTCCCTCTCTTTCCGGCGGTGGGATTGCGCCGAAGCGAAGCGCCGGCTGACGCAGAGGGCGGCATCATGCTGCGCACTGCCGAAGGTGACGCGGCGTGACCGCGCTCGCCAGAATCGAAGCGGGACTGCGTGCGATCGGCTATCGACCGGAATCGCTCATCCACGACTATAGCTTCGCCGATGTGCTGTCGGAGGCGGGCGAGGAACAGTGCGTCGCACTTGCCGCGTTCACACAAGTTCCCGAATCCTATCGCTCGGCCGCCTTTGGCGTGATTACCGGCACGCACGATGCGGACGCCGTGCTACGCCGCCGGGCGCTCGGTGCGCCGATCTTGTTCTCGATCAGCCCTGAAGATGTCGGGGTCTGGCGGGTCGGCGCGGAAGGCAAGCCACGTCTGAGCGAACGGGTTCCGCTCGACCAGCTGGACGCGCTGTTCGAGCGCAATGCCGACAATTGGAACCCACACGCGGTTCACCGCGCCAAGTCGCTGGCCCAGACCCAGACGGCCTATCAGCTCGACTTCGTCGATCTGGGACTGATGCCGGCGATCGAACATGAGATCGAAGTGAAGCTCGATCGGCTGCTCGGCGAAGTCATTGCCCAACTGCTGTCCGGGATCGACGATCCGCAACGCGAAGAAGCGGTTTTCCGCACCACCTTCAGGCTCCTTGCCGCCAAAATCCTGATCGATCGCCAGCATCCTGACGCGACATCATGGACCCATGCGCCGGTGCGCGATGTGCTCGCCGGCATCGAGACCTATTATCATCTCGATCATATGCTGCGGCCCGCGGTCGATGCCCTTCCGTCGTCGGCCGTGGAGACTGCATGGACGACGCTTCGCGGCGCCATCACCTTCCGGAACATTTCGTCGGACAGTTTGGCATTCGTTTACGAAAACACGCTGGTGACGGCTGACACGCGCAAACGCTTCGGCACGCACTCTACCCCCAGACAAGTGGCTGAATATGTCGTTGGCCAACTCGATCTCGGCCGCTTCGATCTTGAGGACATAACGATCTACGAGCCGTTCGCTGGCGCGGGTATGTTCCTCGTCGCGGCACTGCGGCACCTGCGCGATCAGCTTCCCGATACGCTCACCGGCGAGGAGCGGCACGCTTTTCTCGTCAAGCGGATCAGCGGTGCGGAACTCGACAGCTTCGCCTGTGAAGTCGCGACGCTATCGCTGATCCTTGCTGATTACCCCAACGCAAATGGCTGGAAAATCGCATCCAAGGACTTGTTCGAGAAAGACGCGCTTCGAGCAGATGCCGCTGGCAAGCGCATCGTCCTGTGCAACCCACCCTGGGAGGACTTCGACAGCGAAGAGCGCCAGCGCTATCCCGAGATGGCGGCAAAGTCGTTCTCGAAGCCGATGGCGGTGCTGCGGACGCTCATCGAAGCCAAGCCCCAAGCGCTGGGTTTCGTTTTGCCGCAAGGCTTTCTCCGCCAGAAGCAATATGGCGAACTGCGCCAGCTGCTCGCTGACACATATGACCGGATCGAGCTGACATCGCTTCCTGACCGCATCTTTCAGCGTGCCGGGCTGGAGGCGGCCGTGATCATCGCCACCGGCCAGCGCGACGCTGATGCGAAGAATCTTCCGAGCCAGTTGCGCTCCGTCGAAGTCACCGACCGAGGCCGTCCGGATTTTCTCATGACGGGTAAGGTCACCACCGAGCGCCGCCGCACCAAGCTGGTATGTTCGGGGGACCTTTGGATTGGTGCGCTCGACGAGGTCTGGGAATATCTGGCGGACTATCCCGTGCTTGGTGGTCAAGCCGAAGTTCATCGCGGCCTTCAGTGGATCAGCCAGTCTGCCGGCTGGAGCGCAGTTCCTCGGGAGGGCTTTGCCAGAGGAATTTTCAAGCCCGCGGACTCGCTTCTTCAATTTAGTATCACCACGACCGGCTTCGTCGATATGCGCGAGGAATCCGCATATCGGTTCGGTCCACTCACGCGCGCCTGGGACAAACCCAAAATACTGGTCAACGTGGCGCGCCGGTCGCGTGGCCCCTGGCGGCTGGATGGCGCGCTAGACGCGAGCGGGCTCGTGCCGTCGCAGGCGTTCTTTGGCATCTGGCCGACCACATCAGACCTGCCAGTGGAAGCGATCGAAGCGCTGATCAACAGCCCGCTGGCGAGCGCCTTCGTCCTCGAGCGGGCCTCGAACCAGCATCTCACCAATGTTGTTATGAAGCAGCTGCCGTTGCCAAAGCGGGGCGCGCTTGGTGACGTGGTCGCCGCAGTGTGGCGCTACCGCGACGCGCTTGGCGCCGCCGCAGCCCATGCGCTACGCACGCCCGAGATCGACGAGCGGTTGGAAGGGTTGCTGATCGATATCGACGCGCAGCTCTTGAAGGCCTTCGATCTGCCTCCTCGTCTGGAGCGACGATTGCTCGAAGCGTTTCGTGGACATGAAGCTGAACGGCGTGTCGCACATACCTTCAAGGGCTGGTTCCCAGAGGACTTTACCGCCTACCTCCCGCTGCACGAATATGTCGGCCCGCTGCTACGCGAAAACACTGGCGCCTGGGCGCTCGAAGTCTTCACGCCGGCACCGGAGCACGAGGTTGAGCGGCTCAGGCGCTACGTCCAGTAGCGGATGGACACCTATCTGCTCGATACGAACCTTGTGTCCGTGCTCTATGACGCGCGGAGGCCCAATCATATCGCCGTCCGCCAGGCAGTCGCCGACTTACCGGCGCAAGCCGCGCAGCTCGTATCGGTAGTAACGGTCGGCGAGCTCAGGTTCGGGTTAGCGCTCGCGCGCGCCGCAAGCCAGCCGCTCACGCACATTGAAGCGTGCCTCGTCAGCACCGAGGCACACCCGTTGGCCGAAGTCACACGGCACACGGCAGATGCCTTCGCGACCGTTAAATCGAGCGTCGCGCTGGCGCGGATCGACATCAGGCGCCGTATTCCACGCTGGGTCGAGGCCTGGACCGATCGTGTGAGCGGCCAGCTTCTGCAGATCGATGAGAATGATCTCTGGATTGCGGCACAAGCGCTTGAACGAAACTATGTCGTCGTCACCTCCGACCGGGATTTCACTCAAGTGATTGCGCCGGTGGTTCCGGACCTTCGCGTTCTTCTCGTCTGAGCGACTCCTTCTTTTGCTTCAGCTCGCTCTCGGCCCCAAACCCTTCCGCTAAAGGCCCAGCCCTCGGCCGCGCCCGAACGACCAATCTACCCCGCCGCCCGTACGCATGACGCCGGAGATGTGCTTGCCGATCTGGCGGTCGAGCGAGGGCGACCAGGGCACGAGCTGGAAGCTCAGGCCATTGTCGATCATGGCGAAGCGCCCCGAGGCGAGCGTGATCCGCTGGCGCACCGTGCCCGCGACATACTCCCCGGCCTTGGACGGCGCGTGCGGCTGGCCGATCTCGGCCGACAAGTCCTTGGCGGCCGCGTCCAGCTCGCGGCGGCGGAGCGTGTCGAGCAGGTTGCGCGCGAAGATGATCCGCTGTCCCTGCCGCCGCGCGAGCCCCTCGTCGGCGAGATGCTCGGCGCGGGCCTCCATCGCGGCGCGCACTTCGGTCCCGAACCCGCCGCCGAGATCATGGCCGTCGCCTGACAGGTTGCGCCGGTCGAGCCAGGTCGCACCCGGCGCGCGGACCTGCGCCTCAAGGTCCATGTCGGAGCGCACGGCCAGCGCCACCCGCTGCCGGCCTTTCCGGTCCTCGAAGCGGCGCAGCTCGACGATCGCGCCGGGCCGGCAATCGCCGGTCGCCTCGATGTCGGGAAGCTGGACATGGTGGGTGCGGCCGTCGATCCCGTCCACGATCGCATAGGCTTTGCCGGTCAGCTCGTCATGCAGGCCGCGATCGACCAGCCGGCCGATAACGGGCTGAGCGGGATCGGCGTCGAGGACATAGCTGCCGGCGCCCCGGTCGATGCCGCGGTCGCTCATCGCCTTGTGCATTCGCTTGATGATGTCGTCGCGCTCGCCGAGTTCGCGCAGCGCCGCCTGGGCATCGCCGGCCAACGTCCACTGGCCGGGCGCGATCTCGCTGGCGAGGCCGAGCCGCTCCAGCTTGCGCAGCCGTCCCATCCTCAGCACATGGTCGCCGTCCGGCCGGACGCTGGGCTCGGGCGCCATGTCGATCAGGCCGTTGCGCTGCATGGTCCGCGACAGGTCGCGGTCGATCTCGGTCCAGCGCTCGGCTTCGATCTGCCGCTCCAGCGATTGCCGGATTTCAAGGTCGGTGCGCGGGCCGAGTTCTTGGGTGACGATCTCGCGCGCCTGCGCCCGCATCCCTTCGCGGATATAGTCGCGCGAGATGATGAGGTTCTGCCCGTCCTCGCCGACGCCCCGCACTATGATGTGGATGTGGGGATTGTCGGTGTTCCAGTGCTCGACGGCCCGCCAGTCCAGGCGGGTGCCGAGATCCTTTTCCATGCGGGTCATCAGCTCGCGGGTGAAACCCTTGAGGTCGCGCATCTGCTCGGCATCCTCGGGCGAGACGATGAACCGGAAATGATGCCGGTCGTCCTCGCAGCGGGCGGCGAACTCGTTGCGGTCGAGGCCGTCTGCGTCGGCGCCGAACAGCACGCCCCGCTCGCCGTCGCGGGTGACGCCATCGCGTTGCAGGTAGTTGAGATGAGCCGCGAGCGAGGCGCGGCCGCCATGCCGGACCACGCGCGCCTTGACGATGACCTGGCGCGATCGGTGGCCGAGCCGATGGGTCGCGCGGACGCTCGCCACGCGGCCCCGACCGAAGGTCGAGCGGCCCGGCGCGACGATCTGGCCGCGGCGCGAGACATGGCCGCCGGCCCGCTGCGCGGCGGCGAGCGCTTGGACGATGATCGGCAGCGCCCGCTGGCTACCGCGCGAGCGGATACGGCCTGGCCGGAGGCGGAAATCGTCGTCGCGGCTCATGCCGGGACAGGCCGCAATGTGCGGCAAACCCTGCGCGCTGCTGGTTTCCAGCCAGCGCCGCACAGTGCGGGATTTCCGCACACATTGCGCAGCAATGCCCGAAAGCCTTGAGAATCAAGGCCACAACCGAGGCGCAGGGGCTCCGCACATTGCCGCCCTTTATCTTGCCCTCGACCTTCCCCCTTCAGAAAGACAGCCCTGCTCCCTTCCGGCGCTGCGAAAGCCTGCGCCGAAACCCGCCAGAGCGCGCGAAAGCCGCTCACGGCGGAGGCCGCCCGGAAAGCGGGACGAACAGGCCGTTGGAGGGAGACGCGGCATCGGCCATGACAAGCCCGGCGCGGTCGTCGGCCGGCCCTTCCGGCGGCACCTGGGATACCGTGCGATCGGCGGATCGCGGCGCAGGCGAAACCGCGCCCGGCCGCACCGCGAACAGCGCAGCGCGGCGCCAAGCGAAGGGATCGGGCAGCGGCGCGGCGGCAAGCCGAGTGTCGTCCGAACCACCGGTGATCGACGCCAGCTTTGCGAGATAGGCGCGGGTCTCGACGGGCAGCGGACGACCGCGCGACAGATATTCGTCGTAGCGGCCCGGCCCCGCGTTATAGGCTGCCAGCATCGCCGTCGCGTTGCCGTAGCGGTCGTGCATCGCGCGCAGATAGGCCGCGCCCGCCATGATGTTGTCGCGCACGTCGTAGGGGTCAGCCCCAAGCCCATAGCGTGCGCGCAGGCTGGCCCATGTCGCGGGCATGATCTGCATCAGGCCCATCGCTCCGGCCGACGAAACGGCGCGGACATCGCCGTTGCTCTCGACGCGCATGACCGCCCATATCCAGCGTTCGGGGATTCCGAAGCGCCCTGCTGCGTCGGCGACATGGGCGGCATAGGGATGGCGCGCGGCCGCTCTCTCGGCGGGCGCGTCCTGCGCCCGCGCGGCGACGGGCGCAGCGCTCGGTGCGAGCAGCAGCAGGACCGCGAGCAAGGCGGCCGACACGCCCCGGCTCCGCCGCCAGCCTGCCAGCGTGCTCGCTCCGGTAAAGGGTGCGCGCGAAGCGCCGGCCGAGGGCCGCCCTTGACCTTCGCTGCGCGCGCCGGCCGGCCTGCGACCGAGCGGGACGGAGGGATGAGGCGGTCTTTCCGCGAACAGAGGGATGATCGGGGAAGGCACTGATCAGCTCCGATCGTCGCGGGGCCGGGGGCGTTTCCACGACAGCCTGAACGTCCGTCCATCATCATCGGCACGGAACAGCACCGGCCGGAACGCCGCCGGGAACAGCGGGCTGTCGATCTCCAACGCGATATAGTCGCCGGCACGTTCGCCGACCCGTTTCCACGCGCCGCCGACCTCGGGGCCATCCTCGTCGTCGAGGTGGACGCGGTAGTCGGGCGCATTTTCGGCGTCGCTCGGATCGAGCGCGACAAGCACGATCGCCTCGTTGATACCGAATAGTCGGACGCGGCCGGCATAGCCGTCGGCGGTGGATTCAAAGATATTGGTTTGCATGGCCGATCTCCTTGGCTTCGGGGGTGGAAGGCGATGGGGACGGCGCGCGCAGATAGAGCGGCGTCGCGCGTCCGATGACGGCGGAAGCCGGCAGCGGGCCGAAGTAGCGGCCGTCCAGACTGTCGGGATGGGCGGGATTGAGCAGCAGCAGCTCGCCCGATCGCAGCGTGCGGCACCCCTGCCAGACCGGAAGCGGACGGCCCTGGCCATCACGCGCGCGGGCGATGGCGACGCGCCGGCCATCGACGCTCACCGCATCGCCGATCCGGCATGTCCGCTGCCCGGCTTTAGCCGCGACATGCTTCAAGAGCGGCACACCCTCGGGCAGATAGCCGCGCGTCGAAAGCCAATGCGCCAGCCGTTCGGGCGGCGCGACGGCGACCAGCGCGCCGATGGCGGGATCGCGGTCGGGATGGATGCGGTAGAGGCCGATGGGCGCGCTGGCGCTGGCGTTCCAGATGGCGCGCGGGAGCGGATTGGCGACGGCGATAGCGACGAACGCCGCGGCGAAGGCGGATGCGGCGATGGCCGTCGCCATGACGTAGCGGCGGCGTGTCATCCCTCGATCTCCCGGCGCTTGAGCCAGGCGTGATGGCGCTCGATCGTGTAGAGGCGCGACGGCTGGCCGACGGCGATGCGGTTGTGGACGTGGCGCCAATGGTCGGCCGCCGCGTCGCAGGGATCGACGCCGGCCGCCTCCACCGCGTCGATCGCCGCGAGCACTTGTTGGACCTTGGGCCAGCCTTCGATCTTGAGCAGGATGTCCCCGCCCGGCCGCACGAACGGCAACGTCGTGTAGGCTTCGTTGGCCGCGACCGCGCGCACCACGTCGATGCGCGAGACGATCGTGCCGAAGTCGTTCGACGCCCAGCGGACGAAGGCGAAGACGGCGCCCGGTCGGAAGCCGACCACGCGGGTTCGGCGGGTCAGGATGCGGTCCTGGGCGACGCGGCCGAAGCGTATCCAGTGCTCCAGCTTCTTCTCGATCCAGGTCAGCTCGACATGGGTGAGGCCGTCGCGGGCGAGCGCGCTGAACGCGCCGCCGCCGCGCACGGCGGGGGGCTGATCGTCGATCATGGGAGGTCTCCGGGGATGAGGCTCGCGACGGGGGCGGTGCGAGGGCGGCGACCTGGCCGCTGCGCGAGCGTCGAGCCGGCGAGCAAGGCCGCGCTGTCCACAGCCGCGCGCGCCGTTAGCAAGAATCCGAAGGATTCTTTTCTATTAGCACCGTTAGAAGTGGTGCGATTCCGCGAGGATTTCTGCGGGTTTGCGAGGCCCGCGCGTTCTCGAAAGTCCGTGTCCGGCGTTCTTGATCGTCCGAATCCGGCTGTTCCCGATAGTCCGAACCTCATGGCCAGTTCTCCACAGGCTTGAGGCCGACGCGGCGCATGGCGGCGTCGAACGGATCGACGGGGACGGGAGCGAAGTTCAGCCGGTCGCGGCCGAGCGCATGTTCGAGCGTGAGGACGTAGCCGGGGAGCGGCTGGCGCGCGACGATGGCGCGCAGCTCGAACGCGAACCGGCGCAGCGGCGAGAGCACGCCGGATTTGAGGTAAAGGTGCGGAACGTCGAAGCTCCAGCCGCCGCTCTGCCGTCCGCCATGCTTGCGCACGATGCGGTAGAGCCAGCGTTCGAGGCCGCCCGTCAGGTCGAAATAGGCGCGGTCGATGGTCAGCACGAGCGCGCGGTCGAGCACGCCGGCATAGAACCAATCGGGCAGGATCAGCTCGATCCCGAGCGCACGGCCGTTGCCGTCCGCCAGCTCGCGCCATTCGTTGATCCACGAGAAACGATGGCGGCGGCGCTGGTGCTGCTGCCGGATCGAGGTGGCGACGGTGGTGGATTGCAGGCGGTCGAGCGCGGCCTTCAGCCGCTCGTAGCTCGCCTTGCCGGTGCCGCGCCGGGTGAACGCCAGTATCTCGTGCGGCGTCGTCACCATAAGGCGCGAGGTCGGCCGTCCGGCGTCGCGCGCCTCGATGAGCTGGCTCGCCGCCCATATCAGCACGTCGGCGTCCCAAATAGTCGCCATGCCATGCTCGGGCACGGCCTCGACCGAGATCCACGTCGCGCCCATGCGGAAGTCGATGGGCGCGGTGCGGCGGGATTTGGCGAGGCTGAAGAACGGCCAGGCCATCAAGTCCTGCGCGTCGCGGGCCGCAAGGTCGCCGGGGACCGAGCGGAACAGCTCAAGCTGCGTGCGCTCGGCGCTGGACCGGCCGGAGAGGGAGCGTGCAGTGGGCATCGGCGCTCAGCGGCGCACGCAATCGGTGGGGAGGCGCTTGGCGGGATAGACGACGCCGTTGCCCGGATCGGAGGTCGAGCGGCGGGTGCCGAGCGCGGCCCAGGAGTCGAGGTCGTCGATCGCATAGACGATCCGGCCGCCGAGCCTGCGGAACACCGGGCCGGTGCCGTAGCAGCGGTGCTTCTCCAGCGTGCGGGCCGAGAGACCGAGATGGATCGCCGCGTCGGGCGTCTTGAGATAGCGTGGCGTTGTGGCGGCGACAGGCTCGGCCATGATGATCCTCCTGATGATGGCCGGCCCCGAAAAAGGGGTCCGGCGGACAGGAGGTGATCCTGGCGAAATGACCCCGGCGCGGAGAAGGGACAGCGCCGAGGGGAGCGGCAATGTCCCCTGTCAGCCGCCGCGCAGCAGGCGGAGATAGCCGCCGTCCCGCAGCTCGACGGCTTCGGCCAGCCAGCGGCGGACGCGCTTGCGCTCCTTGCTTTCAACCCATTCGGCGGCGCTGTAGCGGCGGACCCTGCGATGGATCAGCGAGGCGGCCAGCTCGCGTTGAGTGGCGCCTGCCTGGTGGCCGTCGAGCACTTGCAGCAAGGTGACGAGGTGCAGGCGCCGGAAGGGCGGCGGGCGCCACGCTGGCGGGCCGGCCGCCATGCCGTTGAGGCGGCGGCACAGGCGCTCGACCGACGCGAGGCGTGCGAAGGGGTTAGGTCCGATCGGCAGCATCACGGCCATCGGTCCGTGACACGGACCGCACATGCAAAGATGCTCGTCGCCATCGGGATCGGCGAGGATGATATGAAGGAAGTCGCCCATCCTGATCCGCGCGCGAACGTCGCCGAGCGCTCGCATGTCGAGAGGTTGCGCGCCGATTCCGGCAAGCGCGGGCGCGAGGACGATGCTGGCCGGCGACAGGTCTGGGCGCGCGACCGCCAGCTTGCGGTCGAAGGCCGAGCCGGGGGCGGCGTGGTAGCTGATGCCCCAGCGCTGCACGAGGTTGGCGGTCGCATTGTCGGCGGAGATCGTGCCGCGTTTCACGCGGCCGAGCGCACGGCGGTAGTCGGAGCGATAGCGCACGTTGCGGCTGAGATAGCCGATGGCGATATCCGAATATTGCAGCGCGTCGTCCCCGGCCTCGTCCGGGGGCGCGCGCCAGTCCTTCTCAGGCGGCATCGAGACCCTCCCAAGCATGGCCCTCTGCGGAGCGCGTTGGAAGATTTTCTCAGTCGCGGGGGCATGGAGAAGCCCTGCCGAATGGGTGGGCGCATAGCCGATTCAAGTCAGCGATTTGGCCTGATTTCTGCGCTTTTGCGATGCTGACAGAATGGTCGTTATGAGCCAGATGGACGTAGATAATGGCGATATCCGGTCTCAGACATCCATCTCGCGCGCGCAAGATGGGAGTCGTAGACCAACTGGGCGCGTTCGGGTTCCCTCTCCGGGTCAATCCCGAAAATGATCCGCACGGCCTCGCGCCAATCGGCTTTTTCCGCTGCCGCGTCTAACAGTCGCCAGTAGGTGCGGTGATGGCGTTCGTCATACTCGGTGACGTGCGGCGCATCAGGCGCGCTGTCCTCGAAAGCAGTTATGGCCATTGCCTCGCTTCGCTTTCAGCAATTGCTCCCTGCGCCCGCAGATTGGCAGGCTATACACCATAATGGACCGAAGCAATTACACTGTCTTCGCTATGGCGGCACGATGCTGAGAGCATAATAAAGCGAACATCGACGCCCATTACTTCCTCGATTTCTCTGCCGCGCCGCGCACCAGCATGACGCCTTCGCCGCGTTCCGAATCAAGGAAGACGATGCCTGCGTCCTCCAGCGCCTTGACCACCTGATGGCGGGTATCTTCGCGCACGGGCAGGTTATTCTCGGATTCGAGACGTTTGAGCGCAGTCAACGCAACAAGGGCCTCGTCGGCAAGCATCTCCTGGGTCCAATTGAGAAGCGCGCGAGCGGCCCGCACCTGGCGGGAAGTGATCATACGCGATCACGTTCACGAGGCCGGGCCTATGCGCCATGAAAACGACTATTATAGTCGCCTTGGTATAAGGGGAACCGACAAACGCGAGCCGAGCGAACGTCCGGCGAGCGCGCCTTTTCCAGCGGCCGCGCGGACCATCGGGCCGCGCGGCCGCTGCCGATACGGGCATCCGAGTCGGCGGCGTTATGCCGGCGACAGGAAGCGAAGCCGCAGGGCCGGACGGTCCAGCCCTGCGGCAATGGGCGTCAACCTGTCTTGAGGCGTTGCATCCCTTCGGCCAGCGTCCAGAGCGCGCGGTTGAGCGTCACATTCTGGTCGATGCCGTTGATCGGTCGCGAACGGCTGCGACGGATATGGCCTTCGGCATTGCGCTTGCTGCCATGCAGCCCGCCCCGAATGATGTTCTCCTGTATCACGTTGAAGGTGGTCCACAGGCTGCTGTCCCGATCCTCGTGACGGCGCGGCTCGATGATCTGCTCGGGGGTAAGCGGGCTTTCATCATCGCCATAGCGGGCGACAAGGCTGACCTCGCCAAGCAAGCGCTGCTCATCTTCGGAAAGCCGAACCTCCTTCATCGTCTCGCTGGCGTCGATCAGCCGGGGGAAGTCCTCCGCCACGGTGTAAACGCCTTCGATGATGTCGTGCTGGATATTGCCCTTATGCGGCACGCGGACTTCCTCGAACCGCTCGCCCGCGATCATGCTGTTGGTGCAGACAAACCGCAGCATCCCGGCGAACATCTGATAGGCGCTAGTCCCGTCATGGCTGTTGACGATGATGACCTCGGCGGCCTCGGGCTTGCCGATGCCTCCGTCCCGGCGCAGCCGCAGCATATGCTTGGCGTGGCCGTGGCGGCTGCCGTCACGCGGGACCGACTGGACGGCGAAGAACGGGAACCATCCCTCTCGGCGCAGCCCCTCCACGATGTCGATGGTCGGGACATAGACATAGCGCTCCGAACGGCTGTCGTGCGCCTCGTTGGCGAAGATGGATGGGACGTGGCGATAGAGCGCCTCGTTGTCGAGCGGCTCGCGCCCGCTGATCTGATGGGCGTTGCGGCCGAACCGGGTGGCGAGGTGGTGGATGCTCATGGTCTTTCCTTCCGTGGGCTTGGGTTTCCGCGCAGCGGAGCGCCGCGCTGAAACCCTGCCCGTCGGCGAGACCGGGGGTGCAACCGGAGTGGGCGGCTTCGCGGGGAACCGGCTGCACGGAACGCGAAGCGTGGAGGAAGCTGGGCGGAAGCCGCTCCGAAGGGCGCTGGGGGCAGAGCCCCAAGCAACCGCGCCGCCCCGGCGACGCATGACGGGCCTGCGGCTCGCGGCGTTCGGGGGCGCGAGCGCGCAACGTCGCGCCGAGGAATGAACGGCGGCAGCCGTCGACTGCGAGGTTCTCAGCGCCATCCGCCGGAAGCCGGCCGGGCTATACGATCACGCATGGCCCCCGGTCGCTTTTTCGGAGGCTGGAGAAGGTGCGCCCCGCCGTGTGGCGGGGCGCCGGTGGGATCAGTCGGACACCAGCTCGTAGTCGCCAGTGGTCTCGTTCTCGAACAGCCGGAGATAGACCGGCGTGCCGCCGGGAAGGGTCAGCTTGAACGAGACGTAATCGCGCTGCTCCTTGCTGGTCTTCTTCCAGGCGGCGCCGAACTCGATGCGCTCGTCGTCGGCCGCCACGATGCGGAAGTCGGGAGCCTTGTCATTGTCCTTGCCGTCGATCGGGCGAAGCTCGACCTGCTCGCGCGTGCCGAAGAAGCGGATTTCGCCGGTGTAGCCGCGATTGGTGGTGGTGAAGATGCCGCGGATCATATCGTCAGTCCTTTCTTGCCTCGGGACCACGCCATTGCGGCCTCGATGGCTGTCGACCGGACGGGGGACGACTGACCTGCACCCGAAGGGCGGAACGAAGTGGCTGGCGGTGGCGGACGGCTTTTTTGCTTCGCGATGCAAAGCCGGCAGGGCCGGCGGCGGAAAAAAGCCGTGCGACGCCGTTGCGGGGAGGCAGGCGGACCTCGGCCAGACAAGCCTTTTCAGAGGCCGTGTGGCGGCGTGCCGAGAGCAGATGCGGGGAAGACGACGTTGCGGCATCCCTGACGCCACCTCATGTCGCGCCAAGGCGAACCGATCACATCAGAGAAGCGTGCTTTGGAGAATGAGCAGGACGACGCAGTAATAAATGACGATCCCGGTGACATCGACCAGCGTGGCGACGAACGGCGCGGTCGCGCTCGCCGGATCGAAGCCCAAGCGCGTCTGGAGCATCCGATCAGCCACCGTCGGACTGGCCCATTCGGCCAGCGCTATTCGATGAAGGCGGCGAGGTTGCGCAGCGTCGATGCCATTCCGGCCTGGTGGTCGTCGGCGCTGATACCCGGCGGCACGTTCGCGCAGAGGATGGTGACGCGGGTGCCATCGGCAACGGGCGTCAGCGTCGTCGTCACCCGCATCGTTCCGGCGAAGGCAGGATCGTCGGAAGCGAACACCACATCTTCCACGATGCGCTCGTAGGGGAGCAGCTCGACGAACTGGCCGGCGAAGCGGTCCTCCCGTTCGGAGGACTTTCCGACCACGCCGGGCGCGGGATCGTCATAGATGAAGGCCATGCGATAGCCGCCGCCAGCGCGTGCGTCGAACGACTCGATGCGCGCGTGCATCCCCTTTGGCGGCCGCCAGGACGCCACCGATTCGGCGTCGGTCATGGCCCGGAAGATGTCGCGCGGCGGAGCCAGGATCGTGCGTGAGGCCGTGTCGATTCGCGCGCTGTCCGATGCTATCGCCATGCCGGATGATTAGCGGGAAGCGGGGCCAGCCGCCAACGCATCGCGAGCCGGGCCACGCCCGGCGAGCGCATTTTTCCTGAACGCCAGAGCGGCCGCGCCCGGACAAGAGCGCGGCCGCGAATTATCCGGCCTTCACGAAGGGAAAGGCCGGAACCGCTCGCGCGGTCCCGGCCCGTCACCTATTCGGCCGCAACCGCATAATGCGGCTGACCCTCGTCCTCCGGTTCCGGCGCGATGGCGTCCGCCTCGATCCCGGTCGGCTGCGCCACGGCGTCCGCGCCGTCCTGCGCTTCGGTGTCGGGGGCCTCCGCTTCGGACGGCTGCGCGTCCGCTGCGAAATCCTCCGCCTCCACCGCCTCGGGTTCACCCTCCGGCGCGCGCAACAGGACGGGAAGCCAGCCCGTCCCGGCGACAAGCTGCTCCGCCGCGTCGGCCATGTCCGCCTTCTTCATCGGCAGGATGCGCTCGGCTGCCTCGACCGAAACGGCCTCGCTGACGGCCTGCCCGATATGGGCCTTGGTGACGCGCCCGAAATAGCTGCGGGCGGTCGCGGTCCACGTCGCGGTCATGTCGAGGTCAACGGCCTTGGCCAGTCCGTCCGCCGCCTCGATGCGGGCGGTGGAACGCTCCCAAGGCACCTTCACCGCATTGACGGTGAGCGACACGCAATGCGCCAGAAGCTCGGTGCGGCTGTCGCCGTCCAGCGCCGCGAGAAACGGCCACAGGTCCGCCGTATCGTCGGGAAGCTGCGCGCCCCATTGATCGTGCCGCGCCGCGAGCGCTTCGCCCGCGCCGCTGTCCGCGATGCCCTCGGCATGGCTGGCGATGTCTTCGCTCTTGGCGGTGATGGCGAGGCAGGACTTGCCGAACCCATGATAGAACAGGTCCAGCACCAGCGCGTGGGTGAGGGCCACCATCGCCATGTCGGGCTGCGCGCCCAACGCGAGACGGAGGCCGAGCGTCCGGTGGGCCGTGAGGTCACGAACGAGGCTGTCCGAAATGGGCTTGCCCGCGTCGGCCTCGTCCACCTCTTCTTCCTCGTCGGCGTCCTCGTCGTCCTCCACGGCTTCGCCGTCCTCCGCGATGTCATCGCCCTCGTCCTCGGTGGCAACCTCGGGCTGCGGCTCGTCCTCGGCGCGGACATAGCCGCGCTCGATCTTCACCTCGCCATTGGAGCCGAGGGAGACGAACACGCCGCCACGCTCGATGATGGCGGGATCGTAGGCCGAGCGCTTGGCGCTGATCGCGTCGATCTCGTTGCTCAACGCCTGCGCCTTCACCGCCACGTCCTCGGGCATGTCCTCGTAGGAGTCATAGCCTTCGATCAGGGCGTCGTGTGCCGCCGCCGCCTCGGACAGCCGCGCCTCGTCCTCGTCGGACAGGCCAACAGGTTGCGGATAGTAGCGCCGCATCCCATGACCGTGCGGATAGTCGATACTCGCCTCGGCCCATTTCCAGCCCTCGGCCAATATCTCCCCGGCGATCTCGCGCAACCGCTCCACGGCAAGCGTGTCGAGCAAGCCCGCATCCTCGAAGAAACCGCCGTCATCCTCGGTGAACAGGTCGCGAATGACATTGCCCCCGGCCTCGGCGTAGGCATCGGCGCCGATGAACACGGCCCGCCGGTCGCTCGCGGGCACGTTGCTCGCGGTGAGGTCGCGCCGGATGATCCACGGCTCCTTGTTCCACGACAGGTTATCGAAAACCTGCTCCTGACGGGCATGGTCGTCGGTGATGACGAACGCCGCCAACTGGTCGAGCGTCAACCCGTCCTGCCGATAGACGTCCATCAGCTTCGGGCTGACCGCGCCGAGCCGCAGCCGCCGCTTGACGATCTCGGGCGACACGCCGAACCGCGCGCCGATTTCCTCCGCGCCCCATCCCTTGTCGCGGGAAAGCTCGTGGAAGCGCTCGAACTGATCGGCCGGATGAAGCTGCTCCCGATTGTAGTTCTCATCCAAGCTCACCTCGGCCGGATCGTTCTCGGTGTCGAGCCAGCAGCGGACAAGGTGGTTCTTCCTGATCTCCTTGCGCTTGGCGCGCAGCAGATAGGCGAGCCTGCGCCCTTCGCCAGCGGTGACGAGATAGCAGCCGGTCGGCTTGCCGTTCTTCACCTCCGGCTCGACGACGAGGTTCTGATAAAGCCCCTTGGCCGCGACGGACGCGGCGAGCGCTGCAATGAACTCGTCGGTATGCGGCACCTTGCGGACGTTCTTCGGGGACTTCTTGAGCTTGTTCAGGGGGACGAACACGGTCTGACCGTCTTGCGCGCTCTGCTCGGTCGCCACGGTTTCGATGGTATTGGTCATTTCCTTACTCCTTGGGCTTAGGTTTCCGCGCAGCGGAAGCGCCGCGCTGAAACCCTGCCCGTCGGCGAGACCGGGGGTGCAAACGGAGGGACGGCTTCGCGGGGAACCGGCTGCACGGAGCGAAGCGGAGGAAGCTGGGCGGAAGACGTTCCGAAGTGCGCCAGGGGCGGAGTCCCAAGCTCCGCGCCGCTCGCGGCGCCACAAACGACGCACCCTTGCGGCGGACGGCCGGCGCGGCGGCGTGCGCGCGGGCCTGGGGGCCAGCCGTCGCCGCGCCCTCCGGCCAGAGCAAGTGTGCAAACGCGGGCAGATAAAAACGCGCGACCCCTGCGCGGCTTCAGCCGCCAGTGTGCGCTCCCTAGATCCCCGCGTGCTATCTGGGGCGTTGCGGGGTGTCCCCGCTCGAAGGGGTCCGGCGAGACCTGTCAGGGACTCGACGGTAGGGGAAGGCTTTCCCCCTCAAACCGTTTGGGATGAAGACGGAAACAGCACGATCCGCACGCTGGAAGCGCGTTGCGAAGGCTTCAGGCTGTGGCTAGAAATAAAGTGCCCCGGCGGTATGCAAAGCAGGGACCACCGGGGGATACGGGCTCCATGTAGTCGATCCTGGCGGAAAAATCGAGGAGCACGCGGCCCGCGTCATGGGATTGCAGCCGATTGGCCGCGACGGACCCCGTCAAGCGACGCCATACCTATTCTTGCCGTTGCATCGGTGCTTCCGGGAGAAAGATTGCAGCGCTAGGCATATGTGATGAGCAGCGCCTACTTAAACGCGATTCTGGCTAGGGAGGCCGTTGATACCAGCGCGTTCTCACCTGTTCGGCAGGTCCAGACAATAATCGCGCCTGTGCTTCAGCAATGGGCAAACCGTTTCTTACTGTCGATTTCTCCGAGCGGCTCGTTTGCCAAAGGCACGGCCAACCGAAGCGGCACTGACATCGACCTTTTCATTTCGCTGCACGAAGACACGCCCGAGACTTTGAAGGATATTTACGGCTCGCTCTTCAACGCCATTGCAGGCGCCGGCTATGTGCCAAAGCGGCAGAATGCGTCGATCAACGCGACGATCGGCGGCTTCGATGTCGATCTCGTCCCCGGCAAGCGGCAGTCCGCCTGGACGACGGATCACAGCCTCTACCGGCGCACGGCCGATACCTGGACGAAGACAAATGTGACGACACATATCAACACCGTCGTCATGGCGGGCCATCAGCGCGAGTCGCGGCTCCTGAAACTGTGGCGCAACCAGAAGCGGCTCGAATTCCCATCTTTCTATCTTGAGCTGACCGTGATCGCAGCCTTGAGCGGGAGGACATCGCCTGACTTGGCGGAGAATGTCGTGACGGTGCTGGAGTATCTCAGGGACAAGTTCACTGCAGCACGGGTGATCGATCCCGCCAATGGAAACAATGTCATATCGGATGATCTCACCGGCACGGAGAAGCAAGCGGTGCGGCGGTTGGCGGAAGCTGCGCTGGGCGGCAATTGGAGCGGCTTCGTGCAATGACCGAATGGTCCCTCAAAACTTTGCTGCAAAGCCTGCACGACGAGATCGAAGCGAAGCTGGGCATCGCGCGCGGCAGCTTCGGTCACGGCGGAACGAAGGGTGACGCCAGCGAAGCTGTGTGGCTGGAGCTATTGCAGGGCTATTTGCCCGAACGGTATCGCGCTGCCGGCGCACATGTGGTCGACAGCAAGGGCGCCTTCAGCCACCAGATCGATATCGTCATCTTCGATCGCCAATATTCGCCCTTTATCTTCAATTTCAAAGATCAGTTCATCGTACCGGCAGAGAGCGTCTATGCTGTGTTCGAGACCAAGCAGGCGATCAATGCGCAGCATGTCGCCTATGCGGCGGACAAGGTGGCCAGCGTTCGCGCACTCCATCGGACGAGCCTGCCGATACCGCACGCGGGCGGCATCTACGATCCGCGACCATTGCCGGCCATTATCGGCGGACTGCTCACGTTCGAGAGCGAATGGAATCCACCGCTCGGCCAGCCGCTGACCGATGCGCTCGCAGCGCTCGATGGGCAGCACCGCCTCGATATCGGATGCGTCGCAGCGCACGGAGTGTTCGGCTGCGACACGGACGGTTGCTCGCAGGCGCAGGTCGGCGTGCGAGCGGCGACGCGGTTCCTGCTCGACCTCATCTCCCGCCTTCAGGCGAGCGCGACCGTCCCGATGATCGACGTGGGCGCTTATGCCGCTTGGCTCGACTGACCGCTAAGCCGCCGGGATCGGGACCGCGATCTGATTGGCGATGGCGGTATAGAGGTCGATGTCGGCCTCGGGCGCGCGGATCGACACACACAATGCGTAGCGGGCGGAACGATCCCAGCGCTGGAGCGAAGGCTTCTCCTTCCACCATCCGCTGACGGGGAAGACTCCGATCGCGTCGCGCTCGGCGAGGGCGGCCGCGCTGCCACGCCAAATGTCGCTATGGATCGAACCGCGGTCACGGATCGTACCCAGAACCCAGGAGTCACCGCCCGCGGCAGCGCCGACAGCGCCAGCCTCTTCGTCCTGAGCCGCCTTGTTGATCCGCTGCCGGAACGCTTCCAAGCCTTCGAGCGACCGCTTCACCGCAAAGCGGAGATTGTGCGAAGCGTAGCGGTGGCGCCGCGTCCAGCCCCGTTCACCGGGATTGGGCTCAACGAAATAGGACAGGGTGATCCGCAGCTCCACATCGAGATCGCCAAGCGCAGCCAGTTCGGCGCGCGGCCAGGGCAGTCGATGCAGATTCATATCGCGTGTTTTGATCGTCGAGCCGTCCTTGCGGAATGGCAACAGGGCGTCCTCGACCATCAAAGTCGCGTCGTTGGACGCGCTCATCAGCGCCCGGCCAAGGTCAGGCACGCCCCAGCCGTAGCGGCGTAGCATGGCCAGCTTCTGAGCTTGCGAGCCGGCCGCGTCGAAGCGCTGGCGCATCGCCGGCGTCCATTCGGCGGAATGGACAATGAGCGCGCGCACCGTTTCCGGCCAGAGTGTCGGACGGGCTGCGATAACGCCGGCGGCGAGGTTCGCGCCGAGCGCGGCAGCGCCGCTAGTGTCGCCGAACGCTTCGAACAGGCGCATGTTGGGACGATAGTGGGTCGTGAGGAGTTGGAGGTCGTCGATCGCCGAGGCCGGGTTGGCACCGTCATGCGCGAAGTTGCCGCCTTCGAACACGACATCCGGACGGATCGGCCATTGCCGATCCCAGATGGCCGACGTTCGGCTTGCCGGCGAGAGGTCGCCGGCCGGGGCGACGGGCGTCCATCCGTCATAGTCGGGATGGGTGATCGTGATCTTGTCGGTGCTGGCCCCGACGACGAGCGGATTCCAAGCCTGCGCCGGGCTTTCGACCTCTTCGAGGTCGTTGCGGTCAGGATAGTCGGCCGGATTGATGTCGCCGCGAAGATTGCCCGCCGCTAGGACCATCAGGCGTCGCCTGTCACCGCCGCCATAGCAGAGCTGATCCATTGACGAGGACCAGGAGGACGGCCGGCCCCGGCGCAAGCCGACGTCGCTGGTCACGGCCATGCAGAACACGCGCCGGCGACGGGGAGCATGGTCTTCGGCACGAGCGATACCGGTGGCCGTGATCGCTCCGTAAAGTCGCGGCTCGTTCTGCCCGGTTGGCGGCAGGATCTTCACCGTTTCGAGGCGATGACCAAGTGCGACCGGCTCGCCGTGGGAAAGCGCCGCTTCGAGATCGCCATAAAGCGCGACGCCAGCCATCGACGTGCCGTGACCATTCCAGAAGGCGCTGTCGCCGACGCCCCAGTCACCGTCGTAGCTATGCTGATCGGCAGGATCGAGGCCCGGCGCGAGCAGGGGGTGGGCCTGGGTCGCTCCGCTGTCCAGTATGCAGACTGCCGGTGCCAAGGGGGGCGGCGGTGCGATCCGATCAGCCAAGTCGTTCGCCCAAGCGGCCTGATCGACCGTGCGCATTTCGAGAAAGAGGGATGGAGTGTCCTTGGCGAGACGCAGTTCAGCCACGGCGTCGGAATTGCGTATCAGCCGATCCATCGTCGCTTCATCGGCGAGCGCCAACGCGACATCGCGCTCGGGAAAGCTGATGACGTGCTCCTTGATCGCGACATCGAGCTTGGCGGCGACAGACTGGAAGATCGCGAGACCGCCATCCCGAAGCCAGACTTCCCACCACACCTGACGGCCGTCGGCGGGAAAGTGCTGCGCTTCATCGGTAAATAGCGAGCGTGCGACCGCGACCCTGATGTCGTCGATCCGAGCGATCAGGGCCTCGTTCTTGGGCTTGCCGGTGCGCGTCTCCTCATCGCGATAGGCTTCGATCTTCTTGACGAAGAAATCGGCAGCAGCTTCCGGAACGAATACAGTGGCCGAGACCATCTCGTCGCCCTCCGCCGTAGGTCGAACCGCTACCAGCTCGATAGCCTTGGGCTTATTCTCCAAGGCTTCGACTGCGGCGCGCTCGGCTACGGGGATATCGAACTCCAGATAGAAGCCTGGCTTGCCCTCGGCGACGCCGTCTTCCCGCTCTGCGAGCCGTTGGCGGCCGGCGGCGAGCGCCGTTCCGATTGCCTGTTCCAACCGTGCAGCGTGCGCGGCACGCGCCCGCGCCGGAGGGAGGCCGCTGATGACCAGGCGGGGTGACGTGTACGCCTCGCTTTGGCCGCCGCCTTCGACGTGGAAATGGGGGCGGTCGCGGGGAGGTACAGCCATCGGGCCTCGTTGCTTAGAGGATGGCCGCGCGCCGCTCCGTCAGAGCGGTCAGCAGCGTCGCGGTCGTCACGCCATCGTGGCCATCCAGCACCGCGACTTTTGCCGCCTCGTCGGCAGCTCTGGCGACTTCGGCTTGGGAGAGATGGGCGGCGGATTCGAGAACAGGCGCCCATTCGATCGGCTTGAGATCGAAGGTCGCGAGCCGGGCTTCGAGGATGCCCTGCACAACCGAGGGATCAGGAAGATCGTAGCTGATGACATCGTCGAACCGTCGATAGAGCGCCTTGTCGAGCAATTCGGGGTGATTGGTCGCGGCAACGATGAGGCTCGGGCCATCGTCATTTTCGAGAAACTGGAGGAAGGAATTGAGCACCCGGCGAATTTCCCCAACGTCGTTCGGCCCGGCCCGTTGCGCGCCGATCGCGTCGAACTCGTCGAAGAAGTATACACCGCGCTGCATGGCAACGGCGTCGAAGACAAGCCGAAGCCGTGTGGCGGTCTCGCCCATGAGCTTGCCGATCAATCCATCGTAAAGAACCGTGAAAAGGGGCAGCTTCAACTCACCGGCCAAGGCGGCGGCGGTCATTGTCTTGCCTGCGCCAGGAGGGCCGACAAGCAAGAGCTTGCGGCGCGGGGCGAGCCCCCGCGCGCGGAGCCGCTCCTGCTGGCGCTGTTCCCGAAGGACGCGCGCAAGCCGCTCATCAAGTTCGGGCTTGAGCACCATGCTGGACAGCCGGACATCGGAATAGCGGGCTTCCAGAAGCCCTGCGAGTTCGCCCTTCGGCTGCGCCAACGGCACGGGGCCGGCTCCGCGCCGCGCCACCGTCGCGCTTTTGCCCTTGGCGGCATCGACCAACTCGCGCAGTTCCTGCGCGAGCTTCCCATGACCCTGCCTCGCCTCGTGCGCGGCTAGTTGCGTCGCCACGGAGAGGAAGCGGTCCTCATCCCCGTCTATATGGCTTTGCAGCAGTGCAACGATGTGGCGCGCGGTTGTCATAGGTCAGTTCAATGTTCCGGCCTCGGGTTGGAGAACTTTTCGGGAATCTAGCGTCGGTGATTCGCTGTGTAACGCGAATTCGTACAAGGGGTCGTTACTGCCCTCTCTGCCCTTCGCCAACACAGCATTTAGCCGGCGTCGATGGTCCGCTTGGCCGGCCGCAATCCGCGGGGTCTCGATTGCCGATGACCATGCGTTTCATCCAGCCCGGAATTAGGACGCCCCCATCGGATCATCACAGCCGCGAAAGGGCGTGGTGAGTTCGGTTCGACAAGTTTTCCGCGGAAATGCAGGGGCTTCGCGTCGCGCCGCCGCCAGCGTGGTGAGTTTTGGACTTCGAGAGGCGGCGCACCAAGGCTGCTGCGACAGTCTTAACTCACTGATTTCATTGGGAGTTTTGGCGCACCCAAGAGGATTCGAACCTCTGGCCTTCGCCTTCGGAGGGCGACGCTCTATCCAGCTGAGCTATGGGTGCGTATGGCTTGGAGCCGTAAGATTTGCGCCGGGGTAGGTCAATCCGCGATCGAATCCGACAGTCCGAGCGCGGTGAGAATTTGGTGAGTTTTTTCGTCCGTCCTTTCTTCCGTCCTCCTAAACCCTCGTAAATACTGTATAAAATCGCTGCTCTCGCGTTGGACGCGAGCCTTCGGAGGGCAACGCTCTATCCAGCTGAGCTACGGGTGCATCCTTGCGGGAAGCGGGTCTTAGCCGAAAGGCGGCGCGGGCGCAACGCGATCACGCGGCTCCCATGTAGATGAATCGCGCCACGAACAGCGCCGCCAGGACGAACAGCAGCCAATCGCCGGGCTTGGCCTGGCCGCGCACCAGCTTCAGGACGGCGAAGGCGGTGATGCCGAACGCCAGGCCGTTGGCGATCGAGAAGGTCAGCGGGATGGCGATCACCGTCAGGAAGGCGGGGATGGCCACGCCCGGATCGTCCCAGTCGATATCGGCCAGGGCGCCCACCATCATCGAGCCGACGATGATCAGGGCCGGGGCCGTGGCGGCGGCCGGGATCGCCTGGACCCAGGGCGCGAAGAACAGGGTCAGCAGGAACAGGAGGCCGACCACGATCGCCGTCAGGCCCGTACGGCCGCCCGCGGCCACGCCCGAGGCGCTCTCGATATAGCTGACGACGGTCGAGGTGCCGGCCAGCGAGCCGCCGATCGTGGCGATGCTGTCGGCGGTGAGGATGCGGTTCAGGCGCGGGATCGTGCCATCCGGTTGCACCAGGCCGGCCTTCTTGGTCACCGCGACCAGGGTGCCGACATTGTCGAACAGGTCGACGAACAGGAAGACGAAGATCACCTCGGCGATGGCCATGCCGGCTCCGCCGTTCAGGTGAAGGGCGGCCGGGATGTCCAGCTTGAAGGCGGTGGCGGTCAGGGCGGCCAGGCCGTACTCGCCGGGAACGACCTTGGCCAGGCCCAGGGCCCATCCGGCCGCGGCGGCGACGAGGATGCCGATCAGGATCGCGCCCTTCACCCGCCAGATCATCAGCCCGCCCATGATGGCGAGGCCCAGTATGGCCAGGACCGCCGTCGGCTGGGTCAGGTCGCCCAGGGCCACCGTGGTGGCCGGATTGGCGACGATGATGCCGGCTTCCTTCAGGCCGATGAAGGCGATGAACAGGCCCACGCCCGCCGCGACGGCCGAGAACAGGGGGCGCGGAATGGCGCCGACGATCAGCTGGCGGATGCCCGCCACGGTCAGCACCAGGAAGGCCACGCCCGACAGAAAGACGCAGCCCAGGGCGGTCTCCCACGGCAGACCCATGCCCTTGACGACGGTGAAGGTGAAATAGGCGTTGAGGCCCATGCCGGGGGCCAGGGCGATCGGATAGTTGGCGATCAGGCCCATCAGGATCGAACCGAAGCCGGCGGCCAGGCAGGTGGCGGCGGCGACAGCGGCGATCGGCATGCCGGCCTGGCCCAGGATCGCCGGATTGACGATCACGATATAGGCCATGGTCAGGAAGGTGGTGAAGCCGGCCAGCACCTCGGTGCGCACCGATGTGCCCTGGGCCGCAAGCCCGAACCGCCGTTCAAGAAAAGTCATGCGATGCGCCCCCGACGCGCGCCCAAATCGGTCGGGGGAGTTTGGCCGGCGAGATCTGGAACGCAAGCCTTAGCTTGGCGTGGGCTTATCGATACCGCCCAAAGTCCCTAGCGCTTGCGAAACCGCTTGGCCTCGGCCTCCAGCTTGGACATCCAGGCTTCCGGCTCGGTGCTTTCCGGCTGGAAGGGCAGTGTCCCAGCCACGCCGCGCACCGCCAGCCACAGCGGCGCGGAGAAGTGACCCAGGACCCGGAGCGGCCGGCGCTTGTCGTCGGTGACGTCCCAGCCCTCGGCCTCGAACGCGGCGACCTGCGCGGCCGGCGGCTGGTTTTCGACATGGTCCCAGCCGGGCGGCCGCTCCACCGTCTCGGCCGTGTCGGCGGTCAGGCCGAACAGGGCGAGCACACAGGCGTCAATCTCCGGAAACTCGGCCCGGGCCTCGGGTTCGGCGAAGTCGCGCTTGAGCAAGGCCCGGTACTCCAGGTCCTTGACGCCAGGGAGGTCGATCAGGCGCCGTAGCGCGTCAGGCTTGCTGGTCATGCGCTCAGTCCTTGGTCGGATCGGCCGCGTTCGGGTCGTTGTAGGTCAGGGCCAGGAAGACGTCTTCCAGATCCGGGTCCTCGGTGGCGATATCCTTGATCTTCAGGCCGCTCGCGCGCACCGCCGCCAGCACCTGCTCGACGCTGGACTGGCCCGTGCGATAGCTGACCTGGAAGGCGCCGTTGGCCCGCAGCTTGGTGTCGAAGCCCGCCAGGGCCGGGGCGGTCAGCACCGGCTCCTCCGGCGTCACCACGACATTGCGGCTGTCCATGCGGCTAAGCAGGGTCGCGGTCGGCTCGCAGGCCACCACCTCGCCGCGGTTGATGATGGCGATCTCGTCGCACAGCTCCTGGGCCTCTTCCAGGTAGTGGGTGGTCAGCACGATGGTGACGCCCAGCTCGTTGAGGCCCTTCACATAGCGCCAGAGCTGGCGGCGCAGCTCGACGTCGACGCCGGCGGTCGGTTCGTCGAGGATCAGCACCGGCGGCTGGTGGACCATGGCTTTCGCCACCATCAGTCGCCGTTTCATGCCGCCCGATAGCTGGCGGACATAGGCATTGGCCTTGTCGCCCAGGCCCAGGGCGTTGAGCAGCTCGTCGGTGCGGCGCTCGTTCTTCGGCACGCCATAGAAGCCGGCCTGCACCTCCATCGACTCGCGCGGGGTGAAGAAGACGTCAGCGGCCAGCTCCTGGGGCACCACGCCGATCGCGGCGCGGGCGTCGCGCGGCCGCTGGTCGATGTCGCGGCCCCAGATCCTCACCGTGCCCGAGCTCTTGCGCACCAGGCCGGCCAGGATGTTGATGAAGGTCGACTTGCCCGCGCCGTTGGGACCCAGCAGGCCGAAGATCGAACCGCGCGGGATCTTCAGGTCGATGCCATTCAGCGCCCGCTTTTCCGGCGAGGTCTTGGTGCCGGCATAGGTCTTGTAGAGGCCTTCGGCTTCGATGGCGTAGGCGGGCAGGTCCATGGAGCGTCCAGATAGAAGATGGGCGGATCGGGTGGCGCGGAGGCCGGGAAACGTCGTTTAAGGCGCGCGTCGATTGACGGCGCCTTTGAGCGTCGCATAGGTATGCCTCGTTCGCCGCCGCGCCAAGGCCGCGTCCGGAGCCTTTCTCGCGAGAAAGGCTCCTGTCTATCGTTTGGCGCGCGACGGACGCCGAAACCGGCGGCCACTTTCGTCTGTCGCGCTCGAAATCAGGGATTTCCCAATATGGCCAAGACCCCGTCCACCTCCGCCCTCGACGCCCTGCCCGGATCGGCGACGACCGAGCCGGCGACGGTTCCGACCGCCATGGACACCCTGGCCCAGGTCGGTCCCGCGCCGGAGACGATCTCGGTCCGCTCGCACCGCATCGCCTGCGACGGCGTCGGCGGGGCCCTGGGCCATCCGCGCGTGTGGCTGGAGATGGGCGCGGCCGGCTTCGTCGACTGCCCCTATTGCGACCGCCGCTTCGTGGCTTCGACCGCCGTGGGCGACGAGGACGAGATCCTGGCCCCGGGCGTCTATGAAGGCGCCGGCGGGCACTAGGCCCGCCGCCCGTCCCATGGCCGACGACATCTCCCAATCGAACCGCGCCGAGACCCTGGCCAAGGCCTGGGAAGCGCTGGAGTGGCCGCACGAGGCGCCGGTGCTGCGCGCCATCGCCATGCCCTCCGACACCAATCCCGAAGGCGACATCTTCGGCGGCTGGCTGCTGTCGCAGATGGACCTGGCGGCCGCCTCGGTGGCCTTCCACCGCGCCGCCGGCCGCTGCGCCACCATCGCCATCGACGGCATGACCTTCATCAGCCCGGTGTTCGTCGGCGACGAGGTCAGCCTGTTCGCACGCCTGATCCACACGGGCCGCACCTCTCTGAGGGTCCAGGTCGAGGCCTGGCGCCGCCGCCGCGACGGCGAGCAGGCTCACAAGGTGACCGAGGGCGTCTTCACGTTCGTGGCCATCGGCGACGACCGCAAGCCAAGGCCGCTGCCGGTTTAGGGCGGCCACACGCATAGGTCGTCCTTTCCTCTCCGCCCCGCTTGGGGGCGGACAGACCGCGCGCGGCACGGGTCAGGTGGGGCCTGTGCTGAGTCCAGTCGCGCGGCGCCCCTTCACACGGCCAGCCGCTGAAGTTCGTGGAAAGGGACGCGGAGCGCCGGACAGCGTCCGGAGCATGAGGGGAAGAATACCGTTTCGACGAAGCCAGACGCTCCGCGCGACCGTTATTCGCCAACGTCCCGTCGGGTGGCCCTGTTCAGGCCTTACCGGGACCCGGGCTCTTCCGTTTCCGGATGACCCCAGCGGTCGAAGAGGACGGGCTTACAGCCTGACACGCCCCTTTGCCTCCAACCACGCCGACGGCGGGCGGGTGAGCCCAGCAAGCCCATCCCCGGATCGTCCGAGTATCCCCCTCGGACCTGACCCCGCTCGATCACACCCCGTCGCCGCAACGGTCGCTGGCCATGCGCCCTTTCCTCGCGACGAGGTGCAAGCATTATGGAGCCGTGCTGAACGCCGATCATTCAACGGCGTGTAAAATCGACAAGTATCTGATTTCGTTGGATCCGAGATCGCGAACGCCGGGGATGGAGCGCGCTGAATGCTCTTTCGGACGCCGATCAGTGGGTCTGCTTCCGAGCGTGGACCTCATTTCGGCTTCCGACCCATGACGGCTGTTCGTGATGCCCGTTCTTTTCCAAGGCACTGGCCGCGAAGCCTGAGTTGCGGCGGTTCGCAGGCAATGACCTCGACGCAGAAGTGTCATCACCAAGTGCGAGATGAATCCGATCGCGACGCGCACTCTTGGTGGTTGAGCTAAGATCACCGAGATTGGCCTCGACGGCTACGAGTCGCGGCGGAGCGCCGCAGTTTTTGGGGGTAGGATGAAGCGGCCATTTTTTCGTTCGAGCGGCGCGGCGCGCGGCGCTCTTTTGATCGTTTTGGCCGTGGGGGCCTTACCGACCATCGCCCTCGCCACCGACCTACCGCCGTGTGGTCCAGAGGCGAATGGCAACGTCGTCAGCACCAGCACGGTAGCCACGCCGCTGGCCGGCAGCGAGAGCGAGGCCGAGATCGGCCAAAGCATGATCTCAGCCGTGCGGCTGGACGATCTCGCGACCGGCATCAGGGTGCTCGAGCCGTTTTCCGCGAGCGGGAAGTACGTCGGCGCGGCTTTCCAAGTCCAGGTTCCAGCGGGAGACTATCCTATTCTCAAGGGATCGACCGGCGGGGCGGTCGACGTTCCGAACGCCGTCTTCAAGTATGACCGCGAACGCAAACCGCGTCGCGGGTTCGGCGCTCCCAGCGTCATCATGCACATCGCCCCCTCGAACGTCGCAGACATCGAGGTCATCGTGATTTTCGGAATTCCGCAGCAGACCGCTATCGCCGAGCACCCGCCCTTCAAGCCCATGGCCTGCACTCGGGTCGACAAGCCCTCCTTCCGGCGCGAACTCGTCTATTCGGGTGCGAGCAAGGGGACCATTAAACTGCTCTATCGCGAGTTCAGCAACGACTTGGCCCGTCCTGCCTTCTCGCAGGATCTCACCTACGACCTTGCGGATGGCGACGAGATTGGCTTTCGGGGCGCCCGTTTCAAGGTGCTAAAGGCCACCAATACGTCGATCCGCTACGTGGTCCTCAAGCCGCTGAACGAAAACTGATCTATGAACCCGACCGCGTCCGACAGACACGGTCGGGCCACCCGCCGAGGGACGATCGGCGCTGCAGACTTGAGCCCGCTCACCACCCCGAACAGACGATCACAATGTCCGCTTCGGGGCTGGCGGCCGACGATTGCCAGCGTCGGTGCATTCCCTCATTTCAGGGCGGGCGTTCAGAAAAGTGCTTTAAAGGTGCTGCGCGCCTGCCGCTCGCTAATAACGTGGGCTTCGCGCTCGTTCTCTTCCCACCAAGAGCCACAGGCTTGGCACCGGCGAAGATGTGCGTGGTTAGGTATGCTGGTCCCGATAAATGCAGGGGACGACTGGTCTCCCGAAAGGATGCCTTGCCGGCACGCCTTACACCCTTTTCTGAACCAATCGAACATGCGGTGAATCTAGCGCGTACAACGCCCGACAGCACCCGTTGCAGACCTTCGCCATTTCCGCTCAAGGTTAGGAATGAAGATCGCCAGGCTCGTCGTTCCGATATTCGTTGTCGCCCTCGCAGGGTGCGATAGGCCGCAAGCGACGAGCTGTGCGTCCATCTCTTCATCGGACGCCCAAGCTATGGCGCTAAAGGCGAAGAGCGGAATGCTGTCGCGTTCCATAGAGGCGGAGCAGCGGACTTACGCCAGCGACGAGGTCGAGGAGGTCGAGGAGGTTCGGACCACGGCCGAAGGCTATGCGGCAAAGGTAACATTCGCTGGCTTGGGCGGCGCGCGCCTTACCGCCCTTGTCGATGACGACTGTTACATCGGCTGGACGGAAAGCCGTCCTGCTGCAGGGGGCGGCTAAGCAGTAACCCTCCGCCGAAGGCCGCCTTGTCGGCGTGAGGGCTGATGCGGATGCTGCGCGCTTAAGTCGTACCTATGAGCGCGCATAGCAGCACAGCATGGCCCATATGACCCTTTTGACGGGGCCTGAGCGCAGGCGCCGGTGGAGCGAGGACGACAGGGTCAAGATCTTGGCGGCGTCGTTCACGCCGGGCGCCGTAGTCGCCGACGTAGCTCGCCAGTTCGAGATATCGACCAGCCTGATCTACAAGTGGCGCAAGGCGTGCCTGCCGCCGTCGGCGCCCACCTTCGCACCGGCGATATTGGTCGATGCGCCCGAGGCGACGCCGAACAGGGCTCAGGCTCAGGTTCCCGCGATCCTGGTCGAGTTGCCCGGCGGCGCGCGAGTGAACATTGCGTCAAGCGCGCCGACGGCGTTGGTCGCGGCGACGCTCAAGGCGCTTCGTCCGTGATCCCGGTCCCGGGCGGGGTCCGGGTCTGGATCGCCAGCGGTCACACGGACATGCGCAAGGGCATGCCCGGCCTGGCCCTTCTGGTGCAGGAGCACTTCAAGCGGGACCCGTTCGCGGGGGACGTGTTCGTCTTCCGCGGGCGCGGCGGCGCGTTGATCAAGGCGATCTGGCACGACGGCATCGGGCTGTCGCTCTACGCCAAGCGGCTGGACCGGGGCCGGTTCATTTGGCCTCAGACCACGGGCGGGGTTGTGGCGCTGACCACGGGGCAGATGAGCTATCTCCTGGAAGGGATCGACTGGCGTAACCCGCAGGCGACTTGGCGGCCACAGGCGGCGGGCTGAGGCTAAAAAATCTGATCCCAGATGCAGATAGGGGCGCCTCAAGCGGCGGATTTTGTGATTCCATCGCCCTTGTGGATGCTGAGCAGACCCCCGTTGCGGAAGTCGTCGAGGCGCTGAAGGTCGCGCTGGCCAAGGCGCAAGCCGAGCTTGCCGAAGTCCGCGCTCAGCGGTCGGACGACCAGGCGCTGATCGCCCATCTGAAGCTTCAGATCGCCAAGCTGAACCGCGAGCGGTTCGGACCACATGCCGAGCGGACCGCGCGGCTGCTGGACCAGATGGAACTGCAGTTGGAGGAACTGGAGGCCTCGGCCACGGCGGACGAGATCGCCGCCGAGATCGCGGCGGCCAAGACCACGACGGTGGCGGCCTTCACGCGCAAGCGGCCGGCCCGCAAGCCGTTCCCCGAACATCTGCCCAGAGAGCGGGTCATCGTGCCGGGGCCCAGCTCCTGCCTCTGCTGCGGCGGGACGCGCCTGTCCAAGCTGGGCGAGGACATCACCGAGACGCTGGAGGCCGTCCCGCGCCAGTGGAAGGTGATCCAGCACGTGCGCGAGAAGTTCACATGCCGCGATTGCGAGAAGATCAGCCAGGCGCCGGCGCCGTTCCATGTGGTCCCACGCGGTTGGGCGGGACCGAGCCTCCTGGCGATGATCGTCTTCGAGAAGTTCGGCCAGCATCAGCCCCTGAACCGCCAGGCCGAGCGCTACGCCAAGGAGGGCGTGCCCTTGAGCCTTTCTACGCTGGCCGATCAGGTGGGCGCGGTCTGCGCCGTGATGCGGCCGGTCTTCGAGCGGATCGAAGCCCATGTTCTGGCCGCCGAACGACTGCACGGCGACGACACCACCGTGCCGGTCCTGGCCAAGGGCAAGACCGATACCGGTCGATGTTGGGCCTATGTGCGTGATGATCGCCCGTTCGGCGGAGCAGCGCCGCCGGCGGCGGTGTTCTACTATTCTCGCGATAGACGCGGCGAGCATCCGCAAGGACACTTGGCCCGATGGTCCGGCGTGCTGCAGGCTGACGCCTATGGCGGCTACAACGCCCTCTATCAGGGCGGCCGCGGTCCCGACGCCATCCACCAGGCCCTATGCTGGGCTCACGGCCGCCGCAAGGTCTTCGAACTGGCCGACATCGCTCAGGCCGCCCGGCACAAGGCGCGCGGCAAGACCGCAGCCATCTCGCCGATCGCCCTGGAAGCGGTCAGGCGCATCGACGCCCTGTTCGACATCGAGCGCGCCATCAACGGCCGCACCACCCCCGAGCGACTTGCGGTCCGCCAGGAGCAGAGCGCGCCGCTCGTCGCCGAACTGGAGGCCTGGATGCGAGATCAGCGGGCCAAGCTCTCGCGCCACGATCCCGTCGCCAAGGCGCTGGACTACATGCTCACCCGC